>NZ_JAMXIA010000001.1:2742488-3084977 GCF_025457425.1 Chryseobacterium foetidum
CAAATCCTGATCGACAGCATGATTGCTGTTTTTCTGAAGATTTTTAATTAAATCAGCTGTCGAGATAATATCTGTAGCATTTTCCAGTGAAGCCAAAGTTTTGGGATCAGATGAAAAACGCTCTTCAATCATATACATTTCGTCACCATAATTTTGGTTAAACTGACTGAGTTGCTTTTGTTTCGGAATATAATATAACTTTGGATTGCTGTGAAAAAGACCGATTTTATCCGCAAGATTATTCACTGAAAACGCAGTAAAAGGATGACTTGTAGTGTAGAAATCCATTAAAAATCTTTCAGGAAAAGTATTCGAAAGTTCAGAACCAAAACTACTTTTCTTAAAACCCTGATTGTTTAAAAAACGGATGGCATTTTTCTTCACGCCACGCATCACAAATTCCTGTCCGTCCTTCGATTGCAGTCTCAAGCTGTTCGACTGATTTCCACCACCTTCACGGAAAGGTGTGTAGCCTCCGTTTAAAGTTGATAAGTCTGAAACCTCATTGGTGATAGGTATTGCGTAATATTTTCTGTAATGATCTCCCCAAAGCCAGCTGTAAAATTTTCCGCGTTTCGTCATTTTTTCAGTGTAGACCGTACTTGTGAAAGTGGCAGGTAAATCTGAAGGATAATTATTGACAAATTCTTTCGGAGTTTCTTTCACCTGAATATTTGAAAGGCTTTTCAGTTCATTATTTTTTGCTGAAAAATATTCTACATCAGCACTTTGATCATTTCTTAAATTTAACACAGCAAAACCGCTTCCGCCAAAGGAAAAATCAGATTTTGAAGCAATTGTAACAGGGTCAGTTTTTGAGCCGGCTCCGCTGATGATCTGTCTTAGATTTTTATCTGAATGATACTGCAGATTGTGATCATGTCCCGAAACAAAAATCACATTTTCTTTGTCCTGAACGATGTTTTTAATTCTTCCGGCAAATTCTGCATAATGATTATTGCTGAGGTCTTCCATGCTCGCTCCCGACGAACTTCGCAAAGTATTAATCAAAGTGGCAACGCCCGGAACCGGAAGTTTTCCCTGAAATGAAGACAGATGCGATTTTGCAGAATTGAATCCGGCATGTACACCCGAACTGATGATCGGATGATGCACTGCAACGATAATTCTTTTATCCTGATTTTTTACGATTAGATCTTTAAATTCTGTATAAAAATCTTCCTTTGTTTTGATATCACAACCTTTATTGATGCCGGGATATTTGTCCCAGTCGATCAGTGCCCATTCAGAATCGATGATGATCAGCTTAATGTCTTTGGTTAAATTAATGTCATCAATCGGGCATGAATTTTTTGGTAAAAATGATTTTTTATCATTGAGATAGGTTTTTACGAAATCTTCCTGAGCCTTTAAGCCTTGCAGACCGTGGTACCAATCGTGATTTCCGGGAATCACAAGTGTTTTTCCTTTAAAATTTTTGGTAACAGCCAGTTGATTTTCCATTTTTACCCTAGCAGAATCGTAGTCTTTGCTGCCTTCTTTCGGCATCCCAAGTGGGTAGATGTTGTCTCCCAAAAAGATGACCATCGAATTTTTATCTGCGGAATCGAGTTTGTTTTTAAGAAGATTTAAGGTGTTTTGAGCCTGCTTTTCGTTAGCGTTTCCGGCATCACCGATCAGGAAAAGTTTAAAATCATTCTCAGTTTTGGTCTGTGAAACAGGGATTTCCCGCAATTCTTTTCCTTTCTGAACTTTGTAGGTTGCGCAGGAACAGAGCACAGAAAGTATGATAAAGCCATTAATGAAACGGCTATTTTTAAGGGATTTAATACAAGATAAATTCATACATTTACATTAAGAAAAATCTGCAATGAATATTTTAGATAAGGCTAAAAATCACGTAGAAAGCTTATTCAAAGATAAGTTATCTTCGGTTTACTTTTACCATAATTTTATTCACACCTCTTTTGCCGTTCAGAAGGCGGAAGAGATCATTAAACACAGCCATATTTCTGAAGTTGAAAGGGAAAAAATTATACTTGCTTTGTGGTTTCACGACGTGGGATTTACAGACTGCAATGCCGAAGGACACGAGGCGAGAGGAGCTGTTTTAATGAGAGATTTTCTCAGAAAAGATAATTTTTCTGATGAGTATATTGAAGAAGTGGAAAAGCTGATTCTTTCCACAGAAAAATACCATCAGCCGCAAAACATGGCGGAGATGATTATGAAAGATGCAGATTTCAGTCATTTTGCGAGCCCGTTTTATAATGATTCTGCGGAAGCGCTCAGAAAAGAATGGGAACTCACCGGAGGACCGTGTTTTTCAACCGATGAATGGAATGTGCTGAATGTGGATTTTCTGAAAAATAAACATTCGTATTTTACTGATTATGCGAAAGAAAACTGGGAACCTTTAAAGCAAAAAAACGTCAGAAAAATAGAAAAAAAGCTGGAAAAAGAAGATAAACCTAAAAAAGAAAAGCCTGAGAAAAAAGAAGAAAAATCTGACCGCAGCGTTGATACCCTTTTCAGAGTTACTTTAAATAATCACACAAGGCTGAGCGATATTGCCGACAGCAAGGCAAATATTCTGCTTTCTGTAAATGCAATAATTATTTCAGTGGGTCTTTCTGTTTTGGTTCCGAAACTGGATACGCCGAAAAATACGCACTTGATTATTCCTACATTTTTGCTTTTGCTGTCGAGTGTTTTAACAATTATTTTCGCAATTCTCTCAACAAAACCGAATGTCACAAAAACCAATTTTACGAAGCAAGATGTTGCTGACAGAAAGGTAAATCTT
The DNA here is from genome assembly GCF_025457425.1 of Chryseobacterium foetidum. Classification (NCBI taxonomy): domain Bacteria; kingdom Pseudomonadati; phylum Bacteroidota; class Flavobacteriia; order Flavobacteriales; family Weeksellaceae; genus Chryseobacterium; species Chryseobacterium foetidum. Next base: position 2,745,256 of record NZ_JAMXIA010000001.1, read on the forward strand.
TTGTTTTTTGGAAATTTTCATCAGATGATGTTTGATGATTTTCAGACATCGATGCGGGATTTAATTAAAGACAGGGAATATATTTATGATTCGATGATGAAAGATTTATATTTTTTAGGTAAAGTTTTAGACAGAAAATATAAATTACTTTCAATTACCTATCAGATTTTTATGGCGGGAATCATTATTTCTGTGCTGTCTTTTGCATATGCTTTTATGACTTTGTAGGTTAATAGATTTTTTCGAATGCTGATTTTGCCCTTTCAGGACTTTCAAAAAAGTTATTCTGATTAATTTAAGCCAAAGATACCCGCATTGCCAAAAGTCCGGAAGCGCCTTGAAGATCTTCAACCCGCAATAATTCAACATCATTTTTCAGGATGCCGGTTTTCTGAAGTCGGGAAATATAATTAAGATATTCTTTCTGATTTTCCATACCGAAATAGACGATGGTAATTTTACCGGGACAGGTGATTCTTTCGGTAGAATCTTTAATTTTAGCCTTTTCCAGACGTTTTTTAATGATTTCATAAAAAGAATTGTGGGCTCCGTCTACATCGAATCTTTTCTCATCCATTCGGAAACGGATATCAATTCTTTCATTGTAAACAAAGATCAGGGAAGCAATTTCCAGTGAGACAGGAAGCTGTTTACTGAAATTTTCAAACTCATGCTCAATTTTACAGATTGTTTTCAGTTGCCAGTATCTTAATTCATTGAGTTGCTTTGGAGTATAGCTGATTGAAGGATTAAGATTCTGACCGATGTACAGGTTGTGCTCTACGCCATCAGATTTAAACCTCTCAAAGTAATGCGGATAAATTTCCTGCGCTTCCATCTGACTTTCATCCAAAATATCAGCGATTTTACGGTTGATTAATGTGATCGATTCGTCCAGTTTCCTACGGTTGGAGTAGAATAGACTGTTAACTGAATACACTTTTGAAAAATAATTTTTGATACTTTCAGGCGATTTTATCTCAAGTTGTGCCTGTAAAAAAGGATGGATTTCTTCTCTGAGAAAATACTGAAATCTCTGTTCTGTATCGGCTTTAAAATCATTATTGAGTTCGTTTTCAAAAACGTCGAGAGCGAGAAGGTATTTTTCACTTTCAGGAAAATTCAGATCAGTAAAAAGCTGATGAAGACAATCTATCTGTTCGTTTAGGTCTTCCAACATCAGTTGAAAACGTTTGTCTGAAGAAGAACGGATGTCTGAAACGCCGAAAAGCGGACTGAGATTTTTGAAGCTTATTTCACGTAAGGTATATAATTTTTTTTGAAGTGATGCATTAAAATATTTTTCGGCTTCGTTCCTGAATTTCCAGATGACAGAATTGTGAATCGTGGTGTATTCCCGTTGGATAATTGCTTCAATCTGATTGTCCCGCTCGTGTTTAAAACGGTTAAGAGAAAATACCAAAATGTCGCTCAAAGAATCCAGTTTTCGGAGTTTAAGTCCGTTAAAACTTCCTGCGATTTCTGAAGTGAATTCCATTAAAGCCAAAACTTCACCTTCATGAACAATCGGGATCACCATAAAACTTTTGATGTTGTTTTTGGTTAATACCGAAAAATTGGGTGTGTTTTTAATTTCATCATCAAAATTGTCTACATCGGAAATGACAATGGGTTTTGGATTGTATTTAATATTTTGAAATGCCGTTTTCTGCATTTTTTCATCGTAAAGATTGATCCAGAAATCGAGAAGGTAATTGCTGAAAACGTTTTCGTAGATGGGAAGTTTTTCCAGCTTCTGATGTTGATGATCCATGAGCATCAGTCCGAAATTGAGTTCGGCAACATCAAAATAAGATTTAAAAATTTCCTTTAAATTTTCGTTTGGAAGCGGGTTTTCGGGATCAATCTGAATCATTGTAGATTTCAGGTCTGATAACGCTACTTCTGAGGTACAGTCTACGAGAGAAAAAATATTGAAGCCTTTCAGCATCCACGATTGCGGCGGGAAATGCTTCTTCCAAAGACTTACATCATCCAGATTTTCAAGGAGAATTTCGATCTCACTGTCGGTGGGAAAGTTATTTTGATCTATTGGAATGATCTCTGAGAAATCTGAGTTTACTGTAATTTTATAATGTCGGATAATTCCGTGCTGATCCGGAATGTCATAATAAAAAGGGATTATAAATTTGATATCTTTTTTAAAATACAGCTGAACGATGATGCAGCAGGAAAGCACATACATCTCATCCTGCGTCATATCCCGAAATTCAAGAGTAAAATTGTGCCCTGCATCTGAAAGTATTTTCCTGAACCGCTCTGTGTAATTAAACGAAATATCGGTAAAGGGAATACTTGCCGCTTTGATTTCATTGTGCGTAAGACCGGTAGGGAAGAGGTCTGCCAGCAACATTCTGATAAGATCCTTATGTTTGGTGAGTAAAGAAAAATCCTGCGAACCTTCACAAAGCTCGGGGAATTTTTTAAACCTTTCGATGACCGATTGTGCGTAGTTGACGCGATATTCCAGTCTGTCGTTGTAGCGGATATGTTCCAGCACATCCAAATATTTTTTGAATGATAAATACACCTGAAACGGACTGTCGTCGTGAAAAAATTCTGACACTAATGAAAAAATTGGAGGTTAAAGGTAGGAAAATTAATGAAAATTTTTGCCTGATTGAAAGGTTTAAATTTAAAAGTAAGACAAAAAAAATACAACCCGAAGATTGTATTTTGATATTGTTTTTACGAAGATTTGATTAACCTCCCATCTGTGCCATTTCTTCTTCAGTCATTACCTTGTAACCTTCAGGAATAGTAAGGTTGAAAATTGCAGGCGATACAGTTTTGTCGAAATTAGTTGCTTCAAAACGAACATTCATTCCCTGCTGCATTGTAGAAAATTCTAATGGAACACCTTCGATTCCGTTTGAAAACTGCTCCTGACCAGCTAAAGTTGTTTTAATATCGGTTGTAACCCACAATACTGAGTCGTCACCTTTTCCTTCAGGATCTTTGATCACATACTTTTTACAGTTGAAACCCAGAATTTTTTTCGTTTCAGAAGTTGCAACCGGCTTTCCGATTTTATCTTTATCTACTTTCTTTTTAGAAATAGATTCGATGTTGTTGGCAATTTTCTGTCCCATTACTTCTACCAGAACAATACCTTTATCTGCCTTGGTATCCATCACACTTTTCATTTTCATAAAGCTGCCCATCGTAACATCTGCTGCAGATTTGTCTTTCATAAAATAAAGCTGCATTGTAGATCCCTGCATCATCGGAATAGCTGCTGCCATCTGAGGATTATCGCTGGAAAATTCCATTTTGTAGGTAAGCTGACCTTCGGTGGTTTGTGCTGATAATGTTCCTAAAGAAAGAATCATCATCAACGTAAGAACAAGTGATTTCATTTTTTTTGATTTAATATTTATTGGGTTTAAAGATAGGGAGAATTTTTGATTGGGATAAACTTGTAAAATTTGATTTATCATTTATATTTTTTTCGATAATACTATGTTTCTACACAACTCTATGTAAATATTTATTCCATTCCTGGATAAGTGATTCCACCTGTTTTTGTGTCATCCCAAAATTGTTTAAAATCAGAAATACCGTAAAAATTATTTTTTTTGAATTCTTCTTCATATTTTTTACCACCATCATCACTTCCAAGAATACTGAAAAAATCGTAGTCTCTATTTTTTTTTGAAACAACTTTGGTACAGAAATAGGCTATTTTTCCAAGTACTTCAGCTTTATTCGAAAATTTATTATCAAAATCTGAACTATTACTGTTTACCTTTTTTGATAAGTACTCGGATATTGCATTCAAATATTTTGTTTTGTCTTCTTCGGATGACTTAGAAATTACGTCAAATAGTTTCTGATTTATATTGAATTTTCCATCACATTTTTCTATCCAAAGAACTTTACCCAATTCATCTAAGTTCGAACTGTTTTTTTCTAAAACAAACTTATTTAAATCTTCGTCATTATAGTAGCCGTGAATTTTAACCAAAGATTCTAAAAAGGGTTTGTCATTAAATTTCAACCAAGTAAAATCTGCCTTACTGTCATTAAACAAGTATTTGTTTCTAGCAACAGTTGTTTGAATTGTTAGATTACGTTGTTGCATTAATTTACTTTCATTTCTCCACTTTTTTATTTTTATTTTGTCACCACTTTTGTTTAAATATTCTGTAGAAAGCATTTTTTCATAATCTATTATTGCGGGATATTTTTTTTCGTAATCTATCAATTCAGGAATAGCGAGCAGCGGTGCTATAAATTTATTGTGTTTAAATATAAAGTTACCATCGAAATCAATTACATTATTTTTAAAATAAATAGGATCTCGTGAACATTTACTAAAATTATTAATATAGATAAATTCCTTATTTGAGGAATAATCTATTTCGCGTGTGAATATTGATTTTATTTTTATTTTGAATTCTTCATTATTCAGACTTTTAAATCCATGTTTTTTTAAAATTTCTGTTAAAAGTTGTTCTTCAATTTTAAGATCATCATCGGAATATTCTATTTGATAATCTACCGCATCGCCAATCGTTGCTTTTACACCTTTCTCCAACTGTTTTTTTAGTGTTGTAATTTCGTTATCCATAGAAGTGTGATCTTTTTGATTATTTTTTTGTGTACTCGTGGCTTCTTTTTGACAAGAAGCTAGAAAAAGAATGAATGTACTTATAAATACTAAATGTTTTTTCACTAATCTCTGTATTTGATTTTTTTTTTGCCACTGTTAACAACTTAATATCACTACCTAAAGATTAATTTCGAATGATTTCATCAAGATTTAAATTTTTTAAATCTGTTTTTAACTTAATTTCTTTTTGTAACCATTCTTCATTACCAGTTTTTGCGGTTACTCCCAAAGTTGCTATAAAAATTTTTTCAATGAATAAAACCTTATTTTTATAGAATACAGGAATTACTATTTTTCTAAAAGGTTTTTGATATTGGTCTGCATATTCTAAAACCAAATTAAATGTTTGATTGTTTTTTGTATTGGTTTCTATCGCAATAAAATCACATTCAAAAATTTTACTGAAGAACGTCTTATCATCTATTTTGGCATCTAATCTATAACCTGCTTCATTTTTTTCTACAAGTAAAACATCCTTAGTATCATCTTTATTAAAATCTATCTCATAATTTTTTGCTCTTGTAAGCACGTTTGCATTGTTTTGAGAAAATGAGGAATCTTCTTCCGTCATATTTTCTTTTGATTTTAAAAAATATTTATTGCAATTCGGTAAATCACAGCCCAAAATAATGGTTTCTTTTCCATTAAAGAGAGAGAGAGGTAAGAACCGCCATTAATTTGTACATTATATTTTTTTCCTTTGTAAGAAAAATTCTTAATTTCAATATTACAAGGTGTAGCAGGATATGAAAAATGCCATTCGTTTTCTGTAATTTCCGAGGACAACTTCATTATCTCATCAATATCTTTTTTTGTAAGAGACCAATTTTTATCTCTCCCAGATACTTTCTCACCCGTTGAATATTCATTTTGACAATTTGCCAAATATATTTCAATTTCTTGTTTATCATTTACTTTTACATCTTTATCTTGTCCTTTACATGATAAAATAAATAAAAATAATATTGTGAGATGTATAAATGTATTTTTCATAGTAAGTTATAAATAGTCTTTAATAGCATTGAAGACAACCTGTCCTTCTCCACTTTGTTTGGGAGCTAAATGTTCGTGGCAATCTATTTTGCTGTTATCTAAATTATAATATTTTAACAAAGCTTTTACAAGGCAGGCTACAGATTTTGCTTGCGGCTCTGTTAATTCTTCCCATCCGGTAACAGGATTTTGACCCCTTAAACCTAATGTTGGTTTTCCATTTCTATCAATTGCAAAGCCTACAACTTCTATTCCGACAGATTTAGAATTCCAACCAGCACAATGCCATGTTACTTTTGAGAGATTGGCTGTTTGTGTAATCGTTCCATCCTTTCCAACGATAAAATGTGTTCCATAGTGATCTATGCCTCCCCTTTTATTTCTTCTACCACTTTTAAAAGCATTTATACAAGCATCCGTTGTACCTCCCGCTGTTCTGTGCAATATTATTTTTTGGATACTTGATTTTGGATCCCGGAAGTTTGCTTGCTCAAGGACACCCACACGATTTTTTGTTATCCTAGAGCTTTTTATAAATCCATCTTCAATAGCAAATGTGTCGAGGCAGATACATTCGCTTAAACCACTTGAGCAGGCGGTATTCTCTTTAGCTTCTTCTTTTTTTCCTAAGTTACAACATGATTGAGGATATTTGAATATTGTTTTTAATGCATTTACCGCATTTACTCTTTGATTATAACCATTAATTGAGGAAGGCTTTGTAGCATTAGGCTTATTAACGAGTCGGGATGTATCAAAAATACTATCCTTATCTGCAAATGGATTGATATTTCCCATATCATTGTATTTCCAATACCATCCGCTAGATTTTGCTGCAGCTTCAATATCAGTTGAAACAATTTTTGGATTAGTAATAACATTATAACCCGAATCTTCTTCAAATTTCTTATAATTTCCTGATAATGTTAGATGTATAAATCCTCTTCCTCTGTAGGGATCATACCAAAGTTTATCCTTGGAATTACCTTCTACACTCCTCATAAAACCACCAGTTTCATGATAGCATTGTGCAAGAAAATGTATTTTTCTGATACAAGATGATATATCGTATTTATTAAAGGTTTTATTAAGAACTTCTGCAAATTTTGAATATGATTTATCAACAAATTGTTCATGACCTGCGGTGAACAGATTGTCCTTATTCCATTTGTAGAAATTTTCACCGGCATCATCAAATGTTGCTTTTCTCATTGCTACAATCATTTCCTTAAGTTCTTCTGGAGATATTTCTTTTTCACCACAGTAACATTCACAATTTTCCTCTTTCTTTTCCACTGTCGTCTCTTTCACCACCGCCGGCGATTTTCCCTCCGGCTGTTGCACAGTAGGAAGTTGTTCTTTTATAATGGTTCCTTTTGCTTCCAACCAATCCCACAGCTCTTTTGCTTTATCTACAGCAATATCTCCAATTCCTTTTTCCTCTTTCATGCTCGGAGGTTTCTGTTCTGCTGGAGAGTCTTTAGCTTTCGGGATAGCTTCCGCAGGGGAATCTCTTACCTCTCCATTAATAAGAGGAAGAGGATTGTTGACGTGAATATTCTTTGTAGCGTGTTTCTTTCTAGCATAATATTCTACCGTAACATAAAATTCTAATTGCTTTACATCTGCTTCGCCTTTTCTTCTCCCAATTTTCGGTTTCTGTACGATTTTCAGCTTCAGTTTTGTCATCGGTTTCTTTATCATGTTCATCATCCTCATTCATGCAATCATTTTCATCCTTATAGTCATTTTCTTCTATTAAAAACTGAGGATCTTCAGGAATTAAAACAGTCGTTCCTGTCGGGATTTCTTCGATGATGATTTCATTTTCCGGACAGTTCAGGTTATGAAATGTTCTGAGAAAATTTTCATCTTTAATACTAAATTTTTTTTGCAATACTGGCAAAGCTATCGTTCAGTGGTGTTTGGTAGGCCTTCATCTTGTAGTTTTGTTAAATGTAATGTGTGTTTTTGAAATAAATCATTTTGATGCCATATATTTAAGGAAGTTCTTGCTTCATCAAGTTGCTTTGTTATTTTATCTGTAAAATATTTTATCTGAATTTCTGCATGAATGAAATCTTCAGGATTTTCATCTTCAATTCTAAATCCTTTTAAAAGTTCACGCAAACTGCAGGGATCTGAGATGATGCCGGTGACTGCTGTTTCAACAAAGTCTGGTATCTCATAGAAATTTTCAGTTTTGAAAGTAAATTCTAAGGGAAATGAGTTGATTTGGATAGATAATCTCTCCTTCCACGAAGATGTTTTGCTAAACCATTTCAAGTTTGGAAATAAAATGTGATATAGAAAACAAGATTTTAGTTTTTGCAGAAAATAATCTTCATCAGAAATGTTTTTTTCAAATAAATCAAGATAAGCTGTCGACAATTCTCCAATATAGAAGTCCTCAATTTCATTTCTCTTAGTTTTGAATTTTTTGACAATATGTTGATGATCAGAACAGGATTTAATAGTTCCGTTTTCTGCTAGTTGAAGTGAAACAGGATAAATACTTTTCATACATTCCAGTGACAGCGAAGATACTTTGTCATCAGAAATATTTTGGTTTTTTAAAAAGTTCGATAGGGTAGTTTCGACAATTGAAATACTATTTTCTTCCTGAATCTTTAGGTTAACATGGTAACTGAGTTTTAAATCTTCTTTTCCTGGTTGCTCAAAACTTTCTTCCGCAATATATCGCTTTGAATGAAAAGCAGGAAAATAATTTTCGGGAGGCAACATTTTTCTTTGTTGAACTTCCAATTCTTCTTTTGTAGAAAAATGGGTTGGAATTAAAATAAACTCAATTCCCATAAGATTGTTAACCCAAAGTTTAGACAAGTTTTCACAGTTTTGATTATGAAAATTTTTCAGGTTGATTGCAGAAATATTAATTCTTTTCGCAAGTGAAGCCAAAGTGTCAGTGAGACGAACTTTGTGCAAAATAAAATCCTGGGTTGTCATTTGTGTCTGTGTTTTTATTTACATAAAGCTAAGAAGTTTTGATATAATATTTTGTAGTAGTTCTACGACAAGTGAGATTAAAATTTCTTCCGCACAAAAAAACCTTCCAAAATAATTTGAAAGGTTAGTGTATATTTTAAATTTAATTTCTTATCCTGCGAATGCAAAAACTTTTGCAAACAAATCAGGGAAAACACCAAAGACAACGAGGGATGCAATTACAAAAACTGCTACGATGTTGTACGTGATAGTAGCTTTTTCTGCTGTTTTAAATGTTGTTTCTTTGAAGAAGAACATGGCAATAATTAATCTTAAATAATAAGCAATTGAAATCGCTGAACCTAAAACGGCTACCAATACAATTCCTACATTATCATCATTTCCTAAGGCCTGTGCAAACAATGAGAATTTACCCATGAAACCTGCAGTTAAAGGAATACCTGCCATTGAAAGCAAAGAGATAGCAGTTACTACTGCTAATAAAGGCTCAGATTTTGCCAAACCTTTGAACGCTTCGTAAGATGCTTCTCTCTTGATTTTTTCAACATAAATAAGGCACATGAAAACGCCTACTGTCGCCAATGAATAAGCAAATAAGTAGAAAGCCAACGTGTATGAAGACATGGCATTCATTCCGAAGAAAATCAGACCGATGTAACCTGCATGGGAAACGGAAGAGTAAGCCAACATTCTCTTGGCATTGGTTTGTGCGAGTCCCATTACGTTTGCCAAAAGCAAAGTGATGATAACAAAAACTCCTAAAATATCAATCCACTGCTCAGTAACACCTACGAAACCGATGCTCATCATTTTGAATAATGCAAAGAATCCTGAAATCTTAACCACACTTGCCATAAAAGCGGTGATCAAAGAGGGTGATCCATAATATACGTCAGGACTCCACATGTGGAAAGGTGCCAAAGCTACTTTGAAAGACATCGCACAAAGAATCATAATCACACCAATGGTAAACATGATGTTGCCAGGATGCGCAATACTGAAATCCTGAATATTCATAAGATCAAAACTTCCGGTGCTCCCGTAGATGAAAGCGATACCGAATAGAAGGAAACCTGTGGCAAATGCTCCCATCAGGAAATATTTTATTGAAGCTTCGTTTGATCTTAAATCTGTTTTGTTTGCCCCTGCCATTACGTATAACGGAATAGATAAGATTTCAATCCCGATAAATAATGTCACTAAATTCTGGAATCCAAAAATGGTAATCCCACCGCACAAAGCAAAAAGCATCAGTGCATAGAGTTCAGACTGGTGGCTTCTGTGATTGCTGAATGCAAAACCGCCTAGGAAAAACAGCAATAATGTGGTCACCAAAGATATTTTGGTAAACAATGCCGCGTTGTCGCTGTAGTTGTACATGGCTTTGTACTGATTCAGAAATTCTGCCTGTGGGAAAAAGCTTACTACCAAAGCGATCATAAGCCCCAGAATACCGATGTATCTTGCCAATTTTCCTTTTTCAAAAACTCCTGAAAACAGTGCTGCAACAGCCGTGAGGAAAACAATTATTAAAACACTCATAGTATGGATTTGAGATTTAAAATTTGAGATTTGAAATTAGTCTTATCTAAATTTTTCTGTTCTCTTATTTTTTAAATTATTTAATTAAAATTTATATCACTAAACCTTTTTCTTACGAAACCAAAGATTTGTAAATAAACTGTACGGAACTGCCTACCATATCGATAATTGGCTGAGGGAAAATTCCCATCACGATTACAAATACAGCGATACTAGCCAATACTGAAAACTCTACTGCCGAAAGATCTCTCGCCGTACTTAAAACAGCGTCGTCACCTTTCCCGAACATTGCTTTCCCGTAGAATCTTAAAAGATAAACAGCACAAAGAATAACAGTAAGTCCGGCAATAACTGTTGCCAAAACATTAAAACTGAAAATCGATTTAATCAAAATAAATTCTCCGATAAAACCATTCGTCAACGGAACCCCCATTGAACCTAAAATAATGATCAGGAAAAGAACCGCAAACTTAGGAGCAACTTTCGCCAGTCCACCCATTTGTCTGATGTCTCTTGATTTGAATCTTTTGTATAAAATATCACAACAGTAGAAAAGTCCGACAACGTTGATACCGTGAGCAAAAGTCTGTACCAAAGCTCCTTCAGCACCTTCGACATTGAAAGTTCCTCTTAAAGTAACAACAGCTGAAGCAAAGATTCCCGCTACCATCAAACCTACGTGAGAGAATGATGAATAAGCAATGATTCTTTTCATATCCGTCTGAATAATAGCAATCAAAGCACCGTGTACAATTCCTACAATCGCTAAAATAATAACAATCTGTCCGCTAATTCCTAAAATAGCAGATGGTGTTATCGGTAATAAATAACGAAGAACTCCGTAGATCGCCATTTTCAGCATGATACCTGATAAAAGCATCGATCCCTGAGTAGGAGAGTAGGTATATGTATCTGGTTGCCAAGTGTGGAAAGGGAAAACAGGAAGTTTCACTGCAAAAGCAAAGAAAATCATCCAGAAAACAACTACCTGCTGCGTGTCTCCCAAATTGGCATTGTATAAATCTGTAAGTGCAAATGAAGCAGAGTGAATTCCGACATAGATCAATCCTGCAAGCATAAATAAAGATCCTACGAAAGTATATACGAAGAATTTCGTTGTGAATTCAAATCTCTTGTTTTCCTGACCCCAAAGAGCAGCGATAAACCAGATCGGAATCAAAGTAACTTCCCAGAAAATATAGAATAACAATCCGTCTAAAGAAGTAAAAACTCCGATAAGACCAAACTGCATCAGTAAAATTAAACCATAGAAAGTATTTCTGTAGCTTACATTTTCATTAAAAGATGAAAGAATGATGATCGGCATCAAAATATTGGTAAGCAACAAAAGAAGCAAACTCATCCCGTCAATCCCGAAATGCAGCGTACTTTTGATAAACTGAGACCAAGGATAATTGATTTCGTACTGCAACACGCTGTCTACGGTAGGCGCAAAATCGAAATCCGCAGCCACGTAGAAAGTTAGAAGCATTTGTACAAGGGCAATCGCCAATGCTACATATTTGCTGGAAGCATTTTTCCACGTAAAGACTATTCCCGAACCTACAAGAGGTAAAAGTAATAATGTTAATAGTAAATAAGACATTATTGTAATATAAAGTTAACAATCAATATAATTCCCACAGCTAAAGACATGATGAGAATGTAGGTTTCTACATTTCCGTTCTGGATGCGCTTCATAGATCTTCCGCTGTCTTCAGCACCTTCGCCTACGAAATCTACGGCTTTATCTAAAACGTTTTTATCAAACATTTTTCCGCCACGTCCCAATCCTTCGACTGTTTTTACAATTAGAGCATTGTAAAGTTCGTCAACATATAATTTTCTCGCTGAAAGCTTTTCCCATCCGGTATACTGTTCTTCCGGCAAAGCCTGTTTCTTTTTGTTGACATAAATGTTTTTAACGATAAACCAAACCGTGAAGAACATTACAACTGTCGCTCCCAGAAGAATCATTTCTGTACCGAAAGGAACTCCTGACAAGGTCGCTTCCATTTGTTTGTAGCTTTCTTCTGTAAGCACAGGTTTCAGCCATTCCATTAATTTTGCATAATGACCGTGACCGATAAAGTGAGGGAGATTGATTAAACCACCCAAAACTGAGAATATTGCCAGAACGATCAACGGTAAAGTCATCGTAGACGGACTCTCATGTAAATGATGTTTCTGTTCTTCAGTACCTCTGAACTCTCCGTGGAAAGTCAGATAATAAAGTCTGAACATATATGCTGCGGTTGTTGCTGCCAAAATGAATAATAATACCCAATACATTGGATTTTTAGCAAAAGCTGCAACCAAAATTTCGTCTTTAGAAATCATCCCTGAAAGTAATGGAAATCCTGAGATGGCCAATGTTCCGATAAGGAATGTAAAGTGGGTAATTGGAATGTATTTTTTTAAACCTCCCATGAAACGCATATCCTGCTCGTTGCTCATTGCGTGAATTACAGAACCTGCTCCAAGGAACATCAAAGCTTTAAAGAAAGCATGTGTCATTACGTGGAACATCGCTGTTGTATAAGCTCCAAGACCTAAAGCAATAAACATAAAACCAAGCTGTGAAACTGTAGAATATGCCAATACTTTTTTGATGTCGTTTTGTCTCAATGCATAGAAACCAGCCAACGCTGCGGTTAAGAATCCGATGAATAGAATTCCACCCTGAACGGTTGGCGCTAGTGTGAATAAGAAGTTTGATCTTACCACCAAGTAAATACCTGCCGTTACCATCGTCGCTGCGTGAATCAAAGCAGAAACCGGCGTCGGACCTGCCATCGCATCAGGCAACCAAGTGTACAAAGGAACCTGAGCAGATTTACCTGTCGCTCCAATGAATAAACTTGCTGTGATAAAGATGATGATTGTTCCGTCCAGTTCAAACTGTCCGGCATTTTGTTTTATAGAAAGATAATCGATCGCGTTGGTCTGCGATGCAATCATAAAGATTCCAATTAATAAAGCAAGGTCACCGATTCTGTTCATGATAAAAGCTTTTCTTGCTGCTTTACCATATTCTTCGTTGGTGTACCAGAATCCGATCAACAGATATGAACAAAGTCCTACACCTTCCCATCCGATGAAAAGGATGAGGTAGTTGCTTCCCATTACCAAAAGTAACATGGAGAAGATGAAGAGATTTAAATAAGTAAAAAACTTATAGAAACCTTTATCATGACTCATATATCCGATAGAGTAGAGGTGAATCAGAGATCCGATTCCTGTAATGATCATCACCATCATCAAAGAAAGCTGATCGATAAGGAAACCGAAATTGATTTGAATTCCATTTACTCTGAACCATTCAAAAGCTGTAAAAACCTGTGGCTGGCTTTCAGAATCGAAATTTAAAAATAAATAAACGGCAATGGCAAAAGATCCGAAAACCATTGCTGTAGCCAAAGAACCAACAACTGTTTTAGGAAGGTTTTTCCCGAAAAGTCCGTTGATGAGAAACCCTAAAAGAGGTAAAAGTATTATCGCATACACTAAATTTTCCATTCTTTATCCTCTTAATTTATTAAATATACTTACATCTACAGAACGGGTGTTTCGGTAAAGCATCGCGATAATTGCAAGACCCACCGCAACTTCGGCAGCAGCTACCACCATGATAAAGAATACCAAAAGCTGTCCGTCGCTGTTTCCGTTATACGCTGAAAATGCAGCCAGTAAAAGGTTTACAGAATTTAGCATAAGCTCTACACAACCCAACATCACAATCGCATTTTTTCTTACCAATACGCCCAAAACTCCTAAGCTGAACAATACAGACGAAAGAATAATGAAGTACTCTAAGGGAATGCTTTGCATAAATGTATTTACTTCTCCCATAATTTTATAAATCTTTTTTACCGATTAACACCGCACCTACAATACCAGCCAAAATAAGGATGGATGCAAGCTCAAACGGCAAAACATATTCGTTAAATAAAAGTCTTCCCAGATTTTTTGTAAGACCAACACCTTTATCTACATTGGCAACAACCACGTGTTTCTGATCGATTCCTCTGAAAACACCTAAAATACCGATCAAAAGCAAACCTGCAGTAAAAACTCCGATGAATTTTAAAGTACCTGACTTCTTACTTTCGTCTTCTTTATTAAGATTAAGCATCATTAGTATATAAAGGAACAAAACCATGATCGCACCGGCGTAAACGATGATCTGGATAATTGCCAGAAACTGTGCATTCAAAAGAACGTACATTCCGGCGATGGAAAACATTGTAACAATTAATGACAGAATAGCATATAAAGGATTTTTCGCAAACACGAAATAAACCGCACTTGCCACTGCTAAAAACGCCACCAAGAAAAATAAAAACTGATCCATTATTTTACCGCATTTTTTTGTTTCTCGGACTGTCTTTCAGTAATATCAATCCTTTCATTTATTTTTTCCACCAATTTATCTTTACCGTAGATGAAAGAACCTCTGTTGGTTTCTACATCCACCAAACGGTCTGTAAGATAAATTGCAGATTTCGGACAAGCCTCTTCGCACATACCGCAGAAAATACATCTCAACATATTGATTTCATATACTGATGCATACTTTTCTTCTCTGTAAAGATCTTTTTCTTCTCTTGTTCTCTCAGCAGCAGTCATTGTAATTGCTTCAGCAGGACAAGCCACGGCACATAAACCACAGGCTGTACATCTTTCTCTGCCTTCCTCGTCTCTCTTCAAAACGTGCTGACCTCTCCAGATATCTGCTCTCGGTTTCTGTACTTCCGGATAAGAATAAACATTCGGAGCACGCTTTACAACGGTTCTCACAGCATGTTTAAGAGTAATCCCCATTCCTTTGAAAATCGCCGGAAGGTAGATTTTTTCAGCAAGGGTCATCTCTTTATTCGAAACAACTTTTGATCTGTTGGTTAATTTCATTATATGATTTGAAATTTGAAGTTTGAGATTTGAAATTTAATTCTGAACAGAATTTTCATAATCATAATTCTCAAACCTTTAATTATTAACTTTATCTTTTAAATTTATTCCCGTTATGTTCGGTACTCTTTAAATAATTTATAAATCCTGAAAGTTTTTTAGATAAAGATATTGTTTGCTCTTTTAAAAAGCTGAATGTCTCTTCTTCTAAATAATTTCTGTCGAAAGCTCTAATCAACTGCGAACGAACTTCGCCTGCTGAACCTTTTGACATGGTTAGAAAATTTATAAACTCTTTATTTCCTTCTCTTTCAAAACCTTCAGCAATATTATCCATTATAGATGCTGAAGCTCTGTCAATTTGATTTTTATCGTGATTTAAAAATTTCGGATTCAATAAACATTCTTTTTGAATCAACTTACAAAGACTTCTTGAACTTTGCCATATTTCTAAATCTTCAAAATTGCTAATCGTTGCCATTCTATTTGAAATTTATTTGTTTAAGATAGTGAAAATCTGTTTTACGAAACAATTTCAAATCTCAAACATCAAATCTCAAATTATTGAAAAGCTAAAATCACCGCTCCTGTAATCATTAAGTTTACCAATGCTAATGGAATTAAAGTTTTCCATCCTAAGTGCATCAATTGATCATATCTGAATCTTGGCAACGTCCATCTGATCCACATGAAGATCAAAATTCCGATTACTGTTTTCGTTAAAAAGGCTACGATGCTTAAAATCCCTGCGGCGTTTTCTCCCCAGTTTTGAGTTACCCACTCGATTCCCGGATAGTTGTAACCTCCAAAGAAAAGAACCACCATGAAAGCATTAGAAATAAACATATTCACGTATTCACCGAACATGTATAAACCCAGTTTCATTGAAGAATATTCGGTTGTATACCCAGTTACCAATTCAGATTCACATTCAGGTAAATCAAAAGGGTGACGGTTGGTTTCTGCCAAAGCTGCTACAAAGAAAATTAAGAAAGCTAAAGGTTGGTAGAAAATATTCCAGTTCATTCCGGAACCAATAGGGATAATTCCCCAAAGTTTGCCTTCAGTCTGATTTTCGGTAATTACCTTTAAATCTAAACTTCCTGTCATCATAATGATAGAAAGTAATGCAAGACCCATTGCCAATTCATAAGAAATCATCTGCGAAGAAGCACGGATTGCACCTAAAAGTGAATACTTGTTATTTGAAGCCCAACCTCCGATCATAATTCCGTAAACTCCAATGGAAGCCATACCGATGATGAAAAGTACCCCAACATCAATGTTAGCAACCTGAAGATCGTAAGAAACATCACCAATGTTCAACGTTTTTCCCCAGGGAATAACCGCTCCGGTAATCAATGAAATGAACATCACCAACGCAGGTCCCACTACGAAAAGAAACTTTTCAGCATTGGCAGGTGTAAAATCTTCTTTAAAGAAAAATTTACCACCATCCGCAAGAGGCTGCAGCAAACCGAATGGTCCGGATCTGTTTGGCCCGATTCTGTCCTGCATAATGGCTGCCACTTTTCTTTCTGCCCATGTAGAGTAGGCTGCAATCGTTAATGAAAGCAGGAAAAGTGCAAGTACAAGTATTAATTTAAATGTAATTAAATCCATTTTTTTTATTGTTTGAAGATGGAAGCTGGATGCTGGAAGTTTTGCAATTCGTCGCAGAGCTTATCATCATATAATCAAATTTTATTTTTTTAAATCTAAATGTTTGAATTTGAAAGATGCTTTTGTTTTTAAACAGTTAAAAAACTTCCATCATCCAGCTTCAAACTTCCAGCCTCATTATTTTTCGTCTTTTTCGCTGATTTCCTTCGCCATCGGATTGTCTAAAACTCTTAATTCGTCTTTAGGCTTCTCGTAATGGTTTAGTGAAATCACTGAGTGTCTGTCGATATGTCTTGGTCCTTCTATGTTCCAATCTGAAAGTGATTTTCTTTCGAAACGGCAAGTATCGCAGATAAATTCTTCAACTTCACCCCACTGGTCTTTTCTTGCAGTTACTCTTACAATTTCGTCACCTTTCATGTAAACCGTAGCTTTTCCTGAACATTTATCACATTTACAAGAAGCGTTCATAGGTTTTGTAAACCAAACTCTGCTTGCAAAACGTGCTGTTCTGTCAGTTAATGCTCCAACCGGGCAAACGTCGATTACGTTTCCGATGAAATCATTATCTAAAGCTTTGTTTAAATAAGTAGAAATTTCAGCGTGATCTCCTCTGAATAAAATTCCATGATCACGGTTTCCTGTCAGTTGATTGGCCGCCAAAACGCATCTTGCACACAAGATACAACGGTTCATATTTAATTTGATGTTCGGACCTAAATCGTCTGCATCATAAGTATTTCTTTCGAATTCAGTTCTGGTTTCAAGATTTCCGTGCTCGTAACCCAAATCCTGAAGATGACATTCTCCAGCCTGGTCACAGACCGGGCAATCTAATGGGTGATTCACCAACAAGAATTCAGTAACGGCTTTTCTACCTTCCTGAGCTTTTTCAGAAGAAAGGTTTTTCACTTCCATTCCGTCCATCACATTGGTTCTGCAGCTTGCTACCAATTTCGGCATAGGACGCGGATCTGCTTCTGAACCTTTGGAAACTTCCACCAAACAAGTTCTGCATCTTCCTCCACTGGTTTCCAGTTTGCTGTAGTAGCACATTGCCGGAGGAACAGATTTTCCACCGATTTGTCTTGCAGCTTCCAAAATAGAAGTACCAGGCAAAACTTCAGCAGTCTGTCCGTCTATCGTTATTTTGAATTTTTTAACCTCTTCGCTCATATTCTATGCTGTTAGCTATTAAGCTTTATTTTAATTATACTTTTTCGTATTAAATGTATATCCAATCCCAAAATTGAACTGTGCATATACAAAATCCTGAGAAGCCTTATCTGACTTATTATTCAGGGTAGTTTTTATATCCGGCATGTTGATATAACCTAATTTACCTTCTGCCTGCAACACAATATGTTTGATGGCAACCACAGAAACAGCAGCTCTGATATCAGTTCCAAAACCTGCCAGATGAAATCTGTCGCTCCGTTCATTTCCCATCAGACGAACATTTGATTTCGGCAATAAAGCTCCAATCCCTGCTCCATAACTCAGGAAAATATCAATATTTTTTCTGTCCAGGACATTATGATATTTTTGAGCCCCGATATTGATATAATTAAGACCATCGGTATGTTCAAACGTAAGAAAATCTTCTCCACGCAGATCTACCGTGCCGTTATTTACCATTCCTGCATATTTCGGATCATTAATGTGACCTTTAAAATCTACAGTCTGGTTTTGATCCATCACATATTTCATGTGATCCATTGCTAAAGTAATCCCGAGATTATCTTTTGCAAAATAGGTAATTCTATAGTTTACCTGAGGAATCGTAATTGATCCTGGATTAAAATACTTTCCCCAGGAAAATTCAGTCTGTCTGTCATTGGCTATCACATCATTCAATTGGAAATCATAACCATCACCTTTAAAATGAATGTCTGACCTGGAATATTTTGCATGATTCCATCCCCAAAACGCCATCACAGATCCTTTTTTAAAAGGATTAATATCTTTTTTTTCTGTAGTAACCTGTCCGAAAACAAAATTCGACAACAAAAGACCTACAGCAATTATCTTCTTCAAAATTTCAACCTCTGTTAATTACTTGCTGCAGCCGGAATTGGGTCTGCATAATTGGCCAAACCGTAGTTTTGTGTTAAGCACAATTCAGGATTTTTTACGTGCCATTCAAATTCATCTCTGAAATGACGAATTGCTGCGGCAACAGGCCAAGCTGCGGCATCACCCAAAGGACAAATGGTGTTTCCTTCGATTTTTCTCTGGATATCCCAAAGCAAATCGATGTCTTCCATTTTACCTTCTCCCTTCTCAATTTTCTTTAAAATCTTATACATCCATCCCGTTCCTTCACGGCAGGGAGTACACTGTCCGCAACTTTCGTGATTATAAAACCTTGCTAATGTCATGGTATGTTCTACGATACACTGGTCTTCATCCAAAACAATGAAACCTCCTGAACCCATCATTGTTCCGGTAGCAAAACCACCGTCAGCAAGAGATTCATAGTTCATGTATCTTGGTTCACCGT
Organism: Chryseobacterium foetidum; assembly: GCF_025457425.1. Classification (NCBI taxonomy): domain Bacteria; kingdom Pseudomonadati; phylum Bacteroidota; class Flavobacteriia; order Flavobacteriales; family Weeksellaceae; genus Chryseobacterium; species Chryseobacterium foetidum. The sequence continues at coordinate 2,764,431 of NZ_JAMXIA010000001.1, forward strand.
TTACCGTTTTCAGTAATAAATTTGCCGGAACAATCGGAACTGAACTTCCTCCAGGTATACACGCCTTCAGCTTTTTACCATTTGGAATTCCACCACAGTATTCGTCAGAATAAATGAATTCTTCAACCGTAATGGTCATGTCGATCTCGTAAACTCCAGGTTTATTGATATTTCCGCACGCAGAAATTAATTTTGTACCTGTAGATTTTCCAACACCGATTTTAGCATATTCAGCACCACCAATTTCAATAATTGGAACAACTGCTGCGATTGATTCAACGTTGTTGACAACCGTTGGTCTTTCCCAAAGTCCTTTTACAGCCGGGAAAGGTGGTTTTAATCTTGGGTTTCCTCTTTTTCCTTCAAGAGATTCAAGCAAAGCAGTTTCTTCGCCGCAGATATAAGCTCCACCACCTCTTTGAACATAAATTTCACAATCGAAACCTGTTCCTAAGATGTTTTTACCTAAAAATCCTGCAGCTTTAGCTTCTTCAATGGCTTCTTCCAAAATATCAGGAATCCATGAATATTCTCCACGAATGTAGATATAGGAAACATTTGAACCCAAAACGAAAGATGAAATCAACATTCCCTCAATCAAAAGATGAGGAATAAATTCCATTAAATATCTGTCTTTGAAAGTTCCCGGTTCAGATTCATCTGCATTTACAACCAGGTGTCTTGGAACTCCTTCCGGTTTCGCCAGAAAGCTCCACTTCATTCCCGTTGGGAAACCTGCACCACCACGACCACGAAGACCTGAAGTTTTTACTTCTTCAAGAATCTCTTCCGGTGTCATTTTAAAGGCTTTTTCTGCTGCTGTGTAACCTCCCTGTTTACGGTAAGTTTCAAAATAGCGGATGCCTTCTACGTGTGCGTCTTTAAGTAAAAGTTTTTTACTCATTTTTAATTATGCTTTTAGCAGTTAGCTGCTGGCTTTTGGCTTTTGCTGACTGCTATTTTGTTTAAATTTATTTTTACCCCAAATCAACCTGTCCTTCTCTGCAAAGATCAAGGATTTCGTCAACTTTTTCTATGGTTAAATTTTCGTGATAGAACTTTCCTAACTGTAGCATTGGAGCGTATCCACAAGCACCCAGACATTCGGCAGGTTTCAATGTAAACATTCCGTCTGCTGTTGTTTCACCATCTTTAATGTTCAGTTTTGTTCTGATGTGGTCTAATATTTTTTCGCTTCCACAAACCATGCAAGGTCCGGTTCTGCAAACTTCCAAAACATATTTACCAACCGGTTTCATATTGAACATCGTATAGAAAGTAGCTACTTCGTACACTTCAATTGGCTTAATACTCAATAATTCAGCAACATAATCCATCACAGGAACGTCTAACCAACCTCCGAATTCTTTCTGCGCAATGTGAAGCACAGGAAGAAGAGCAGATTTTTGTCTTCCCTCAGGATATCTTGCCATGATTTTATGGACCTGCTGTAAACTTTCCGGTTTAAAAGCTATTGTTTCGCTCATTTTTATCTGATTTGAAATTTGAGGTTTGAAATTTGAGATTCAAAAGCTCAATTCTAAATTTATTTTGATTAAAAAGTTCTTTTTGGAACTATTTAGTTGTAAAATGTACGTTGTACAAAGTACAAGGTATTTATTAACTATTTATATTTTCAAGTACATTATACATTACTACATTGTACTTTCTACAATTTTACGCGTCTAATTCTCCCGCAATCACATTCATACTACACATCGTTACGATGGCATCTGAAATTACCGAACCTGTAATCATCTCAGGATAAGCCTGATAATAAATGAAACAAGGTCTTCTGAAATGCAGTCTGTAAGGTGCTCTTCCTCCGTCACTTACCAGATAAAATCCTAATTCTCCGTTTCCACCTTCTACTGCGTGGTAAACTTCGCCTTTCGGAACATCAGTTTCTCCCATTACAATTTTGAAATGGTAAATTAAAGCTTCCATTTTTTTGTAAACATCAGCTTTTTCAGGAAGATAAAATTCCGGAACATCTGCGTGAAAAGGTCCTTCAGGTAAATTGTCGTAGGCTTGGTTGATAATTTTTAAAGATTCCCAGATTTCCTGCTGACGAACCATAAAACGGTCGTAAGTGTCACCGGAAGTTCCTACAGGAATGATAAAATCAAAATCTTCGTAAGAAGAGTAAGGTTCTGCAACTCTTACATCATAATCTACACCACATGCACGAAGATTTGGACCTGTAAAACCATAGCTTAAAGCTCTTTCTGCTGAAATTGCACCTGCACCAATGGTTCTGTCCATGAAAATTCTGTTTCTTTCTAATAAATTACAGAATTCCTGAAATCTTGCAGGGAATGTTTTAAGGAAATCTTTCAGCAACTCATGGAATTTTGGAGTGAAATCTCTTTCAAAACCTCCGATTCTTCCCATATTTGTAGTCATTCTTGCTCCACAGATCTGCTCGTACATATCGTAAATACGCTCTCTTTCGATGAACATGTAAGTCAATCCTGTAATCGCACCTGCATCCATTCCGGTTACTCCGTTACAAATCAAGTGATCACCGATTCTTGCCAGTTCCATTAAAATAACACGCATATAATCTACACGTTTAGGAACTTTTACACCGATCAGTTTTTCAACCGTCATGTGCCATCCGATATTATTAATCGGAGCTGAACAATAGTTCATACGGTCAGTAAGCGTAGTAATCTGAGCATAATTTCTTCTTTCAGAAATTTTCTCAAAAGCTCTGTGGATATAACCAACTGTCTGCTCTGCGTGAAGAATTCTCTCGCCGTCCATAGTAAGAACATTCTGGAAAATTCCGTGTGTCGCAGGGTGAGTAGGACCAAGATTCAGGGTATATAATTGCCCGTCAATCTGTTCGTTACTGTCGTGTTGGTTAAGTATATTAGATAATGAGTTGTCTTTCATAATATATAATTGATAATTGATAAGCAATAATTGATCATTCATCAATCATCATTAATCATTTATATTTTTATCTTCCGAACATGCTGTCGTTCTTATCTGTTCTTGTTCCGTCTTCCAGACGATATTCCTTCAACATTGGATGGTAGCCAAGATCTTCCATATTCAGGATAGGTCTGAGGTCAGGATGTCCTTTAAATTTAATTCCATAAAAATCAAATGTTTCTCTTTCCATCCAGTTGGCACCGGCGTATAACTCCGTTAAAGAATCTACTTCCACATTTTCTCTTGTCATAAAAGCCTTGATACGAATTCTGAAATTCGTCATCATATTCTGCAAGTGGTAAATAACACCGATTTCTTTTTCAGGAAATTCAGGGTAATGGATTCCACAAACATCCGTAAGGAAATTGATTTCCAGTGATGAATCTTTAAGATAATGAATTATCTTTTTAATATCATCTTTGTTCACTTCCACAGTCAGCATTCCATAAGGTTCTGAGCTGGAAATTATTGATTCCGGAAATTCTCTTGAGAGTGCTTCTAATACAAATTCGTTCGTCATTTTTCCTTAGTTGTCGATGTTGTAAGAGTCTAATAAATGCTGATATTCAGGTGTGTCTCTTCTTCTGATGCTTTCGCTTTCTGCCAAAGCCTGCACCTGCATTACACCTTCAATGATTTGCTCCGGTCTTGGAGGACAGCCGGGAACATAAACGTCCACAGGAATAATTTTATCAATCCCCTGAAGAACCGAATACGTATCAAAAATACCACCGCTGGAAGCACATGCTCCTACAGCAACAACCCATTTCGGTTCTGCCATCTGAGTATAAACTTCTTTTAAAACCGGACCTAATTTTTTTGAAATAGTTCCGCAAACCATCAGCATATCTGCCTGTCTTGGTGAGAAAGAGTTTCTTTCCATACCAAATCTTGATGCATCATAGGTTGGATTCAGGGTAGCCATGAACTCGATTCCACAACAAGAAGTGGCGAAAGGTAAAGGCCAAAGTGAAAACTTTCTTGCCATCCCGATGACGCTGCTCAATTTCGTTGCGAAAAATCCTTCTCCTTCAAATCCTTCCGGAGCTGGTGCATCTGTTCTTATAATTGGTTTTTGATCTGACATTTTGTTGATTTTTAAGATTTTAATTTAGATTCCAAATCTGTTATTATGTTAACTTAGATTTGATAGAGATAATCTAAAAGTCTTATTTAAAAATTAATGGTTTATTTATCCCAGTCTAAAGCACCACGTTTCCAGACATAGAAAAATGCGAGGAAGAAAATGGCAACGAATGTAAGTACCGCAAGGAATCCTTCAAAACCGAATTCTCTGAAGTTTACAGCGTACGGATAAAAAAATACGATTTCAATATCGAAAAGTACAAAAAGTACTGCCGTTAAGAAATATTTAATGGAGAATGGAGTTCTTGCGTTACCTTCTACAGGTACACCGCATTCCCAACTTTGATTTTTTACAGAATTTCCCTTTTTCTGTTTTGGTCCTAAAAAATGTGCGCCTAGTAGTGAAATCGCTACAAATCCGACAGCTACACCCGCTTGAATAAGGATTGGAATGTAATTTTCTGGTAAATTCATTTTTACATTATTATCTCAAGTTGCAAATTTAGGCAATAAACAAGAAAGGGTGAAATTAATCATACTAAAAGTCGCTTCATAATGAAGAAAAAGTATAATTTAGAATTATTAAAAATAGGGATTATTTTTTCATTTTTCTCAGTACTGTAAATGCCACAAACGAAATATAGCCAAAAAGAATACTGGCGTAAACAATGTTGATTAAGGTATTCATCCGGTCATCTGATACCGCAAAGAAAAGGTTGTAAATGATGAAACCGGCAATCAGAATTCCGAATATGATGAGATGTGGTTTCATGTTAAAATTGTAATGAGTAAGTTCTTCTTCTTTTATGATTCACAGGGTTGTAATCCTGCCAAAGGAGTTGTACGCTTTTGTTTTCTTCAAGTTCCGGATTTGTTTCTGCAAAATCAATTCCCATATTGTTGAAGCGTACAAAAATTTCTTTGAAAATAATAGCAGTTACGCCACGTCTTTGGTATTCGGGGTGAATTCCTATAAGATAAAAATTAGCACGGTCATTTTTCTTTTGAGCCTGCATAAAATGCCACCAGCCAAACGGGAAAAGTTTACCTTTTGATTTCTGTAAGGCTTTGGAATACGAAGGCATGGTCACCGCAAAAGAAATCAACTCATCATGCTCATCAACTACGCAGATCACATAGTTTTTGGCGATCATCGGGAAGAATTTTTCTTTGTATGTTTTGATCTGTTCTTCGGTAATAGGAGTGTAGGTGGAAAGATGTTTGTAAGTTTCGTCAAGAAGTTTAAACATCGGTTTCACATAAGGTAAAATCTCTTCTTTGCTTTGGAAATTTAATACTCTTAAATTATATTTTTCAGCAATAAGCGAACTGAATTTTTCTACTTTCGGAGGAAGTACTTTCGGGAAATTCATTTCAAATTCTACCCATTCTTTTTCTTTTACCAAACCAAGTTCTTCAATATGCTGATGATAGTATTCGTGGTTGTAAATTCCGATCATCGTCGCAATTTTTTCAAAACCGAAAGTCAGCATTCCTGCTTTATCGAGATTTGTGAAACCCATTGGTCCTTCAATTTTATCAATCTGATTTGATTTGGCGTAATTAATAACCGTATCAATTAAAGCTTTTGAAACTTTTTTGTCATCTATAAAATCAATCCATCCAAAACGAACTTTTCTGATGCCCAGTTCCTTTTCTTCCTTACGGTTGATCATCACCGCAATTCTGCCTACAATTTTACCATCTTTTTTTGCCAAAAACTGTTTTGCTTCCGAATAGTTCAATGCCGGATTTTCTTTTGGATTCCAGACATTGATTTCATCTTTGATAAAGGAAGGAACGTAATAAGGATTGTTTCTGTACAATTCCATCGGGAACTTTACAAATTTCTTTAAATCTTCAGGTGTTTTTACTTCAAATATGGAAACTTCAGACATAGTTTTCGGGTAAATAGAACCACAAATATAATTAAATTAAGCGTAAACTTTGGCACAATTTTTACATCTTCTAACCCTAATTTCAGATTAAAATTAAAGTAAAAATGACAGGTTATTATATAATTATAGGACTCTCAATGCTCATAAGCTGGTGGGTCTCCTCAAGATTAAAATCAAAATTTGAACATTATTCGAAGATAAGACTTCGCAATGGACTTTCTGGAAAGGAAGTTGCAGAAAAAATGCTTTACGACAACGGAATTCATGATGTTCAGGTTATTTCTGTTCCGGGACAGCTTACCGATCACTACAATCCTGAAAATAAGACGGTAAATTTATCAGAAGCGGTATACATGCAGAGAAATGCAGCGGCAGCAGCTGTTGCGGCACACGAGTGCGGTCACGCAGTACAACATGCAGTTGGCTATTCGATGTTACAGTTGAGATCAAAACTGGTTCCTGTGGTAAGTATCAGCTCAAATCTGATGCAGTTTGTGTTAATGGGTGGGATTATTCTGATGGCGATGAGTGGAAACAGAATCCTTTTGTTTGTGGGTGTCATCATGTTTGCATTAACAACATTGTTTGCATTCATCACACTTCCTGTAGAATATGACGCCAGTAACAGGGCGATGAAATGGCTCAAAGATACCGGTACTGTTACATCCGAAGAATATGTCGGAGTTGAGGACAGTTTAAAATGGGCGGCAAGAACTTATTTAGTGGCTGCATTAGGTTCTTTAGCACAGTTGTTATACTTCGCCTCGCTTTTGATGAGTGGAAGAAGAGATTAAAATTCACAAAATAATATTGAAATCCCGAATTGCTGTTCGGGATTTTTTTTGTGAGTAAGAGTTTTTAATTAGTATTTTTGAATTTAAACTAAAAACTTTTGACCACATCATTAAATAATTTTTTGTCAGATAAAAGCAGGGAAAATGTTCTGTTGAAAGTAATTGCTTTCGTTTGGTTCATCACAAAGCTGTTCAGCTATAAAACATGGATTGCAGACAGGAAATATCCCGTTATTGCCCCGCTGGATTTTCTTCAAAATATTCCTTCAGGAATTCATCTCTGTTTGTTTGGGATCGCAATGTTGATGCTTTGTGCGATTATTATTTCCTCTGAAAAATTTTTTATAATACTGTTCTTAATTTTTGAATTTCTGAGTTGCAGTCTTGACACTGTTCGTTGGCAGCCATGGGAATTTATGTATCTCTGCATTTTTGTTTTGTATCTGTTTAATCTTAAAAGAAAAGAATCATTCTATCTTCTCGTTCATTTGTTTCTTGCCTCCATTTACATTTTCAGCGGACTGCATAAGTTTAACCGCGGATTTTTGACGAATGTCTGGACACAAATGATATTGCAGAATTTCATGAATCTATCTATCGCGACTATCCTGTCATACAAATTATTTTTCATTGGATTAATGATTCCTTTTACAGAATTTGCTGCGGGTTTTCTACTTCTTTTTTCAAGGTACAGAAAATGGATCAGCTATTTTCTGATCTCTGTTCACATCATCGTTTTGATGATTATTGGACCGTTTGGATTAAATTACAACCCCATTGTGTGGAGTTGGAATCTGGTGATGATTTTTCTGTTAGTCAGCATTTATGGAAGGCCAATAGGCAAGATTGATACAGTTTTTCTGAAACAAAACGTAATGTGGTTACTTCTTTGGTTTGTGATGCCTGTTTTTAGTTTTTTTGGATTATGGTATCAGTATTTTTCTTCTGGTTTATATACCGGAAAAGAAAAGCAGCTCTACATTTATATTTCAAAACAAAATCAGGAATATAAAGCATTTTCTGAGGCTGATAATTTAAATTCAAATCGAACTTATTACATCATAAATCTTCAGAACTGGGCTTTAGATGAAATTAAATCAGCGCCTTTGCCGGAAGACGAAATTTACCGGAAAATCAGTGTTTTTTTAAAGCGAAAATTAGGGAAAGGCTGTGAAAAGATTATTCTGTCTGATCCGAAAACCAAAAAGCAGATACTGTTGTAGCTAATCTTCAAATTCAAATGTTACGTGCTGCATCTCAGACAACTTTTCTTCAAGATTATCTTTTTCCGACAGTTTTAATGACGCTTTTATCGAACATTTTTCAAGTGTTTCAAAATTTAAAATCTTAGCATCAAATTTTGAGAGTAGGGTGAAAATAACATTTTGCTGATCAAAATTAAACTGAACCGTTATTTCCGTTTCCAGTTCTCTGGTGATGATTTCAGCTTCTTCTAAAGTGATTTTAGCACATTCTTTATATGCTTTTACCAAGCCCGAAACACCAAGCTTAGTTCCTCCATAATATCTTACCGAAATTACAAGAACATTCGTAATTTCATGCGCTAACAGTTGGTTATAAATGGGTAAACCTGCACTTCCGGAAGGTTCGCCATCGTCATTGGCGCGATAGTTTTCTCCGTTTAAACCCATTCTGAAAGCATAGCAATGGTGCGTTGCTTTCGGATGTTCACTGCGTATTTTTTCCAAAGCGGCTTTCAGCTCAGATTCACTGTTTACAGGGAAGGCAAATCCGATAAACTTGCTTCCTTTTTCTTTAAGAAGAACGTTTTCTACAGGTTTCGCAATGGTTTTATAATCGTACAACATTTGATTCCCTGCTTAATTTTTTCTGAAGTGAAATTCAATGACGTTATCTCTGAAATCCTGAATTTCGGAAGCTTCATTTTCAAATTTCGGTGCCTTTGTGCCGTTTTCTAAAACCAGATTGTTGTTTTTGATAACAATCGCTTCATCCCAGAGACCGGCATCAATAAACTGTTGCAGAACCAGACCGCCGCCTTCTACAATCACCGACTGAATCTGGCGTTCGTGTAGTGTCTTCAACATATTTTCAATAAAATTTTTCCTTGATGTTTTGATGAATTTTACATTTCCCTCTTCATCATTTTTTATTGAATTGAAAACCAGTGTTTCAGCGTCATTATTAAAAATATTGTAATGCTGAGGAACTTTAAGGTCAATATCGATGAGTATTCTGATCGGGCTTCTGCCTGAAATTTCCCTTGTCGTAAGGCTCGGATTATCTCTCATTGCCGTCATCGTGCCGATAAGAATTGAGTGTTCATTACTTCTGAGCTGATGAACAAACTGTTTGGTGAGTGTATTGCTGATTTGGGTGGGTTTAAAATCCTTGTCCATATAGCGGTCTGCGGATTCTGCCCATTTCAGGACAATGTACGGACGTTTTTTTTGATGATAGGTAAAAAATCTTTTATTTAAATCCAGACATTCTTTTTCCAAAACTCCGGAAACAACTTCAATTCCGGCGTTCTGAATGATTTTTTTGCCCTTTCCATTTACTTTATCATGAGAATCCATCGCACCGATGACCACTTTTTTAAAACCGAGTTCAACTATCTTTAAAGCACAGGGCGGTGTTTTTCCGTAATGAGCACACGGTTCAAGCGAAACGTAAATGGTTGATTCCGGAATGAGGTTTTTATTTTTTACAGAATTAATGGCGTTGATCTCAGCATGCGGTTCGCCGGCTTTGTGGTGATAGCCTTCCCCGATAATTTTGCCTTCATGTACAATCACACTGCCGACCATCGGGTTGGGATAAGTATTGCCTGAAGCTTTTCCGCCAAGCTCAATGCATCTTTGAATATAAACTTCGTCGTTCATTTTTAAAATTAAAAAAGGCGAAGACAAATTGCTTTGCTCCGCCTGTATTGAGTTTTTCAGTAATTATTCACCGCTGATAATGTTGTGAAGATTCTGTTTTAAAGTTTCCAAATGAGCTTTTTTACTGTCTAATGTGTTGTAAGTTTCCGCCAGTAAAGGATTTTCTCTCGTCGGTTTGGTGAAGAATGAGAGGTTGTTTTCAAGTTTTACAATTTCACCTTCCAATTCAGAAATCTGAGTCTTGATTTTTCTTGCCTTGTCAGTGAGCTGGTTTTCAGATAAACCTTCTTCTTTCAGTTCCAGTTCGTTCATTTTATTCAGCTTCAGTTTTTCTCTTAAAGCTTTATTAAATTCAGAATTGATCCCGATTTTATCACGTGGAACTTTTCCGATGTTGTTCCATGCCGTTTTAATGCTTTCTATTTTTTCTACGCTGCCTTCTTCGTCGGTAACCAGTTTAAGGTCATCCAGCAAAGCTCTTTTGGTTTTGTAGTTTTCTTTCCAGTTATCGTTGGAAACATTGCTTTTTTCTCTGTAATTGTTGAAAAAAGTATTGCAGGCCTCACGGAAATCTTCCCAGATCTTATTGGTCATACTTTTTGGTACGTGACCGATTTTTTTCCAGTCTTCCTGAAGTTTTTTGAAAAGCGGAACAACGATGTCCCAGTCTTCACTATTCATGTTATCTTTCGCGGTTGCAATAAGTTTCAGTTTTTCATCAAGATTGGTTTGCTGTGAACCTTTTAATGATTTATAATAAGAATTTTTCTGAGTATTGAAATTTCGTAACGTTACTTTGAAATCATTCCAGTTTTGGTTTGAAAGTTTTCTTGGAACGCTTCCTGTTTTTAAAAACTCTGTACGCAGATCTTCCACTTTTCTGATGGCGTTCTGCCAGAAGTTGTGGTTTGGATTATCGCCAGGCTCCGAAAGTTTTTTAATATCTTCAATAATCCTGTTTTTCTTCTCAAGATTTTCATTCTGCTCAGATTCGATTGCGGCAGAAAGTTCAGATTTTCTCTCGTGAATTTTATTGGAAATTTCTTTAAATTCTTCCCATGTTTTTTCACGGTATTCTTCTGCAACCGGCTCAGCTTCCTCTTTCCATAGTTTATGAAGATACTGAAGCTCGTTCAGGGCTTTTTGGATTACAGGTTCGTTTTCAAGTTCCTTTGCACGGTCGATGATGTGTTGCCTTTTTTCAAGATTATGGGCATATTCCTGCTCCATGTATTCTTTATTAAGATCAAGCATCTGATAAAACTGATTCAGATGATGAAAATAATTATTGTTTAAAATTTTAAACTCAGATTTGGCAACCTGACCGGAATTTGACCAGTCTTCTTTTATTTCTCTGATAGATTTAAACAGATTTACGCCAGGCTCAGAATTAGTATAAAGATTTTTCAGTCTTTCGATGATTTCCTGTCTGTGAGCGAGATTTTTATGCTGTTCCTCATCCAGATGTTTCTGGAAATCGTCGTGCTTCTCCTTAAAAATATGCACCAAAGCATTGAATCTCGACTGCTGCGGATGATGATAGCTGAAGTGCTCAGACGGGTTTCCGGCATCAGTATGTTCATGCCTTTTATCTTCCACCTCGTCATGAATGAAATGATTTGCCTTTTCTTTCAGGAAGTTGAATCTTTTGTGCTGTTCGCCGGCTGCAGTACTGTTGATGATGCTTTCCATCTCTTTCAGTGCGTCTGCAAGATTCAGTTCTTCATGTTCCGGTTCATCATGATGTTCGATTTCTTCATTAGCTGAAGTTTCATCATTCTGAACGGTATTAGTAGTTTCCTCCTGGTTGTCCTGGATGTTCTTTTCTTCGTTTTCAGAAAAGTTATTTTCTGCAGTCATAGCAAATCTTTTATGTGTTTTGGTGTCATGCTTTTCAAATTTTGAAAAAAAACATAACAAAGTACTAATTTATACTATTTTTTTTGATTATTCCAAATTTCCCATGCTTTTTCTGCTTGTTGCTCAAGCATATAAAATCCGTTGGCGGTTTTTGCTCCTTTTTCGGAAGCGTTTATGATAAATTTGGTGTAGTTTGGATTGTAAATCAGGTCAATAATCAAATGCTGATCGGTGATTCCGTCAAAGGGAAAATCCAGACAGTCGTCCACATTCGGGAAAGTTCCAACAGGTGTAGTTTGGATAATCATCTGATTATTTCGTACAGTTTCTGCCGAAATATTTTTAAAATTAAACTCTTCAGAACTTCTCGCAACAGTGATATTAGGAATCTGCATTTTATCTAAAACATATTTTACAGCTTTTGCTGCGCCACCGTTTCCTAAAATCATTGCAGACTGGTGATGCGGTTTAATATGAAGAAGTAAAGTTTTCTCAAAACCTGTTGCATCGGTATTGAATCCTTTTTTAATTCCGTTTTCGATTTTTACACAATTTACAGCACCGATTTTTTCTGCTTCATCACTGAGTTCATCAAGATAATCAACAATTTTTTCTTTAAAAGGAATAGTTACATTAAAACCTAAAAGTTCGGAATCAGCGAAGAGATTTTCAACCTCATTAATATTCTTCAAATCAAAAATTTCATAGGAATAATTCTTAACCATCAGTTTATGAAATTTATCCTCAAAGTATTTTTTCGAAAAAGAGTAGGAGATATTCTGCCCGATCAACCCCAGTTTATACTTGCTTTCCATAGTTCAAAAATAAAAAAAAGACCGGACAATGCCGGACTTTTACGTTTGAAAATCTTTTTAGATTAATCAATAATGAATTTTGTCGAAAACTCCTCCGCTTTAAGAATATAAATTCCTTTTGAAAGTTCTCTTACTTCAATTTTATTTGAATGAATAAATGGTTTTTCAATTTTCTTTAAAAGCTGACCATTCAGGTTATAAATTTCAGCAGATTTAATCTTATCCAGTTTTTCACCTTTAACAAAAATCTGATGGTTTTTTACCGGATTTGGATAAAGCTGATACTGAGATTTCTCAATTGTAAGATCCTGAGTGCTTAAACTTCCGCAAGTCCAGCTCAAATCGTCAATTCCGACTCTCTGATTGTTTGAATTGGTGATTGAAAGTACCGCATTCCCGGAAACATTAATATTACTGATGGTTGTAGTCTGTGCTGTAGTGCTGTAAGGAACAGTTCCTACCGTAGTTCCGTTAACTGTCACTGTAAGGCTACCGCCATTATCACTGAATGGTAGCTTTGTAGTCAGTGTAAGACTTTGAATTCCGTTGGTGATTGTTGAGCTGGTAAGACTTCCTGTTCTTATAACAATAGCTCTGCCGTTGATGGATTGGTCTGTTCTTGCATCAGTTGCAGTCCATGTGATTCCGTTATTCGTCCAGGTTCTTGTTGTGTAGTTGTTGGCATTTGCCGGGATCGTAGAAAAATCTTCCGTTCCGCAATTTGTACCGGCTGGTGGAGTAGCGGTTGTTGTTCCCTGAACACTGTTGCTTTGAGCAGAAAGATTATTTGCTGCATCTGCGGCAACAACGTAGAAAGAATAAGTTGTTGAAGGATTTAAACCAGAAACAGTTGCCGAAGTTCCCGTTACTGTTGAATGGAAAGTTCCGTCCACATAAATATTGTATCCTGTAACGCCCACATTATCTGTTGAAGCAGTCCAGCTTAATGATATCGAATTGCTTGAAGTTCCCGTTATAGCAAGGTTTGCCGGAGTTGTCGGAACCTGAGTATCTGTAGTTGTAGTTCCCTGAACCGTGTTGCTCTGAGGCGAAAGGTTGTTGGCTGCATCTTTTGCAATCACGTAGAATGAATATGTCGTACCGGAAGAAAGGCCTGGAATGGTAGCCGTAGTTCCTGTAACGGTTGAATGTAAAGTTCCGTTTACGTAAATATTATAGCCTGTAACACCTACATTATCTGTCGAAGCTGTCCAGCTTAAAGAAACTGAATTTGGTGTTGTGCCTGTAACCAAAAGATTTGTCGGACTTGTTGGGGCTTGTGTATCAACACTTTGGTTCCCCCAAATAGCATTGGCATAGGAAGGATTGTCTATAAAAGGATTTCTGTTTCCCTGATACTGGTAAGAAGCGTTGTTTCTGATAACTTCGTTGGGAGATACAGGATCTGCATTATGCCACGCCAAAAGCTGCGTAAGCTCCCAGGCCTGAAGTCCTGGAAATGCTGTGTTTCCAAGCATATTGCCGGAAGAAAATCCTGACAGCTGATTCTCATATCTTGTTACAAAGTAAAAAATCATTCTAGCAACATCACCTTTGAAGGCGTCAATGGGTTCAAAAACAGTTCCTGTAAAACCTGGTGAAACAGAACTTCCTCTTTTGGACCCGTTTTGTGAAATATAATCGGTAACTCCTACAACTCCGAAAGGTAAATTTCCTCTTTTGTTGTTGACGGATCCGTCTGTGGCTCTGATGAAATGGATGTCAGAAACCATAGGTGAGTTTTCATTAAATAAACTTTGCGGTACGATGTGTTCTCTGTTGTAGCAGTCGCCTTCGTTGTTATAATTTCCACATTGCGAGCTTGTGCTTACATAATTGTAAGGATCCGGACCATTAGGATTTTCTGAATAGATGTCAAGAATGCTATTGTCATTTTCCAGACCGGCAACTCCGGGAGCATTATCGCGGTCGGTCGTTTGGTAGGCAAACCATAAACCTGCATAGCTTCCCGGATTGTGATTTGCAGTAATGATATTTTTCAGAGCTGTTTTTAAATTTGCTCCGGTGAGACCTGCGGCGTTGTTGTAATACCCTGCAGGAGCCTGCGCGTTGCTGATGATTACAGCAAAACTGAATGCTAAAAAAGATAGAAATCGCTTCATTTTTTTGAAATTGGGCGACAAAGGTACAAAATTTAAATCGCTGATATATTAACTTTTAGTAATATAGCCTTTGCTGATTTTAGAAAAAATCCACGAGATAAGTAAGCCAAATCCCGCTGCTGTGGCAGAAACGATGATATAATTTTTCCACTCAATTCTTACCGGGAAAGGAAGATTTTCAACAACTTTAAATAATCCTGTATATTCCTGAAACAGACAGAGTGCAGTTCCAATCAGAAGTCCGCTTAAAATACCGGCGAATACGATGAGAACTCCGGTGTAAAAATAAGTTTTTCTTAAATGACTTAAAGGGAAGCCTAATGAAACCAGAGATCTTGCCTGCTCGCGTTTATCTAGTTGCAAAATAATGATTGCACCTGCCAGATTAAAAGTTGTTATGAAAATAACCAGCCCGAAAATCAGATAGATAAATAGTTTTTCAGTATTAATCATCTTCCAGAAAGCTGCATTCTCTTCAGATTTTGTGGTAATGATTACAGTTTTGCCTAAGTCCTTTTCAAGATCTCTTCTTACATCAGGTGCTTTTTCAGAATTTTTAAGTTTGATAACAATGTTATAGGCAGAGTTTTTCGGAAGATTTAGAAGTTCTTCTGCCATGGCTATCGGTGCGATGATGTAATTGTTGAGCTGTTCTTTTCCTGGAAAAACTCCCGTAACAAAAATATTTTTACGGTTATAGATATCTTCTTCTTTATTAATAAGACCTTTCCCAGGTTTAGGCATATATAAGGTCGCCTGATCCTTTTCAGAATTTACAGGAATTGAAAGTCTTAAATCGAGAGAATTTTCAATTAAAACCTCGTCATTATATTTAAAATCAGGATAGCTTCCATAAACGATACTCCGGTGAATAGGATTTACCTGAACATAAACAGAATCTACACCTCTCAGATAGGCAATATCACCTTTTCCATTAAAATTGATATAAATCTTCTCTTCAATAACCCTTGAAAACTGAGAAATTTCCGGATTCTTTTTTAAAACTTTTACAATTTCAGATGGATTTTTAATTGTTTTTCCGGCAGCACTTTTAATGGTAATATCTGCGTGCAGGTCTTTAACAAGGTCTTCATTAAAATCTTCAAGACCCGAAAAAACCGAAATAATCACAAACATTGCTGTCACGGCAACACTCATTGCTCCCACGGCAAGCCATGTGATAAAAGTGACCGCTGTGCTTCCTTTTTTCGAAATAAGGTAGCGCGATGCAATGTAAAATGAGATGTTTTTCAAAATTTACAGAATAGGATTTTCTCCTTCGCCACGAAGTTCTTTCTCAATTTTTTCCACATCATCCAGAGTGGTATCCAGATAAAAATTCAGCTGTGGAATAATGCGAACCTGTTTTGCCATTTTCTGACCGATAAAATTTCTGTACTGAGGCTTGTTTTCCTCAATTTCCTTCATGATCGAGGAGCGGAATTCCTGAGGGAAAATGCTTAAATAAATCTTTGCAATCCCCAAATCCGGAGTTACCTTCACATCAGAAACTGAAACCAAAAAATTCTGCTTGCTTTCTGACGCCTGTTTGCGGAAAAGTTCTGCGAAATCTTCCTGTATAATCTGTGCTACTTTTCTTTGTCTGTTACTTTCCATAATTTGTGCAAATTTACTACTTTTGTTTTAATTGATCTTTTTAAAAAAGGTCAAAGAATTAATTATCTTACAATAAATTTATGAAACTTGAACATATCGGTATTGCTGTAAAATCATTAGGTGTTTCTGACGAACTTTTCACCAAACTTCTCGGTAAGGAATCTTACAAAAAAGAATCTGTGGAGCGGGAGGGTGTTGTAACGTCCTTTTACAATGCCGGAGAATCAAAATTAGAACTTTTGGAAGCGTCGAAAGACGACAGTCCGGTTTCAAAATTTATTGATAAAAAAGGAGAGGGCATACATCATCTTGCTTTTGGGGTACAGGATATCGCCTTTGAAATTGAAAGATTAAAAAAAGAGGGATTTCAGTTTATCTCAGAAGAACCGAAAGAAGGTGCTGATAACAAATTAGTTGTCTTCCTTCACCCCAAATCCACGAATGGAGTTTTGGTAGAATTGTGTCAAGAAAAGCCATAAAAAGTTTTGCAGAGAAAGAAATTTTACTATTTTTGCAAACACAAAATTTAACCAGATTTTGAGGTCCTATAGCTCAGTTGGTTAGAGCACCTGACTCATAATCAGGTGGTCCCTGGTTCGAGCCCAGGTGGGACCACATTAAAACCCTTGAATATGCTGATATTCAAGGGTTTTTAATTTTATAACAAAAAGTTTTTGAAGTGTTTTGACGAAATGATTACCTTAAAAACGGATTATACTGTTTTTCAAAACCAATTGTAGTTGGATTTCCATGGCCTGACAAGACCTGGGTTTCTTCATCCAAAATTAAAAGTTTGGTTTTGATTCCTTCTATTAACTGTTCGTAATTTCCTTTGTACAAATCGGTTCTGCCGATGCTTCCCTCAAACAGGACGTCTCCCGACAGCATAAATTTCTGAGTTTCGTTATGATAAACAACGCTTCCCGGAGAATGTCCCGGAACGTGATAAATCTTAAATTTTTCTCCGTCAAAATCAAGTTCGTCTCCTTCGTTAATATATTTCGGATCTACATTGATATGATCCAGTTCAAACCCAAATCTCATTCCGCTGATTTGGAACATATCGAGGACTTCTTTGTCGTCCTGATGCATAATTACAGGTACTTTGTAGGTGTCAAAAGCCCATTGCAAGCCTAAAATATGATCGATGTGAGCATGCGTTAAAACAATTTTTTCAATTTTCAATTCGTTTTCACTGATGAAATCTTTGATAGCTTTCGTTTCCTGCTCATTCATATTTCCCGGATCGATGATCCATGCGTTTTTATTTCCGTTAAAAAGAACATAAGTATTTTCACTCGCAAAATTGAAGACGAAAGCCTGTATCTGAAACATATTAAGATTAATTTTTCATCAAAAATACGATAATAATAGTGAAATGGGCATTTTTCATTATCTTCGTAAGAATGAAAACGTTGAAGATATTTTTACTGGGTCTGAGCGGTCTCGTATTCGGACAAAACATACAGAGCATACAGCTTTTTAATCCTCAGACGAATGACGAAACACCCGTGATCAACATGGGTGAACAGCTGGTTTTAAGTTTTGATGATCTTACAAACAGCAGCACGATTTTTCGTTATACTTTAAAACATTACGACAGAAACTGGCAGGATGATAATTTGTTTTTTACAGAGATTGCTACCGGAACTATGAATGCCCTGCTTGATCAGTTTGAATATTCTTTCAATACACTTCAGCCTTATACGCATTACAAGCTTTCATTTCCGAATGATAAAATCAGACCTAAAATTTCCGGTAATTTTGAAATCATCGTTTACAAAGATTCTGCAGATAAGCCTTTATTTAAAAGAAGATTCAGTATTTCTGAAAACGGAGTTAATTTAGCTTTAAATATTACCAGAGTTTCAGATGCCAGAAAACCGAATATCAACCAAAGAGTTGAGGTACAGGCAACTTCCAAAGGTGGCGACATTTCTTCAAACGTGAATTCAATGACCATGAATGTAGTTCAGAATAACAATCCACACATGACTGTTTTTAATCAAAAGCCAAGTTCTACAATGGGAAATCAGCTTCTTTTTCAGCAGATGAATCTTGCTTTTCCCGGAAATAATGAGTTCTATTATTTTGACAATAAAAATATCAGAATGCCGGCGGATATGGTTCGGGCTACGGAAATTATTGAAAATGTTCATCAAACCTATCTTCATCCGGTTTGGGCATATCCGTTGGATTACCAGTATCAGCCGGACGTGAATGGTGCGTGGTATTTCAGAAGAAACGATATGGGTATTGAGCGAAATGCCGAGCGTGAGGGAGATTATGCAGTCGTTCATTTTTCTTTAGATTCTGAACCGATGGATAAGGAGCTTTATGTTTTAGGTGGTTTTAATGATTTTAAACCTTCTAAAGAATATATGATGACTTATGATGTGGAAAAGAAAAAATATATTGCCAAAATTTTTATGAAACAAGGTTTCTACAACTATATTTTAGCCACAAAAGAGGCGGATGGAAGAATGAATTTCGGGGAGATCAACGGGAATTTCTGGCAGACAGAAAATCTTTATCAGGCCTTCCTTTACTACAGACCGTTTGGTAGAAATTACGACGGACTCATTGGTTACGGGGAATTCAGAACACCTGTCAGATAAAAAAACCAAAACCCTACAGTTCAAGTGTAAGGTTTAGGCGATCAACCGTCTTATGAAGACTCACAGAAAAATAAAATATAATGTCAACAAACAAAGTGTTCTGGGTTCAGGTCTTTAATCTTTAAAGACCGCTGTTATCAATAGATTTTCATCATCTTCAAATATATAATGAATATTGATGGGAAGATTTTCGGTTTTAAAAACCTGCATTTCCTTATCTTTAATATCAATATGCTCTGAATTTTCTACAATCTGTTGTACAGAATCTTTCAGTACATTCAGAAATATTTTGTCTTTATGCTCTTTTTCAGCATTGAAAACCCGCATTAGCATTCGAATGTCATTTTTTGCAATGGATGACAGAAGTACTTTCATTGTACTATGCACAATTTTGTTCCAGTTCTTTTACATTATCAAAGAAATCTAATTTTGTAGCAGGATTTTCAGAATGAAACTGAATTCTGTACGAAACTTCATCCAGATGAAATTGTGGAATATCTGCCAACACATGTGTTTCTACCCTGTCAAGAATCTTTGAAAGAGCTTCCAAAAGATCCGGACTCAAAACCTCGATTTTCTTTTTTAAAATTTCAATAGTAGCCTCCATCATTTCAAATTTTTAAGTGTCATTTTGTTTTTTGATGAAGTAAAGGTATGAAAAAATATCAATAAACAAGACAATACCCCTATAATTTCATGGGTATATTTAAAATATTTTATCTTTTTTTAAATATTTTAAGTTAATTTAAAGGGGTGTTGTAGAAAAAGTAGTGAAAAAAGACAGTATCTAAACTTATTAAATACTGTCTTTTAAAAAACTTCTCAGATTTACCAAAGAGCTTTATCTTATTTTAATATCAGATACAATTATTTTGTAATGGTCGCAATCTTCAAAACAAATTCCATTTTTCTTCCAATAAGGATTTTTTGGTTGCAAAAGAGGAACTTCAAATTTTTTAAGATTATCCAGAATTTTGCGATAATCTTCATTTGACTCAGGATAAAAGACCAGTGTATCGTCTTCATCAAATTTTGAATTAGGCTTTTCTCCGTTTTGTGTGAATTCCAAATGCCAGTTTTGTCCTTTTATTCCAAGAAAAACTCCGTCATAATTGTCGTGATTTTTAAATTCTCCAAGTATCTCGAAATTTAAAACCGAAGTATAAAAGTAAATTAAACTTTCAAGTTTTTGAGTATGTCTTGCGTATCGGAACTGCATGTCTTTACAATTTAAACCAAATAAAATTCATTTAATTTTTCTTCACAAAGTGTTTTTACCACTTTCACCCATCGGTCTTCATCATTAAGACAAGGGATATAATGGAAATTTTCACCGCCACCATGCTCAAACTGATGTTTTCCTTCCACGGAAATTTCTTCTAAAGTCTCAAGACAGTCTGCCACGAAGGCCGGACAAACGATTGCTAAGTTTTTCACCCCTTTTTTACCGACAGTTTCCAATGTTTCATCGGTATAAGGCTCCATCCATTTGTCTTTCCCCAAACGGGACTGGAAAGTGACCATCACTTTTTCTTTAGGTAAACCTAATTTCTTTATAACCGAATTCGTTACATCAAAACACTGATGACGGTAGCAAAACTGATGACTCGGATTGCTTTCACGGGAACAGCAATCATTTAGATTACAGGTATTGGTAGGATCTGTCTTAAAAATATGCCTTTCCGGAACACCGTGATAGGAAAACTGTAAGGCATCGAAATTTTCAGGAAGTTTTTCTTTAATGCTTTCTGCAAGACAGTCGATGTAAATATCTCTGTTATAAAAAGGCTGAATGTAATTTATTCTAATCTGTGGAAAAGATTTTTTTCTTACTTCCTCAGCTTTTTCAATTACGGTTTCTGTCGTACTCATCGCATATTGCGGATACAGCGGAAAAAGGACAATATCTGTAACGCCCTGATCCACGAGTTTCTGAATTCCAGCTTCAATGCTGGGTTGAGCATATCTCATTCCGATTTCTACCGGAACATCGACCAATTTCTGAAGTTTTGCCTGAAGCTGTTTGGTGATGACGATTAAAGGAGAGCCTTCGTCTGTCCAGACTGTTTTGTAAGCCTCGGCAGATTTTGCAGGTCTTGTATTGAGGATGATTCCTTTTACCAGAAGTGCACGGAAAAACCAACGGTAATCAATTACCTTCTCATCCATCAAAAATTCATCAAGATATTCTTTCACATCCGGAACAGATGTTGACCTTGGCGAGCCGAGGTTGACTAATAAAATTCCCTTTTTTGAGATTTGAGATTTGAGATTTGAGATTTGAGATTCGTTTTGCAAAACTTTAAACATTAAACTTTGAACATTAAACTCTAGCCGTTTACGGCTTCTACTTTTTCCACCAGTTCAGGCACGAACTGTTTTAAGATATTTTCAATTCCTCCTTTTAAAGTTGCAGTTGAGCTTGGACATCCTGAACATGCGCCCTGTAAAAGCATTTTGGCTGTTTTTGTTGAGCCGTCATATTCCATTAAAGAAATTTTACCACCGTCATTTTCTACTGCTGGAGCAACATATTCATTTAAAATATCAGAAATCTTCTGCTCGTCGTCGGTGTAATCTCTGTTGATGATCTTCTCTACAGGGTTTTCATGCTTTTGAGCTTCGATGGTTGAAATTACTCCACCATTTTGAAGGTATTCTGCAATCATCCCACGAACCGCCATCATTACCTGATGCCATTCTACAGAATGATCTTTGGTTACAGCCACAAAATTATCAGATATAAAAACTTCTGTAGCAAAATCAAACTCCCTGAAAATAGCTTCTGCCAAAGGAATTCCTTCTGCTCCATCCCTTGATTTTACTTCTACGAAACCTTCCATCAGCAGCTGGCTTGAAACGAACTTCATCACGTTAGGATTTGGCGTCATTTCAGCATAAATTTGATACATTTCCTTTTTCTTCTGAAGATAAATTCTTGGATTTGCCAAAAGTTCGTCTTCGATTACATTTTTCAGGCTTTCAGCAACGTGTTCCCACTCCACGGTATCCTGTTTAGCAACTGCTATAAAATTGGCTGTAATGAAAATTCTTTCCACAAAAGGATAGTTAAAAAGCTCTTGTGCCAAAGGAATTTCAGAAATATCTGAATCTCTGTCCAACTCCAAAGACCCAGGAATCAAATTGTAGTCGGCTACAAATTTCATCACTTTCGGGTTTTCGGTTGGTTCTATAAGTATGGTATGCATTTTTTAATTAAATTTGAATGTACAAAAATACGGATTTAGAAGTTAGAAGCTGGAAGTTGGGAGTTAGATTTTTGCTATGATGATTATTATATCTAAAATTTTTATTCTGTTCTTTTGTCTTGAAACAAAAGAACCAAAAATTCAAGACTTGGATTTCTTCGCTAAAATTTTAAAAAGATTCCTAAAATTTCCAAACTCGGGCGGAAACAAATTTATAGGTATTAAAGATATTTGTTGCCGCCACTCAAACAGTGGAAATTTCTTAACGTAATCTTTTTAAAATTTTTTAACGCTTCGATCTCCTAAGTCAAATAAAAACACAATCAACGATTTTAAAAATCATTCATTTAAAATATCAAATTAAAATATGGCTTTAATAAAAGAACTTTTAGGAAAAACTCCTCAGATCGGAGAAAATACTTTTCTGGCAGAAACCGCAACCATTATTGGAGATGTTACGATGGGAACTGACTGCAGCATTTGGTATAATGCCGTAATCAGGGGCGATGTTCATTACATCAAAATGGGAAACAAAGTCAACATTCAGGATAACGTGATGTTGCACTGCACGTACCAAAAACATCCTTTAAACATTGGTAACAACGTATCCATCGGTCACAACGCAATTGTTCACGGATGCACCATCAAAGATAACGTTCTTATTGGAATGGGGTCAATCGTAATGGATAATTGTCTGGTGGAAGAAAATTCGATAGTTGGTGCAGGATCTGTGGTAACACAGGGCACGCATATCAAATCCGGAGAAGTTTGGGGCGGCGTTCCGGCCAGGAAATTGAAAGATATCAATTCCCAGCTTTTGGAAGGCGAAGTCAACAGAATCGCAGATAATTATGTGAAGTATTCTTCGTGGTATAAGGAGGAATGATGAGTTGGAGAGTTTGAGGGTTTGAGAGTCGGAGTGGTTTAGTGGACTGGTGGTTTAGTACTTTACTGATAATTTAATTTTGCAATGACTTAAAATAAAAACGACTTTGGAAATGTTTTTCAGAGTCGTTTTTGTTGTTGTATAGCTTGGTTAGTTGAACCACTTCGTGGTTCTTGTAAATATCGTTTGTCATTTTCCGTGGGTTTAGCCGAATCTCGTTCCTCGATTTCACCCACGGCTATTAATATTAAACCACTTCTTGGTTTTGATTACCTTAAAATTATTTTGAAACAGAATTATTCAAAAATCAAACTTATTATCTAATTTCCTGCACCAAACTTGGCTCTTTTACCTTCTTACTTGATTCTTTTAGATAACCTTGGCTCTTTTTACTTTTGCTATGTTTCTTACCTTAAGGATACACCAACACCGCTTTCCCCGCTTCACATCTGATGGAAACCGGTTCTGCCGGAAGCATACAGTCAGAAACAAGTTCGTATTTCTTATTGTGAGCGATCATTCTGTTTTTGAAATTTTCAAGTTTTGCAAGAATAGATTCTTCATTTTTCTTTGGATAGGCAATATAAGAATACGGTCCGCCACAGGCTTTGGCACCGATTGGAGCAAATGCCCACTCTTTTGAATCTGTGCATTTTTCTTTTTCGATTTCTGCGTCTATGGCAGATTTTAAAATATCAAGCTGTGCCTGATCATATTTTCTGCTGTCGGCGTCAGCAGGTCTTTCGGCTATATCTTTTGGGAGTGTTTCGGGATCCGGAGCAGCCGTTTTGCATGCCGTAATTGTAAGAGAAAATACGCAGACTGAAATTATCTTTATGAAATTCATTTTCATTATATCATTTTTTTACACGAAATCAAAGTGTATGCCTTCGCAACATTTTTGTAATTTTGAACACGATGAAAGATCATTTTTTTGAATTAATTGAGCATACCAACAGAAGCGTATTTTTAACAGGAAAAGCAGGAACCGGAAAAACCACCTTCCTGAATGATTTTGTAAAACGCACCCGAAAAAAACACATCGTGGTTGCACCCACAGGCATCGCCGCCATCAATGCCGGCGGAGTTACCGTGCATTCTATGTTCGGCCTTCCGCTGCGGACTTTTTTGCCGACCACCGACAGAATTGATACCAATCTTGCCAATAATATTTTTGATCTTCAACAACATTTCAAATATAGAAAAGATAAATTAAAACTCCTGCGTGAAGTAGAAGTAATCATCATCGATGAGGTGTCGATGCTGAGAGCCGATGTTTTGGATATGATGGATCATTCGCTGCGTTTTATCAGAAGAAACGCCTCGCCTTTCGGAGGTGTGCAGATGCTTTTTATCGGAGATTTATACCAGCTTCCACCAGTGGTGAGAGACGAGTATGTACTGAAAATGTTTTACAACTCGCCGTTTTTCTTCGACAGTTTAGCCATCAAACAGATTCCGTTACTTACCATCGAACTGACAAAGGTTTACAGACAGACCGACGAAGATTTTCTTGAAATTTTGAATGCGATCCGCGACGGCGATGTTGCGAATATTAATTTTGAAGAATTAAATAAAAGATACGATCCGCTTTTTGATTCGGGAGATCAGCCTTATGTTTATCTGTGTTCGCACAACAAAATGGCAGACGACATCAATCAGGAAAAGCTGCAGGAGCTGAAACACGACGGTACAACTTATGAAGCCAAGCTTTTTGGTGAATTTAAAGAAAACCAATATCCGAATGAGCAATTTTTAGATTTAAAAATTGGCGCTCAGGTCATGTTCATCCGAAACGATATTTCAGGTGAAAAAAAATATTACAACGGAAAATTAGGTGAAATTTCTTCTCTGGATGAAAAGGAAATCAAGGTTGTTCTGGAAGGTTCTGAAAGAGAAATTACTGTAAAAAGAGAAGTCTGGGAACAGAAAAAATACTTTCTCGACAGCGAAAAAAATATCAAAGAAGAAGTTCTGGGAAGCTTCGAACAGTTTCCGATAAAACTGGCTTGGGCGGTTACCATTCATAAAAGTCAGGGTTTGACGTTTGACAAAGTGATTATTGATGCCGGAAAAAGTTTTACAGCAGGGCAGGTTTACGTTGCTCTTTCGCGTTGCCGTACTTTGGAAGGAATAGTTTTAAAATCTAAAATTACCCCTGAAGTTATTTTTAAAGATAACAGAATCCTCAAATTTCAGGGAGATACGCACGCCAATGATCATGTGGAAACTATTATTCATAAAGAAAAATACGATTACAGCATCAAAAAAGTACTCAGAACACTCGACTGTCATTGGTTTCTGAAAGAAGTGGAAGACTGGAACAACCGATCCATCGTTACCAAAAGCATAGATCATCTTAAGGCAAAAAAACTGTATCAGGAACTGAAGCATGATACTCTGAACCTCATCAAAATTTTTGAGAAACTTGACCGTATTTTAAACCAAAAAATCACCAGTTTCATTTCAGGTGAAGAAGAATGGACTGAAATTGAAAGCAAAACCAAAGGCGCCGTCAATTTCTTTTTCAGCGAAACACGGAATAAAATTTTTGATCCGATGAAGGATTTTTATTCTGAAATTAAAGGTGCGAAAGGTTTAAAACAATACAACGACGACCTCAGAAACTGGCTCGAAGATATAGAAGAATACCTCAACAGTTTAAGGGAAATTCATTTACTGGAAACCAAACTTTTAGATGAAAAAAATGATAAGGAAGTGACGATGCAGATTGCAAAAGTTCCTTCTCAGGTTTTAACTTTCCAGTTATTCGAGCAGGGAAAAACCATTTCTCAGATTGCCATGGAAAGAGGTTTGGTAAAAGAAACCGTGATCGGTCATCTCGCAAAATATGCAGAAAACGGTCTTTTGGATATTACGAGAGTGATTACTTCAGATAAAATCAAAAAATTTGAAGATGAATATTACAAAAACCCTCACGAAACCCTCAACGAATGGAAATCTGCACTGCCGCCGGATTTTGAGTTTAATGAAATCAGAATTTTGATCAATCATTTTAATTTTAAAAAAGGTGATTAAATAGTACCTCAAAATATTAACTTAACAATATTTTTGGCAGTGAAATGCAAAATATTTAAAATAAAAATGAGCAGTTGCCATTCGGTAGCTGCTCATCTGTTTTGATGATCAGGATATAGAGCAATTAAGTGACCAAAAATTGTTTCACCGGGTTTTAGCAAATTGAATTAAAATAAAAACATTTTTCCTAAAAAACCACAAAAAAAAACCATCACACAGGACGGTTTTACATTTTTATTTATGAATGAAAAACTACTTCCATTTTATATTACAACCCATGCTCGGTCTTTGAATTTCCTCCTGAGGCTCGCCAGAAAGAAGATTTTCAAAAGCAATAATTAAATCTTCGCCAGTAATATCCTTGTTGTTTCCAGGTCTTGAATCATCCATTTGTCCTCTGTAAATCAAGTCTAACTTGTGATCAAAGAAGAAAAAATCAGGTGTGCAGGCTGCTTCGTAAGCTTTGGCAATTGCCTGACTTTCGTCGTACAGATAAGGGAAATCAAATTTTCTGTCGATTTGAAATTCAATCATCTTCTCGGGAGAATCATCAGGGTATTTTTCTACGTTGTTTGAATTGATGGCAATGAATTCGATCCCGTGTTCATTGTAATCTTCGTACAGTTCATTTAACTTGTCGATGATGTGAAGCACAAAAGGGCAGTGGTTGCACATGAAAACTACCAACGTACCTTTTTCGCCTTTCAAATCATCTAATGATTGTATTTCATTGGTTTTTGAAGGATTTGGAAGTTCAAAAAACGGTGCTTTCGTTCCAAGAGCCAACATATTTGAAGGAGTGTTCATATCTTGTTTATTTGCTGACAAAGATAGAGATTTCTTTTATTATTAAAGAGGGGAGATTGAAGATGGATGAAGGAAGTTTATAGCATTTTTAATAAACTTTATTTCCAATTGAGGGAGACTATAAAATGAATACGATTTTACAATAATAAAAAGATTCTCCCTTCAAATGCCCATCCCATCCATATTCAGTCAATTTGAGAATGATTCTGATTGATCCTTCAAAGTTAAATCCTAAAATTATTTTGGAACTTATACTTAAAAGTTTGTAGTTTTGCTAACACTGTTAGTAAAATAAAATCATGGGTTTACATGAACGTCGTCAAAGAGAAAAGGAATCTATCCGTGCAAATATTTTGCAGGCTGCATTCACTTTGGCTAAAACTGACGGTTGGGCATCCCTTTCAATCCGTAAAATAGCAGATGCCATTGAATACAGTGCTCCGGTGGTGTATGATCATTTTGAAAACAAGGAAGCTATTTTATATGAAATTTCCGTTAACGGATTTCACTGTCTTCAGATTGATCTTGAAAAAGCAAAACGAAAGCACGAAACTCCTGAAGATCAGTTAACAGCAATTGTGGATGCGTATTGGAATTTTGCATTTAAAAATAAAGAATACTATCAACTAATGTTCGGATTGGGAATGCAGTGCAGCGGAAAAGGAATGATGAAGGAAGAGTTTTCGTCTTTTCAGGATATGCTCTACGATTGTACTTTTGAGATCATCAGTAAGAAAGGTTCAAATCCTGATAATGCCTGTCACTCGTCGCACGCTTTGTTTTCTGCGGTTCACGGATTGATCTCCATTATGATGATGAGAAATGACGATATTCCTTCAACAATGAACAAAACTACTTTGGACGAAACAGTTTCGGCTTTTATCAAATCTCTGTAAATTTTTTTGAACCATAAGTTAACGCTGTTAGGAAAATTAACAATAGATTTTAAAATAATTTAAATTAAAACAAACTAAAACTTTAAAAATGAAATACGATTTCTTTACATTATTTCTTGCCATCTTTTTTCCTTATCATTAACACCGTTAAGAAAAATAACACTCGAAAACACTCAAGCAAAACTTAACTCAAAAAACTGTAATCATGGAAATGACTATCTAAACCATATCAAATCAAGTATTTTTTTTAACTCATCTATTAACACCGTTAGAAAATATAACGTGATTTAAAATAAAAACATCATTATTTAATTTAACACATCATTAAAAAAATAAAACTTACAATGAAAACAACTGCAAAAGCAAAATTAATAGTACTTCTGGCAGGTATCCTGTTTTTACAGAGTTGCACAAAAGCGGCAGAAGCCAGCAACACTCTTCCACCAGCTCCTGCATTGCCCGTATATACCGTAACCTCTGCGCCTGCCACTACTTATCAGGAATTTCCAACTGCACTGGAAGGAAAAAATAACGTCGAAATTAGATCTCAGGTTGACGGATATTTAGATAAAATTTATGTGGAAGAAGGTGCTTACGTGAGAGCCGGACAGGCATTATTCAAAATAGATTCGAGAGCTTACGGTGAGCAGATGAATATGGCAAACGCCAATTTACAGGTTGCCAACGCCAATATTCAAAAAGCAAAAGTGGAAGTGGACAGACTTCAGCCATTAGTCGCTGCAAAGGTAGTTTCTGATGTACAGCTGAGAACTGCAAAAGCAAATTACGCCGCAGCCGTTGCCGCTGGTTCTCAGGCGAAAGCTTCAGTTGGCGGAGCAAGAATTAATGTCGGATTTACAACCATTACAGCTCCCGTTAGCGGTTACATCGGAAGAATTCCTTTCAAAAAAGGGAGTTTAATTTCAAGAACAGATGTTAATCCGTTGACGATGTTATCAGACATCAGCGAAATTTATGCGTACTTTTCTTTAAGTGAACTGGATTTTATCGGTTTCCAAAAGAAATATCCGGGAGCAACTTTAAATGAAAAGCTTAAAAATATGCCGATGGTAGAATTGGTGATCGCCGACAACAGTACGTATCCTGAAAAAGGAAAAATGAGTATTGTTGACGGACAGTTCGACAAAACCACAGGAGCAATCAGCGTTCGTGCCGTTTTCCCCAATGCCAACGGAGCGTTGAGAACGGGAAATACAGGTAGGGTTCGTATGCCGCAATTATTCGCCAACACGCTTGTTATTCCTCAGGAATCAACCTTTGAAATACAGGATAAAGTCTACGTTTATGTAGTTGGAAAAGATAAAAAAGTAACCTCAAAACCGATCACAATTTCAGGGAAAACAGAGAACTATTACTTTATTTCTGAAGGACTTGCTGCAGGTGACAAAATCGTTTACACAGGAATTGGAGCGTTGAAAGATGGTGTTACGATTCAGCCAAAAGCGATTTCTTCTGACAGTTTACTTAAAGCAAAACCATTGTAAAACAGCTTTTTGCTTCTGGCTTTTTTCTTTCAATGCAATATCTAAAATATTATTACTGAAGCATTATCTAGCCAATGGCCAAAAGCTAATCGCTATTAGCAACTTAAAATTAAACTTCTTATGTTAAAAAAATTTATAGATCGACCTGTACTTTCTACGGTGATCTCCATCATATTATTGCTGTTGGGAGCGATGTCGGTTTTCAACCTTCCGATCACGCTGTTTCCCGACATTGCGCCGCCCAGCGTTCAGGTGACGGCATTTTATCCGGGAGCAAATGCTGAAGTTGTTGCCCGTTCCGTGGCTGTTCCTATCGAAGAAGCCGTAAACGGTGTTGAGAACATGACGTACATGACCTCAAATTCAAGTAACGACGGCTCGATGACTTTGAGCGTGTTTTTTAAACAGGGTTCAGATCCGGATAACGCAGCCGTAAACGTTCAAAACCGTGTTTCGAAAGCGATGAGCCAGCTTCCGCAGGAGGTTGTGCAGGCAGGAATTTCAACTCAGAAAGTTCAGAACAGTATGATTATGTTTATGGGACTTTCAAGTAATGACCCAAAACAATACGATGAACTTTTCCTTCAAAACTATCTGAAAATCAATGTAATTCCACAAATCCAACGTGTTCCGGGAGTTGCTCAGGCACAGGTTTTCGGAACGAGAGATTATTCGATGAGACTTTGGCTGAAACCGGATCGTTTGGCAGCCAACAATCTTTCTCCGCAGGAAGTTTTAGCGGCAGTAAAAGATCATAATCTTGAAGCCGCACCGGGACGTTTGGGACAGGGAAGCAAGGAAACTTACGAATACATTTTAAAGTATAAAGGTAAATTAAACAAAAATGCAGACTATGAAAACATCGCGATCAAATCCAACAGTGACGGTTCGTTTTTAAGATTGAAAGATGTTGCGAGAGTAGAATTCGGTTCCTACACATACACCGCAGCCAACAGAATGGACGGGAAGCCGGTCGCAGGATTTGCAATTCTACAGACTGCAGGTTCAAATGCGAATGAAATTTTAACCGCTATTGAAAAGCAGATTGAAGAAATGAAAACTACCTTGCCTAAAGGAGTTGAACCCATCATAATGTACAATTCAAAAGACTTTTTGGATGCGTCGATTCATCAGGTTGTGGAAACTTTAGTGATTGCGTTTATTTTGGTATTTATTGTAGTATATATTTTCCTTCAAGATTTCAGATCTACATTAATCCCTGCGATCGCCGTTCCTGTAGCGATTGTCGGTACGTTTTTCTTCCTGCAGCTGTTTGGTTTCAGCATCAACATGTTGACTTTATTTGCATTGGTTTTAGCCATCGGAATTGTGGTGGATGACGCGATTGTCGTCGTGGAAGCCGTCCATTCTAAAATGGAACAGACGGGAATGCCGGTTGAACAGGCAACTACCAACTCGATGAGCGAAATTTCCGGAGCGATCATATCGATTACTTTGGTGATGTGTGCGGTGTTTATTCCGGTTGGTTTCATGCAGGGTCCGGCGGGAGTTTTCTACAGACAATTTGCCTTTACTTTGGTGATTGCAATTTTGATTTCAGCAATTAATGCATTGACTTTAAGTCCGGCCTTATGTGCTTTATTATTGAATGATCCTCAGGGAGAACATGGCGAACATGGTCAGAAAAAAGGTTTTGGAGCGAAGTTTTTCAATGCTTTCAACAAAAGTTTCAACAACATGACCAAAAAATACATTTACAGCCTTAAATTTTTAATTAAAAATAAATGGGTTGCCGTTACTGGTTTAGCGTTGATCACAGCTGGAAGTATTTTCTTAATCAACAAAGCTCCGACCGGATTTATTCCTACTGAAGATCAGGGATTTGTGTTGTATGCAGTGAATACGCCTCCTGGAAGTTCATTGGACAGAACGCACAGAGCTACTGAACAAATTGATAAGATCATCA
This sequence comes from Chryseobacterium foetidum, assembly GCF_025457425.1. Classification (NCBI taxonomy): domain Bacteria; kingdom Pseudomonadati; phylum Bacteroidota; class Flavobacteriia; order Flavobacteriales; family Weeksellaceae; genus Chryseobacterium; species Chryseobacterium foetidum. The sequence goes on from NZ_JAMXIA010000001.1 coordinate 2,795,321, forward strand.
ACGGCGAAAAAGCTAAAAACCATCTTTGGGTTGCTGACGGAATGAACTTTATCAGCAATTCCAATGCTTCTCCTTATGCTGCAGGTTTCATTAAACTGAAAGATTTTGAAGACCGTGGCGAAGTGAAAGATCCTGATCAAATTGCAGCAGGTTTGACAGGGAAAGTGGCGCAGGTAAAAGATGCCAACGCATTTTTCTTCAACTTCCCAACGGTACAGGGTTTTGGTAACGTTTCAGGATTTGAATTTATGTTGCAGGATAAAACCAACGGGTCTTTTGAACAGTTGGGAAACAATACTCAGGCTTTCATTGGAGAATTGATGAAGCGTCCTGAAATTGCTTTTGCCTTCACAACATACGCAGCCGGAAATCCTCAATACACCATTGATGTAGATACCGATAAAGCCAATCAGCTCGGAGTTTCCGTAACTGAATTGATGCAGACGATGCAGATTTATTACGGAAGCAGCTTCGTTTCAGATTTCAACAGATTCGGAAAATATTACAGAGTGATGGCTCAGGCAGATATTGATTACCGTAACGATGCGGATTCCATGGAAGGAATTTTTGTTAAAAACAAAACAGGCGAAATGGTTCCTGTAAAGACTTTGGTGACATTAAAAAGAACTTTCGGGCCAGAAACGGTTTCAAGAAACAACTTATTCAATGCTGTAACAATTAACGGAACTCCAAAACCTGGTTACAGTACCGGAGATGCCATCAAAGCGGTAGAGGAAGTTGCCCAAAAATCACTTCCAAGAGGTTATGGTTACGAATGGACAGGAATTACCCGTGAAGAAATCAAAACCGGTGGACAAACTGCTTTTGTTTTTATGTTAAGTATTTTGTTCGTTTATTTCCTGTTGGCAGCTCAGTACGAAAGTTACATTCTTCCGTTTGCAGTTATTTTAACCATTCCTACAGGGATTTTCGGAGTATTTGCTTTCACAGGATTGGCTGGAATTGATAATAATATTTACGTTCAGGTCGGATTGATTATGCTTGTCGGATTGTTGGCGAAAAATGCGATTCTTATTGTCGAGTTTGCCGTTCAGCGAAGAAAAGCAGGAAAAACATTGATTGAATCTGCACTTCAGGCTTCAAGATTACGTTTAAGACCAATCTTAATGACCTCATTCGCCTTCATTATCGGTATGCTTCCATTAGTTTGGACGCAAGGTGCGGCCGCAAAAGGAAATCACTCCATCGGAATCAGTACTGTTGGTGGAATGTTTACAGGAGTAGTTTTCGGGATTTTTATCATTCCGGTAATGTATGTGATCTTCCAGTATTTACATGAAAAAATGCCAAGCAGAAAACAAAAAAGACTTCAAAGACAAAAACTGGAGGAAGAACTTTTAGCATCAGCACATTAATAAAAATGATTAGCAAAACTTTGAGATTGTTTTAACCACAAAAGTCACATAAGATGATGCACATATCTTAAAGTGAAAATGTTTGAAAACAAAAGATCAAATAAGTTTTTAAGAACAAACATCTGTGTAAATCTGTGAGATCTGTGGGAAAATTAACAGGCAAAATATTTTCTCCTACTAAAGACAACTTTGCCTACCACTCAAAGTTTTGTGATCAATTTAAATATCATATTAAAATTATGAAAAGAGTAAAAAATATAATCATCGCTTTTGGAATTGCATTAGGTGCCGTTTCCTGTGTGCCAAAATTGGCCTATCAGGAAACAAAACCCGAACTTCCTGAAACATTCAAATACACTGCAACCGCCGACACTGCAAGCGTTGCCAACCTGCAATGGAAACAGTTTTTCAACGATCCAATCTTACAGGATTTAATTGAAAAAGGAATTAAAAACAACTACGATTTGCAGATTGCCTTAAAACAGGTCGCTTCCTCTCAGGAAAAACTGAAACAGGCAAAACATCTTCAGTATCCAGACGTTGGTTTTGCAGTTTCCGCACAAATTACGAGACCATCGGACAACAGTTTGAATGGACAAAGTTTAAATTTATTTCTAGGAAAAAGTTACGTTGAAGATTACAATGCAGCATTCAATTTATCTTGGGAAGCAGATATTTGGGGCAAAATAAAAAATCAGCAGGAAGTTTCAAAAATGCAGTATCTGCAGACGTATGAAGCGACGAAAGCAATTCAGACTCAGGTTGTTGCTGCGATTGCTCAGGGATATTACAATTTGTTGATGCTTGACAAGCAAATGGAGGTTGCAAAATCAAATTTACAATTGAGCGCCAACACGCTTTCTCTTACTGAAAAATTGTGGCAAAGTGGCGACACTACTTCTTTGGGAGTTCAGCAGGCAACCGCCCGAAAGCAATCGACAGAACTTTTGATCACACAATTGGAACAAAATATTGCGATTCAGGAAAACGCTTTGAGTATTTTGGTTGGTGAAAATCCAAACAAAGTCAACAGAACGATTGAAATGTCGGATAGCTCTTTACCACAGGATATTTCTGCAGGTCTTCCCGCTGCGATGGTAAGCCGTCGTCCTGATGTCCGTCAGCAGGAATTGGTTTTGTTGGAATCTAATTCAATCGTGGGAATTGCTCAGGCAAATATGTATCCTTCGTTGAAAATTACAGCAAACGGTGGTGTGAATTCTTTTAAAATTGATAACTGGTTTTCAATTCCGGCATCATTGTTCGGATCTGTTTTGGGTGGATTGACTCAGCCTATTTTCCAGAAAAGACAGTTGAAGACGGATTTAAATGTTGCTAAAATTCAGAGAGAAAAAAACGTTTTGGCGTTCCGTCAGTCTGTTTTGAATGCTGTGGGCGAAGTTTCGGATGCATTGGTTTCCAACGAAAGTTTGAAAGTTCAGGAACAAAAAGCAACTGAACAGGTTACAACTTTAAAAAATGGAATAAAGAGTGCCGAAATGCTTTACAAAGGCGGGATGGCAAACTATTTAGAAGTAATTACAGCTCAGGGAAATTCTCTGCAGGCTGAACTGAATCTTGCGTCGGTGAAAAGACAGAGATTGAGCAGTATTGTAGATCTGTATCGGGCTTTAGGTGGCGGATGGAAGTAGTAAATTAATTATATTGTTTGAAGTGCGGTCTTTAGGGATCGCATTTTTTTGTTTAAATTTCTTGAACCATTAAGGATAGATTAAGGGGTTAAGAATATTAAGTTTTGCTTCGCTTTTAAGCTCAATGCTTTTTCAAATCTATTTTATGTGCTTAATAAGACTTAACTTCTTAATAAAAATCTTAATGGTTTAAAAACGCTTCAAATTTCAGACTCAATATATTTAATCAAACCATCAAAATCCTTTTCAGAATATCCTACTTGAATATAATGAATATTTAATTCTTTTCTATACCAAGTCAATTGGCGTTTTGCAAACCTCCTTGAGTTTTTTTTGATCTCAGAAACCGCAAATTCCAAATTCCATTCTCCGTCAAAATATTTAAAAAGTTCAGAATAGCCGACCGTATTCAACGATGCTAAGTTCCTGCCTTCCAGAGATTTTCTCAATTCGTCAAGATTTTTAGCCTCATCGAGCAAGCCATTTTCCATCATTTTATCAACACGCAGATTGATTCTTTCATAAACGATTTCCCGTGGCGCTTCAATGCCGATTCTAATCGTTTTGAAATTTCTTGGATTTTTGTCGTGAGAAATATTTTCTGTATATGTTTTTCCGGTTTGCCAAATAATATCGATTGCTCTCAAAAGCCTTCTCTGATTATGAACATCTACGTTTTCATAATATTCAGGATCCAAATCTTTCAGCATTTCCTGAAGTTTTTCAATACCCTCATTTTTCCAGATGGTTTCCAGTTTTCCCTGATTTTCTTCGTTGGCTTCAGGCAAATCATTCAAACCTTCAATCACTGCTTTTTCATACATCATACTCCCGCCAACCATGATGACGATGTCATATTTTTCGAAAAGTTGGTCTAGTAATTCCAAAGAATCATGCTCAAACTGACCGATAGAATAATAATCTTTCACGGAAAGCTGACCAATGAAATGATGTTTTGCCTGCAAAAGTTCATTTTCCGAAGGAGCAGCGGTGCCGATTTTCATTTCACTGAAAAACTGTCGGGAATCGCAGGAGATAATTTCTGTATTGAATTGTTTGGCAAGCTCTATAGCAAGTTTTGTTTTGCCAATTCCGGTAGTGCCTACAACAGAGATTAAAGTTTTATTTTTCACTCGGCTAATTTACGAAAATGAGTTTGTTTTTCTTAAAAGGTATTTGCTGGAAGATGGATGCTGGGAGATGGAAGTTAAAAATTTAATTATTTACAATATGCTGCCAACAGACAAAATATGAATTTTCATTAAATAGCATAAGTATTGTCATCTTCCCGCTTCCCACTTCCTGCTTCCCGCCATCTCACTTTAGCAAAAGTAAAGACTTAAATGTTTATCTTTGTACAACAATAAAAAACTATGATTTTATCAATGACTGGCTTCGGTAGAGCCGAAGGTGTTTTTGAAGGAAAAAAAATTTCGATAGATATTAAATCACTGAACAGCAAGAGCTTTGATTTAAACATCAAAATTCCTTTACGTTACAAAGAAAAAGAATTTGAAGTAAGAAAAATTCTGAACGATAGAATCATCCGCGGAAAGGTAGATTGCTATATCAATATCGAGAATCTTGAAGAAACCAATGATGTGAAAATCAACAGAAGTTTAATCGATTCTTACATGAATGAGCTTAAAAATATCGCTTCTGACGGACCGGATTTTGAGTACCTGAAAATGGCGGTAAGACTTCCTGATGCCATCACTTCAAGACCAGACGAACTGACTGAAGGCGAATGGGAATCTTTGGCGAAAATCGTAAATAATGCTGTAGATAAATTTCAGGAATTCAGAAAAACGGAAGGGAAAATTCTTCACGAAGAACTGGAGAGAAACATCAGAAATATCGATAAATCTCTGGCAGAAGTTGTTCCTTACGAGCAGGTGAGAATTGACGCTGTAAAAGAACGTTATATGAAGACTTTAAAAGAGTTTGAAAACGTTGACGAAACAAGATTTTATCAGGAAATGGCTTATTTTACTGAGAAATTAGACATTCAGGAAGAAAAAGTGAGACTTTCCCAGCATTTGAAATATTATTCTGAAGTAATGGAAAACGAAGATTTCAACGGAAAAAAATTAGGTTTTATTTCTCAGGAAATCGGAAGAGAAATCAATACTTTAGGTTCAAAAGCCAATCACGCCGAAATTCAGAAACTGGTGGTGATGATGAAGGATGATTTGGAAAAAATTAAAGAGCAAACGCTTAATGTATTATAAATGATCATTGATAAATGATGATTGATTAAAATAGTAATCAAGTTTTAATCAATTATCAATTATCGATCATCAATCATTATTTATGAGTAAGGTTATTATATTTTCAGCGCCGTCGGGAAGCGGGAAAACAACATTAGTAAAACATTCGCTGGAGGTTATTCCTGAATTGGAATTTTCCATTTCATGCACCACCAGACAGCCTCGGGGTACAGAAGTTCACGCGGTTGATTATCACTTTATTTCTCCTGACGAATTCAGAAAGAAAATTTCTGAAAAAGCTTTTGTAGAGTTTGAGGAGGTTTACACTGATAAATACTACGGTACTTTAAAATCTGAGGTCGAAAAGATCTGGAATCAGGGAAAAGTTGTTATTTTTGATGTAGACGTGAAAGGCGGAATTTCATTAAAAAAATATTTTGGCGACAAAGCATTATCCATTTTCATAGAACCACCTTCGATTGCTGAGTTGGAACGAAGATTGAATTCAAGAGGAACGGATGACGCTGAAACCATAAAAACCCGTGTGGAAAAAGCTGAAGAAGAACTTACCTACGCAATAGAATTTGACCAAATCGTTATCAACAGCGATTTGGACGAAGCAAAAAGAGAAATAGAAAGTTTAATAAAAGGATTTATCGGAAGACAGCCAGATTTGTGATCTTTAGTTTATAATATTTCAGTTAAAAGTTGTATATTCGTACAACTTCATCTTGCTTTAAATGAAAAGAGAAATCATCACTTTTAAAGATTATTTTGAGAATTTTTCTGCAAGTTTACCGGCAAAAATAATTGATAAAATAGAATATATTTTTGAAATTATAGAAACGCAGGAACGAATTTCGGAAAAGTTTTTAAAACACTTAGAAAGTGGTCTTTTTGAAATTAGAATAGGGTATCAAAGCAATATTTACAGAATTTTCTGCTGTTTTGATGAAGGTAATCTCGTGGTCTTGTTCAACGGATTTCAGAAAAAAGATCAGAAAACACCTCGCAGAGAAGTTGAAAAAGCTTTAAAAATAATGTCGGAATATTATGAATATAAACGAAAACAACGAAATCAAAAGTTATAGCCGGATTTTAGCAAAAAAACATGGTGAGCACGGAACTGAAGACAGAGACAGGTTTCACGAAAAAGCTATGGCATATTATACGGGTCAGATTATTGAGCACGCAAGAAAAGATGCTCAAATGACACAGGAAGAACTTGCTGAGAAGATTGGGGCAGACAAATCTTATATTTCAAGAATCGAAAATGGCAAGACAGAGCCGAAAGTTTCCACGTTCTACAAGATTATGGAAGCATTGGGTTTCAACATTACTTTCCAGCCATCCTAATTATTTATAAAAAACATGAACGAAACATTAGAAAAAGCAAAATCTGCAATTCCTGTAAGAGGATTTTTAGATATTAAAGACCTCATTATTCCGGAAGGAGAGGAATTGGTAAAGGCGATTTTGAAATTAAAAGAAGAAAAGAACGCCGTTATTCTGGCGCATTATTATCAACCGGCAGAAATTCAGGATATTGCTGATTTTCTTGGGGATTCTCTTCAACTGGCGAGACAGGCAAAAGACACTAACGCTGATATGATTGTATTCTGCGGAGTACATTTCATGGCAGAAGCTGCAAAAATTTTGAACCCAACTAAAAAAGTAGTTCTTCCTGATACAATGGCTGGATGCTCATTGGCAGACGGATGTTCAGGAGAAGGTTTAAGAAAAATGCGTGAGCAGCATCCAAACGCGTTGATTGCAACGTACATCAACTGTAACGCAGAAACAAAGGCCGAAAGCGACATCATCGTGACGAGCTCAAACGCTGAAACAATTATTGAAAATCTTCCGGTTGACCGACCGATTATTTTCGCTCCGGATAAAAATTTAGGAAGATATTTATCTCAAAAAACAGGTCGCGATATGATTCTTTGGGACGGAAGCTGCATCGTACATGAAGCTTTTTCGATGGAAAGAATCGCACAACAGTTGGCAGACAATCCTGACGCAAAACTGATTGCGCATCCTGAAAGTGAAGAATCTGTTTTAAAACTGGCTCACTTTATAGGTTCTACTTCGGCTCTTCTGAATTATGTTGAAAAAGAAGACTGTCAGAAATTCATCATTGCCACTGAAGAAGGAATTCTTCACGAAATGAGAAAGCGTGCTCCACACAAGGAATTAATTCCGGCTTTGGTTTTTGACGAAAGCTGTAACTGCTCAGAATGTTTTTACATGAAGAGAAACACAATGGAAAAGCTGTATCTGTGCATGAAATACGAACTTCCTGAAATCATCATTGAAGAAGAACTTCGATTGAAAGCATTGAAGCCCATCGAGGCGATGCTTGACCTTTCGAAAAGCATCAAATAAATTTTAAAGCGGGTTTTTACTCGCTTTTTTTAATTATTTTTCTACCACAAAAGCCACAAAAGAATTAGATGAAATACAAAGTCGTAAAGTTCATCGCTGAAAGAGCAAAAAAGTTAAAAATTGCTTTGCTACATCCTTATTTGAACTTTTATTTTCAAGGTAATTCACTTAAATAAAAAACTTTTGTGGTTAAATTTTTAAATTAAAAATTCATGAGCAAAATATTCTTAGAAGACGTAAAAATCTACGCCTACCACGGCGTTCTTCCCGAAGAAAACATTATCGGGACTTATTATATTTTAAATGCAGAAATTCATACCGATTTGTGGGATGCCGCTGAGTCTGATGATTTAAACGATACCATCAGCTATGCAGATATAAATCAGATCATTCACGATGAGATGAAAATTAAATCTAAACTTTTGGAACATGTTGCCGGAAGAATCATCAGAAAAATAAGTGAAAATTTCAAAGATGTTTCTTATGTGAAACTCAAAATTACCAAAACTTCTCCTCCAATGAAAGGTGAAATGAAGGGTGCAAGCATCGAACTTGAAAAAAGCTTTCTTTTGGGAGGTTCTGCCGATCAACTTTAATGAAGATTAAATTGAAAAAGTTTATTTTACTCCTGTTTATTTTTGCCAATGTTTTCATTTTCAGTCAGGAGACAGAGCAAATCTATACGTTCCCGAAAATAAAATCCAGCATCACGATGCCGGTAAGAATTCCGCTGGCTGAGGTCAGCAAAATGGTAAATTCTTCTGTGAAAGATTTGATTTTTGAAGACAATTCTTATTCAGACAATAATAACGATCAGTTTAAAATTAAGGTTTGGAAAACAAAACCTATCCGTCTGGTAGGAGATGTCAACAACAGGATTTTTATCGAAGTTCCTCTGAAAATATGGGCAGAAAAGGGCATTGGAACGCTTGGTGTTTACACTTATCAGGAAACAACTTTTGAAACTGTGATGTACTTTGTGGCATCTATGGAGTTTAAAAACAACTGGACGGTGGTCACCAGTACCAAGCCCAACGGTTTCAAATGGGTCGTAAAACCTGTCCTGACTTTCGGCAAAATTAAAATTCCGATCACAGGTCTTGTGGAAAAAAGTCTGAAAGAACAACAGGCAGAATTTTGTAAAACAATTGACAGCCATATGGCTTCACAGCTGAATTTTCAGCAGTATGCGGTTTTAGCGTGGAACAGTTTTTCGCAGCCTTTCAAAATCTCGGACGAATATGATACGTGGCTGAAAGTGACGCCGATTAATGTGAATATTTCTCCACTAAAATTCTACGGAGATGCCATTGATACCACAATCGGAATTGACGTCTTTACCGAGACTTTCACGGGATTGAAGCCCGAATCGTCACAGCCGATCAGAACAGCAATGAATTTCAGTTTTGTACCTTTAATGAACGAAGGCTTTCTGCTTCAGACCACTGCAAATATTCCGTATTCTGAAGCGACCGAAATCGCAGAAAAAATGTTTTTGAATAAAGAGTTTGATGTTCGGAATTCTAAAGTGAAAATCACCGATATTAAAGTCTATGGCAAAGATGACAGAATTATAATTGAAGCCGGGACCGAGGGTTATGTGAAAGGAAAATCTTTTATTTGCGGAATTCCTGTTTATGATAAAGCTACAAGGAAAATCGTGCTTTCGCAGACCAAATTCAAACTGAAAACAGGCAATGTTCTTCAGAAAACTGCATCCGTGCTTTTTCAGGGCAAGATTGTAAAAATGATCGAAGATGAATACGGAATTCCAACGTCTGAGCTTGAGGTTTCTTCACAAAAAAGTATTGAAGAAGCTTTCAATAAAGAATATTACAAAGGTTTGAAAATGAATGGGAGAGTTTTTAAATTAGAACCGTCAAAAATTCTGATTAACAATTCCGGTCTTACTGCAGTGATCGACATTCAGGCTGGATTAAGATTGATGCTGAATGCATTCTAAATAAATTATGAGAAAACACCTGAAAATCATAGAGAACAACCGTGCATCCGGCGGACAGCGATTTGCAAATTACCTGATTGATCTGCTGGCACTTTTTGCGGTGAATTTTGTACTGTCGCTGGCAGCACTTTTTATTTATGAAATGACAGGCAGCTATTTCTTTTATTTTTACAACAACGGCGGACTGGTTTGGGAATTTGCAAGCGGCTATCTTATTTCATCGGTTTACTATTTTGTGTGGGAATATTTCAGCAACGGACGGAGTTTGGGGAAACTGGTAACCGGAACGCGCGCTGTAAGTATTGACGGAGAAGATGCTTCAACTTCACAGATTTTTTACAGAACTTTGTGCAGGCTGATCCCTTTCAATGCATTTTCGTTTCTTGGAGAAAATGGCTGGCACGACACATTAAGCGATACGAGAGTAATAGATATCAAAAAATATCTTGCTGATAGACAGATAAAAGAAGAAATTGAGAACATCGGATCAAAAGAAATTGCCTGAAAATTTTGGCAGACAATCTTATTTTTCTATATTTGCACACCTGAAAATGGTAAAAATGGTGCTTTGGCCGAGCGGCTAGGCAGTGGTCTGCAACACCATCTACAGCGGTTCGAATCCGCTAGGCACCTCGCAATAAAATCCTGAAACATCAATTGTTTCAGGGTTTTTGTTTTATATATTCTGTTGGATTTAAAAGAATTAAATTTTTAAATTTGAATGGATTATTTTTAAATCTAATTAAGATTTAAACTTAAAACTACAATGTCAGAAAATAAACCTAAAGTTTTTCATGCTGAAACAGTTTCACAATGGCGAAAATGGTTAGAGAAAAATCATGTTTCAGAGGATGCTGTGTGGCTGGTTTTTCATAAAAAATCATCAGACAAAAAATCGATTACGTGGAGCGAATCTGTAGATGTTGCGCTCTGCTTTGGGTGGATCGACAGCAAAAAAATCAAAGTTGATGAAGAAACTTCCCATCAGTTTTTCAGCAAAAGAAAAGCAAAAAGTACATGGTCAAAAATCAATAAAGATAAAATTGATAAGCTGATCGGGCAGAATCTGATGACTCCGGCAGGTTATAAATCTATAGAAATTGCGAAAGAAAACGGCTCTTGGACAATATTGGATGAGGTGGAAGATCTGATTATTCCCGATGATCTTGACGGTGCCCTAAAAAAATATTACGGTGCTCATGAGTATTTTTTAAGTCTCAGCAAATCAGTGAAAAAAATGATGCTGTACTGGATTGTCAGTGCAAAACGTCCTGAGACACGGCAAAGCAGAATTTCTCAGATTGCTGAAGCTGCATCAAAGAAAATGAAACCCAAACAGTTTCTTTAATTGAAAAATTCAAACCGGATTAAGTTTAAATACCACATTTACTGTTTTCCATAATTTAGGGCATTCTTTTTGTGTTTGTGATTTTATCCAACCACTAAATCATTTTATATGGAACTTCAGAAAAGCCTTTTACAGAATATAGGGCATTGTCTCTCGGCAGCCGGTGAGTCGGTGGCCGTTGCAGAAAGTGTTACCGCCGGTTTTTTACAGTTTTCTTTTTCTCAGATTCATGATTCTGCCAATATTTTCAAAGGTGGACTTACGGTGTACGATAAAACACAGAAAAAAGAGTTACTTAAAATCGATAAAGACAGAATGAATAATGAAGACCTTGTCTCAGCGGAAATTGCTGAAGAGATGGCCTTAAAAATTTCCGAAATCTTCGATACAGACTGGGGAATAGGAATTACTGGGTACTCGCAGCCTTCAGAATTATCAGAGTTCAAGACTTTTGCCTATTTCAGTTTTTCCTACAAGAAAGAAATTATTTTAACTAAAATTTTGGAGCTTCATCCGCGCACAGAAGCGGTGAACGCACAGCTGTACTACACAGAATTTCTTTTAGGATGTCTGAAATGCGAGCTCAACAAAATCGCAATGCACACTCATGCGGGATAAAAACGCTTTTTTTAAATGAATCAAGGATGTAATTAATGATGGATGAAAATATATTAGGTCTTATCGCCGGCGCACTTACAAGCATTGCTGCACTGCCGCAACTTATAAAAGTTCTGAAAACAAAAAATACCAACGATCTTTCTGCACTGATGTTGGTTATTTTGATTTCAGGACTTTCTTTATGGGTGTGGTATGGTATCATCAATGACGAATTACCCATAATTCTGTCGAATGCGTTTGCCGTTGTTTTGAATGCGGTTTTGCTTTTCTGCAAACTCAGTTTTAAAAAGTAAATTTTTCAAATCCTCCTTTTGCATACTATTTGTTTAAATGATAGGATAACATCACAATCAAAGTATTATGGAAAATCAAATAAAAGATAGAAGTCTGGAAGGAAAAACAGTGGTAATCACCGGAGGAACCAGCGGAGTAGGGCGTGCTGCAGCAGAAGCTTTTGCGCTTGAAGGCTGCAATGTGGTGATTGCTGCAAGAGGTGAAAAAGGGCTCGAAGATACCACCGCACTGCTTCGTGATCTTGGAGCTGTAACCTTAGCCGTAAAAACCGATGTTTCGGTGGCGGACGATGTGAAAAATCTTGCCGAACAGGCGCTTCAGTTCAACGGACGAATCGATATCTGGGTAAACAATGCCGGAGTGATGGCAACTGGTAAATTTGAGGATATGTCTGCGGAAGCTGTTGATCAGGTTGTTAAGACCAATCTGTTAGGTTATCTGCATGGTGCTCATACAATTTTGCCGATATTCAAAAAACAGACCGACGGAATTTTAATCAATAATATTTCAATCGGCGGATGGATTCCAACACCTTACGGAACGGCCTATTCTGCCTCAAAATACGGAATCAGAGGAATGGCAGATGCCTTACAGGGCGAAATTTCTGACTTCCCTAACATTCATGTATGTTCTTTATATCCGGGAATGCAGAAATCTACGGGAAATTCTCACTCCGCAAAATTTTCCGGATTGGATTTTAAAGTTCCGCCGGGAGCAGCAGATCCGAGAGATACGGCTCAACTGATGGTGAAGACTGCAAAAAATCCCAAAAAATCTGTCATGCCGGATGTTTCAACCATAATGATGAAAGGTTTTTATAAATTATTACCGGGCGTTTTCAGTAATGTCAGTTCAGGTGTGTTGAGAATGATGATGAAACCGGATAAAAACAAAGAATCCAATGGGAATATATTTATTCCTTCACCCGGGCCATCAAGAATTTATGGAGAAACAGTACTGCCGGAAATTACCAGAAAAACAAAGATGATTGCTGCAGGAGCATTAGCTGCGGGAGCAATTTACCTTCTTCTGAAACGAAGAAATAATCATTAAATCACAAATAACAGTCATTTAATTGATTTAAAATATTATGAAGGCAAGATTTTGATTAGTTTTAAACCTAAACCTTACAAAATAAAAAAAACAGCCTGCAAAAAAAAATTGCAGGCTGTTTCTGAAGTATAGAAATTAGTAAAATAAAGTTAATAACCTTCGTTCTGCACCAGGTATCCCGGCGAACTTGAAGCCCCGTCAATTGCCGACTGTGGAATCGGGAAAAGTCTTTTTCTTGGGTCGGCATTGGTTTTTGAAGTGTAGGTATCTTCATACCGGCCAAATCTGATCATATCTGTTCTTCTGGAAAATTCCCAGTAAAACTCAAAACCTCTTTCTCTGTACAATGTGTTTAATGTAATTGAAGTAAGAGCCGGAGGTGTTACCGAAGGTCTTGCTGTTCTTGAAGCACGTACAAAGTTGACATCTGCCAAAGCTGCACCTGCATTTCCTTTTCTCAATTGAGCTTCTGCTCTCATCAGATAAATATCTGCCAAACGCAACAGAACGATATCGGCATTTCCTCTGTTTCTTCCCGTATCTGAAGTTCTGCTGAATTGATATTTTGCCACTCTATACCCATCTGTATAATCTTTGTTGTTTGGGTTTTCAAGATCGATTTCCAGTGTGTGATTTACGTAATTTACAAATCCATTTCTCTGTTCGATGATCGGATAGATTTTATATTGTCCGTTTACTGTTTGAAAAGGCTGTCCGTTTGCTGAATTTCTCAATCCCCATTGCACACCTCTTTGGATTCCTCTGTTGATTTCGTACGTAGAACCATTTACCAGGAAGAAGTGATTGGCATCATTTGCTGGAGTCACTCCCGTTAAATTCTGTAAATTCTGTGGCACCGTGAAGTTTTCTTTAAAAAATCTTGCATCTGCCAAAGCAGGATCGGTGCTTCCGTAAGCTTGCGTCCATGTTGCATAAAAATCTGAGGTAATAGCGGGACCATCTGTGCCATTCGCTTTCGGGAATGCTGCTAAAGGATATTGACTTCCTGAAAGCGACCAATAACCTAATCTGTTGTGAGACGTTGTTAAATCCTGGCGTTGATCAATTGCAAAAATTAATTCTTTGTTGGAATGATTGTTATCATCAAAAATCGCAAAATATTCCGGTGATAAAGCGAATAATCCAGAATTAATTACTTTATTGGTGTATTCAAGTACTTTATCCATGTCCGCCGCCGCAAAAGTTGCCGCTCCGTATGGATTTCTGTAAACTCCTGCATTAAGATACAGCTGTGCTAAAAATCCGTTCACAGAGGCTTGAGACATTCTTCCCGGTCCTTTTGCGTTATCCAATTCGTTGACAACGGCAAGAAATTCACTTTCAATATAAGATACTGCTTCCTGTCTTCTCAAAATTTGAGAATCTTCAGAAGTTGAATCTTTTTTAAATGCTAATCCCCAGTAATCCAGCATCAGCATATTGTAATACGCTCTTAAAGCTCTCATTTCAGCCAATCCTTTTGCTGCTTCAGGATTTGTTGCTGCAAGTGGCTGTAGTCTTTCAATAGCAACTACTGTTCTGGAAAGCATTAATCTGAATGCATTCCAGGTATCTCTCACAACCACGTTTGCAGTTGTCGCAGTGTGTTGATGAAGTTCAATATATTTACCACCATCGTACCAGTCGTTTCCGCTTCCTCTTGGGGGAAGAATTCCTTGATCTGTACTTATTAACTGTAGTCCGTAGTTTTTGGTATGGGTAAATGCGTCAGGAAGAGGTCCGTAAGCAGGAGCCATTACTTCAATCACGACATTGTTGGTTTGTACATCCAGAGATTCGTCGATAACCTGCTCCGCAAGATCACTACATCCAATGTTTACAAGGGCACTTAGGCTTAAAATACTTATTAGAAATTTATTTTTCATTGTTTTCTTTTTTAAATAATTAATTAAAATGCTACGTTCACACCAAATACAAAGCTTTTTGCTTTAGGATAAGTAGCGTAATCGATACCGAAAGACTGAATTCCGCCTTGAGAAATACCCGTGTTGATTTCTGGGTCAAAGCCTGAATATTTAGTGATTACAAATAAATTCTGAGCAGTTACTGTAAATCTGACGTTTCTGATATGTTCTCCAAGGCCTAAGATTTTAGGATTTAAATTATATCCCAAAGTCGCATTGTTTAATCTGAAAAAATCTCCTTTCTCTAAATATCGTGTAGAAATAACATTGGTGTTATTAGCGCTTTCGTTTGGAAACTGGGTGGCAACTTCGGTCGTGTTTTGAGACAGACCTAATCTTCCTCTTGTAAATAAAGTGGAGGCCGTATTGTTGTAGATCATATTTCCTGCAACTCCGTTGAAGTTTAATCCAAAATCAAAATTCTTGTAGGCTGCTTTCAGATAAAGGTTGTAGGTAAAGTCTGGTAAAGCACTTCCAGCGGCAACTCTGTCATTATCTGTAATGATTCCGTCTCCATCAACATCTCTGAAAATATTGGTTCCATTTTCATTTAAACCTAAAAATTCTCTCACGTAAAACGTACCGATGGGCTCATGGTTGATATATCCATTGATGACTGCATTTGTCGTTCCGGGACCTTGAGCTTCTCCGGTTGAAAGAACTTTATAAGGAGAGTCTTTTACTACATTTTTAATGAATGCTGCATTTCCACCGATGCTGTAAGTGAAAGCTTTATTTGGATTACTGTTGTAGTTTAAAGATATTTCATAACCTGTATTGTTGATGGTCATGTTTGGGATATTTTTCCACATTTTTTCTTCAGCACTGATGGGATCAACAGGATTAATATCCAGCAAAATATTATCTGAAACCTTATTGAAGAAATCAAATGTACCCGTCAATCTGTTGTTCAAAAATCCGAAATCTACCCCAATGTTAGTTTGAGTTGTCACCTCCCACTGAATGTTTGGATTGTCTGCTCTTACCAAATAAAATCCTACGGGATAATTTCCGCTTCCATCCATTGGATAGGTTGCCTGTCCGCCACCATCAGATGCTGATTTGTAACTTCTTTTTGTAATTTTATTAGGAATTTCCTGATTTCCTGTTTTACCCCAGCTTGCTCTTAGTTTTAAATTGCTTACTTCATCTACCTCCGAAAGAAAGTTTTCTTTCGTTACATTCCAGCCTGCAGCCACTGATGGGAAATATCCGTAGCGGTTGTTTTCTCCAAATTTTGATGATCCGTCTGCTCTTAAAGTTGCAGTTAAGAGATATTTGTCATTAAAGTCATAGTTTACTCTACCAAACCATGATTGAAGCTCATTTTTGCTGGCAATAGATGATGAGGTAGTATTGTTTTTGTTAGCGGCTCCAATTTGATATTGTGGCTCAATTCCGTTATTGGGAAATACTGAGTAATCCCAGCTTCTTGCTACAAGTGAAAGTTTTTGATAAGAATGTCCTGCCATTACGTTGAAGTCATGACGGTTGATCTTGAATTTATATGTTAAAGTATTTTCTACAAGCGTATTGTTGTTAGAATAATAATTTAAGTTTAAAGATCCTATTTCCAAAGGAATAGCATGTGGCATATTTTGGATCACCCGGTCGGCCGAAGAATAGTCAACTCCAAGATTCATTTTATAGGTTAAACCTTTAATGATTTCTACTGAAGGAGAAATATTGGCTAAAATCCTGTTGTTGTTTGTAAAATCTTTATAAATATCCTGACGGATAAGGGGATTAAAACTTCCGTTATTGAAAACCGTTGTCGGCGAACCATTGGTGAAAGCAGGATAGGTTGGATTGAGCGTAAGCATTGTAGAAACCATGCTCGTTACGCTCGGTCTGTTGTTTTCGGTTCTTGTTCCGTTTAAGTTGAAATCAATATTTACCCTTCCGTCAAATGCTTTTTGGGAAACATTTACACGCCCCGAATACCTTCTCAGATTACTGTTATACAAAATACCTTCCTGATTTTCGTAACCTAAAGCTGCATAATAATTTGAATTATCTGTTGCACCTGCTGCGGAAAAATTTACATTTTCTGAAATTGCTGTTTTCGTCAGTTCATCCTGCCAGTCGGTGTTTCCACCCATGTCGTCAACTTTGGCTCCCATTGCGGCAACCTGTCTTCTGAATTCATCAGCACTGAAAACATCCATTTTGCTGGCCAGTTTTGAAACAGTAAGGTTTGAAGAAAGATTCATCTGAGTTCTTCCTTTTTTACCTTTTTTGGTAGTAATGACGATAACTCCGTTTGCACCCCTTGCCCCATAAATTGCAGCTGCAGAAGCATCCTTCAGAACATCCATCGATGCAATATCATCAGGGTTGATGAAGTTCATCGGGTTATTGGCAACTCCCGTGTTGCTGTTATCGATAACAAAACCGTCGATCACATACAATGGAGTAGTTCCTGAACGCAAGCTTCCGACACCTCTGATGACGATATTTTGATTGGCTCCGGGCTCGCCGCTCACGTTGGCAACATTTACTCCGGCTACTTTTCCCTGAAGAAGCTGACCTACGTTGGCAACCATACCTTTGTTAAAATCTTCGGCTTTTACAGAACCTACAGCTCCGGTTACATCCGATTTTTTCTGGGAGCCATAACCAATCATTACTACTTCTTCAAGATCTGTCTGCCTGTTACCGCTGCTAATCGAGTCTGACTCTTTTTTTTGTGCAAATGTTAAGCTGACACAACCCATCAAAACAGTTGGCACGAGATAAATAAGCTTCATTCCTTTTTATTTTGGTGCAAAATTAGGCTCAAAAAAAGCCGACTTCCGTTAAATTACCGTTAAGTAACCCATTTTTAAAATTAATAAAATGTGAATTTTATTGCGAAAAATTAAATTTCAGTAAACTTATTGTTAAATGGTTTTGTCTAAATGTCTGTACGTAAGGATAAAGTCTGTTAACATTGAATTATGCAGCTATTAGGTCAATGTTTCGTTTTGATGTAATGCCTAATTTTGCACGTTGATTATGGAAATAATTAATTATTAAAATAATAATCATTATGAATTATATTTGTAAAAGTCCTAATGTAAAGGTGTTTGCTGCTTTTTTAATGTTTCTGTTTGAAACTTTAATAAATGCGCAAAGTCAAAAACCCATCAATGTCATCTTTATGATTGGTGATGGAATGGGAGTATCTCAAGTAACATCTGCATTTTATTTTGGAGAAGGAAAACCGAATTTTCAACAATTTAAATATGTAGGTCTTTCTGAAACGTCAAGTACGAGCGACCGAATTACAGATTCTGCGGCTGGCGCAACAGCTTTGTCGACAGGACAGAAAACCTATAAAAGAGCAATTGGAGTAGATAAAGATTCTGTTGCTATCCCAACAATTCTGGAGCAACTGCGGGATAAAGGTTACAAAACCGGACTGGTCAGCTTAACAAGTCTCACCCATGCAACGCCCGCTGCCTACTATGCACACATCAAAGACCGCGACTGGCACGAGGATATCGCTTTGGATTTTATAAAATCTGATGTCGATTTCGCAGCAGGTGGAGGTTTAAAGTTTTTTACCAAAAGGAAAGACAGCAGGAATCTTTTAACAGATTTAGCAAAGAAAAATTACAGGATAGACACCGTTTCCCTTTCAAAACCGGTTGCCGGAAAAAGAAATTTATACCTTCTGGCTCAGGATGAATTGCCCAATAAAATTCAGGGACGGAAAGATTTCCTTCCGGAAGCTACTCAAGCCGCATTGGATTATTTTTCCGGCGAAAAGAAACCTTTCTTTTTAATGGTTGAAGGTTCGTTCATCGACTGGGGCGGCCACGCAACCAATGCAGAAATGATGGTAAAAGAAGTCCTTGATTTCGATAAAACCATAGGTGTTGTGATGGAATTTATCAGGAAAAATCCAAATACTTTATTGGTTGTAACTGCCGATCACGAAACAGGGGGTGCAAGCATTGGGAAATTTATGGAAAAAGATGACGCAACAGGAAAAAAGAAAGAAGTAAAAGATAAAGTACAGGTCAATTTTATAGACAATCAGCACACTGCCGCTTTGGTACCTGTTTTTGCGATGGGAAAAGGAGAAGAACTGTTCTCAGGAGTTTATCCCAACAACACCATTTACCATAAACTGGTGGAAGCCCTGAAAAAATCGGGTGTCTTTTTAAAGTGACTGTAAGAAAAGAAAAATCTTATCCTGGTTAATCAGCAGTTTAAAAAATAATCCTGACAGGATTTTCCCAGCTGAAAAAGTAAAATAAATACAGCTGTTTAATTTTTTTTCTCTAAAACTTGATGGTTTGCTGAGCATACAGCGATCATAGAGCGATCATAGAGCGATGATACAGCGATATATTAGATATAATCTTTGAAATTTTGAAACTGTTTAATTTTTTTTCACCTAAACCTCAACCTAAAAAATGATTTCCACAATAAAAAAAATAAGTTTTGCCATCGCTTTTTCAGCAGCGAGTTATGCTTTTGCACAGAATTATTCGGCTCATTCTCATAACGATTACGAACAGAAAGTGCCGTTTTGGTACGCTTTGGGATCAGGCGCAAAATCGTTTGAAGCAGATGTTTATCTTGTGAATAATGAATTGTTTGTTTCGCATGAACAGAAAAATATTCAGAAAGAAAGAACTTTCGATCAACTGTATTTAGAATCTATTGAAAAAGCTCTTGATTTAGGAATAATCAAAGATCAGCCGGTTCAGATTTTAATTGATTTGAAAACAGATGGCGAATCTACTTTAAAGAAGATCGTTGCTGAAATTTCAAAATATCCAAAAATCACTGCTCAGAAAAATATCAGTTTTGTGATTTCCGGAAATCAGCCAAAGCCTGAAAAATTCGCTTCGTATCCTGATTTTATCAAATTTGATTATCAGTCTTTGGAAAATCTCACGCCACAGCAATGGGAAAAAGTAGGACTTTTAAGTTTAAATTTTAAAACCTATTCTGTCTGGAACGGGAAAGGCGGATTAACCGAAGACGACCTTCCGAAAGTAACAGACGTCATCAAAAAAGCAAAATCATTTGGTAAACCATTTCGTTTTTGGGCAATTCCTGACGGAAAGACTTCCTGGGAATTTTTTGCGCACGCCGGCGTCGATTTTATCAATACAGACCATCCCAAAGAATGCGCAGATTATCTAAATAAATTAGACCAACGGACTTTCAAAAACACGCTGTACAGCGAAGTTTATCATCCTAAATTTTTATATGAAAACAAAAATGTTCCCGTAAAAAATGTAATCTTATTAATTGGCGATGGAAATGGATTATCTCAAATTTCGTCTTCAGTTTTGGCTAATAAAGGTCAGTTGACTTTAACTCAGCTTAAAAATATTGGTTTAATTAAAACTACTGCAAACGATAATTTCACAACAGATTCCGCAGCGGGAGCCACCGCTTTTGCCACAGGAAAGAAAACTAAAAACAGATTTATCGGCGTAGATTCAGATGGTAAACCTGTTCCGAATATGACTGAAGTTTTGTCTGAAAAAGGCTTCAATACAGGAATTATTACGACTGATGAAATTGTGGGCGCCACACCATCCGCATTTTATGCCCATCAAAAAGACCGTGGGATGGAAAAGGAAATTGCACAGGATTTAACTAAATCAAAACTCACTTTTTTTGCAGCCGGAGGAAAATCTAAAGTTTCAGGTTTAAATCATTTTAAACTCGCCAATAATGCTAATGAGGTGGGAGAAAGTAAAGCAGAGAAGGTTGCGTATTACCTTTCAGACAACGGAGTTCCACAGGTTTTGAAAGGCCGTGGAAATCTTCTCGCAGAAACGGTGGAAAACGGTCTGAAGTTTCTAAACAGCAAGAATAAACCGTTTTTTATGATGGTAGAAGCTGCCCAAATCGACAGTGGCGGGCACAGCAATAATGTAGGAACGATCGTTACCGAAGGAATTGATTTCGACAGAGCCATTACCAAAGCCATTCAGTTTGCAGACGAGAACGACGGAACGCTGGTTATAATTACGGCAGATCACGAAACGGGCGGTTTCAGTATTCCACATGGAGATATGAAAAGCAGCACGATTGAAGGAGATTTTACGACAGATGACCATTCGGCGACTTTGATTCCTGTGTTTTCTTACGGTTCCGGTTCTGAAAATTTCATTGGCGTTTATGAAAATAATGAAATTTTTCATAAGATTTTGAAGTCTTTGAAACTGCAGTAAATTGGCTCACGCAGATTTTGCAGATTGAGCTGATTTTAAAGATCTGCTGAATCCGCCTAATCTGCGTGAGATTTTTTTTCATTAAAATTTAAAAAATATCGGTTTGAAAACGTTTTTAAAACTCCTTGTAATCATCTTTTATCTAAAGCATTTTACGGTTTGTGCTCAACAAACCCCCGTAAAGATTGCATTTCTGGCGGATGTTCATTTTCAGGATTTGTATGGTGAATTTTCAGATTCAGATTTTAAAGGAATTGAAAATCCAAAGACGGGTAAGAAAACCATTCTCAGAACAATGGATTCTCAGCTTCATTCGACCAGAATTTTTAATGAAAATTATTTTGCTTTCCTTGCGGCTTTGGATGATATTGCCAGGAGAAAAATTAAAATCGTTGCACTTCCTGGAGATTATACGGATGACGGGCAAGCCTACAATCTCCGTGGTTTAAAGAAAATTTTAGACGAATATCTGAGAAAATATGAAATGCGGTTTTTCATCACAACCGGAAATCATGATCCGGTCGGTCCGTTTATGAAACAGGGCGGAAAATCTGATTTTATGGATGAAAATGGGGGAGAACTTTCGATTGTAAGTGATAAAAATTTAATTAAAAATAAAGATTCAAAAGCAATTGTTACAAAAGACATTGCGATGTCGGGTTATCTCGAAATTCTCAGCAATATGCAGAATTTTGGTTTTAAACCTTCAGTAAAAGATCTGTTTTGGCAAACGCCTTTCAGTAAAAATTCTTTCGAAAACTACAGCTACAAAACTGCTTCAGAGGATGCTCGTTATGAAAACAGAATGTATGAAGTGCGTTCAGGATTTTCCATTCCCGATTTTTCTTATGTTGTAGAACCGACCGACGGAATTTGGCTGATGGCTATTGATGGAAATACTTATATTCCAAAAAACCTTAAAGGCGATCCGGATGATGAAAATAACTACAGCGGCGCATCTATTGGCTATAACAATGTTTTGACAAATAAAAAACATCTGTTTGCGTGGGTGGAGAAAATCGTCAGTGAAGCAAAAAAGCACCATAAAACTCTGATTGCTTTCACGCATTATCCGATTCTGGATTTTAATGACAATGCTGGTGCTGAAATCAAACAACTTTTAGGTGAAGACAAATGGCAAATGGATCGGGTTCCGCAGGATGAGGTTGCAGAAGTGTTTGCAAAAGCAGGTTTGAAGCTCCATTTTGCGGGGCACATGCACATTAATGATACGGGAATTAGGAAGTTCAATGATGGAAAAGTGCTGGTCAATATTCAGGTGCCTTCTTTGGCGGCATATATTCCGGCTTACAAAATTCTGACCGTGAATTCGCAGGATGAGTTTGAAGTGGAAACTATTTCGATAAAAAATGTTCTAAGATTTGATGAATTGTTTCCCCTGTATGAAAAAGAATTTGAAAATTTAAAAGTTATAAACTCAAAAAACATCTGGAACAAAGATATTTTAAAGACAAAAAACTATCAGGATTTCACATTATTTCATCTGAAAGAATTGGTGCGTTTGAGATTTATTCCATCAGATTGGCCTAAAGATTTTATTGACAAAGCGTCGAAACTTTCAGGTAAAGATCTGTTGAAATTAAGTTTAGGAAATTCTAAAGACTTCAATAAATTAAATACAAAAAGTTTTGAGAAATGGAAGTTTGAAGATGCGCTTTTAAACCTTTACCAATTTCAATCTGCGGATGAATTGGCCAAAAAAGATATTCCGACAAAAAGACTTGAGCAATACAGAATTTTAGAGAAGAATTTTGATAATTTAGAAACAAAAGATGAATTTTTAAATCAGCTTAGAACGTTCTTTAAAATCTTAGAAAAACTCTCTTCCGGAGATGCTTCTGATCATTTTAAAATAGATTTTCAGAAGGGAGAAGTTGTGAAATTGAAGTAATTATTTTTTAAATTTTATAGTTCTGATAGCGGTCAATAGTTCTTTTTGATTTTTTGTATTTAGATTTAAACCGTAAAAATTAAACTTGATTTCTCCAATTGAAGATGTGCCTAAACTATCGATGTAAATTCCAGTAAGACCGTTCCCTGATTTTTTAGGACTGACAATTTTAGCATTATATCCCGATATGCTTTCGAAGTGGACCTTATTGATTTTAAAATCTTCCTGATTTACTTTATTTATGTCTGAAACAATTATCATCTCAGAAGTATCGGTTTCAGGATGTTCTGTTAAAATCATTTTCAAAAATTCCCTGTCATATACGACAATGTTTTCCTCCAAAGAATTTGAGTAAGAACCGTAATCGAAATGAATAGTGTCATTTTCTTCTGTAACAATAGCTCCGACTTCACTATCTATTCCAAAAATTTTTATTTTTTTCCAACCGTTGGGTATTTCTATAGTAAACTGACTAAAACTTATTCTCTTTGTTTGCTTTTTCGTGCAATTCTGTAAAAATAGTAACAGGAAACAAAATGTGAAAATTTTCATAACTGAATATTTTAAGCAAGCTGTCCGTCATCAAATCCCACTTCGCAAATCAAGCAAAACAGATCTTCGCGCAAAACACGGTTGAGTCTGTAATCGAGGATGGCTCTTATTTCAAGATCAAAATCCTGCTCAGCAACAGATTTTTTTGGATCTGATTTTTTATCAGTCGAAATTTTAGGAATTTTAGGGTTTTGCGATTCTGTTTTTACGATGCTTTGCTTCAAAGTTGTTGTGACAGAATCTGCTTTAGATTGATTTTCATGCGGCTGTCTTTGTGCAAAAGTAAAATGACAGCTCAATAGAAATATGATGGGTAGAAATATTTTCATCGATGATAATTTGTGAAAACTAAGGTAAGAAAAATATGCTTTTATTGTTCTCTTGTTTGTGATTTTTTTGAAGACAACTTCTTATACAGGAATTTACAAATTCTTAAAACGATACGGAATCTTTACAATATCAATCACCTTTTGTCCCTGACTGTTTTTTCCGGCAGTCCATTTTACATCCTGAGTTGATTTTGTGGCGGCGGCTTTTACTTCTTTGTTAAAAACTTCATTTTTTCCGTAGGTTGAAATATTGAGCACATTTCCCTGCTGGTCTATCTTTAAAATGATTTCGGTACTTAAAGTTTTATCTAAACTTTTCAGATTATTCTTATTGATATTTTGATCTGTTAATTTCAAAAAAGCTTTGTTTCCATTTGGAAATTGTGCAGGAAAGCTCACTCCAGGCGGTGGCGGTACAGACTGATCCTGTGGTTGGAAAGACTGGTAGCGGTCTGCGATTTTTTGAGAAAAACTGATTGTGAAGAGTAAGAGAGTTGGAAGTAAGAGTATTTTTTTCATAATCATGTTTTAGTATTTATATAAAATTATCACAATATTTCACTCGTGAAGATAATATCTGCCCGTTTAAAACTCAAAATTAGTATAATCTTTTCTGAGTTTATAATTGTAACTTTTGCTAATTGTTTTCTACTTTGCTTTTAATCTCAGAAATTTCAGGATATTTTACGGAATAAATTATATCGTATTTGTCTCCTTTTTTGAATCGGCTATTATAATTATAAATTCCTTTTTTAAAAATACCGTCTTGGGTTCTGTATTGAAATATTGCCCAGATTTTCCACCCACCTCTTGTATGTCTGCTTTCCAGATTTATTACTTCTGCGACAGATTTTCCGGTTGGTTCATTATTTAATATGTTTTGAATCTTTTTATCAGTTAAATTTCCAGTGACAATAATTGAACAGAACAATCCGATAACTGCAAAACTTATTATTGCGATGTTTTTGATAGTTTTTTTTAACCAAAGAATTTTATTTTTAGTGAATTTTGGTTTATCAAAGCTATAATACTTCCCCAATAATGAAAATGTAATAATTAGCCAGCCACAGAAAAAAGTTAAGTAACTTATTATTCCCAAAAAATTGTTGTCCTTATAACCAAAAAAGAAGACTATTAAAAAGCCTACGGAGATTAAAAGTATTCCATACAAGAAAGATTTATTTTTCAATTTGAATATTTTATTGTTTAATAATTTCAAGGTTCACATATCCAATAAATGCAGCACTAATTCACCCCAAACCAATCCTCCCATCAACCTCCTTCAGCATCCCTTTCCCAATCAAATCCTCCACACAAAACTTCACCACCGCATCAATCTGCGAGCCTACTTTTGAAAAACCAAAAGTCTTGCAGACGGCACGTACCAGTTCCTCTTTATTCAGGCTTAAATTAGAATGCATCAATTCCATCATTGCCACCGAAATCTCTTCAGGTGCAATCTCGTCAATAAGCCTTTTTTCTGCGGAATTATCCCGGTAAAAATCAAGATTTTGAGGTTGTGAATTTTCGCTCCAGTAAAATTTCTGGTAACTTTCCGTGGTTTGAATATTCGGAATGGAAGCCAAGGTTTCCAAAAGATAGATATTCAGTTTTCCGCCGGCTCTTGAAGTATTCCAAAGCTTGAGAATCTTCCTGAACAAGGCATTTTGGCTGATCGGCGATTCTGTATCGATGATGGTTTTTAACTGACTTAAAAGAACCTGCCTGTTTTCAAAATGATAAATCGATTCTGAGTTGGCATTGGCTTCCGGAGTCAAATTTGCCGCAACATAAGAAATCATTTTTGAAGGTTTTTCTTCCTCTGAAACCTCACTCAGATAGATTTTTTCAGAAGTTTTCAGTTCGGTAATTTCTTCCTTTTTTTCTTTAACCTGTGTTTTGATTTTTTCTATTTCGACCTTGATTTTTTCAAGAATTTTCTCTTTATTTTTAATCCAGTCCAACGTCCAGATCCTGAAAACATTCCAGCCGAGACCTTTCAGTACATTCGGCACAAGAAGTTCGCGGTCGTTTGTGGTATGGATGTTAAAATAATTTTCACTGTCCAGCAAAATCGCCAGAAGATATTCGCTTTCGTTTTCAGGATCGATGATTCCGATGTCGATTTTATATTCAGAAGTTCCGATGTTGGTTTTGATTTTCAGTCCATGTTCTTCAAGCGTTTTCGCAACAGCATTCACCATCAGTTTCTGCTGATTGACGGTTTGATTTGAGTTTTGATACACCAAGCCTTTTTCAGAAAAATTCAGGAAGTTTTTCAATCCCAAAACACCTTCCGAACTGGTTCTGTTCATGTCAATCTGGTCGCCTTTTAACGAAGAGAATACCTTCATTTCGTAACGCGCTCTCGTCACAGCAACATTCAGTCTTCTCCAGCCACCATCACGGTTGAGCGGACCAAAATTCATTGAAACTTTTCCGTCTTCATCGGGTCCGTAGCCAATTGAAAAGAGAATAATATCGCGTTCGTCACCCTGTACATTTTCAAGATTTTTAATGAAAATAGGTTCTTCAGAATTGATTGCAAATTCTTCCAGATTCGGATTTTCCTGAAATAATTTCTGCAGCAAATCCTCAATCAGACTTTGCTGAGTCTGGCTGAAAGTCACGACCCCAATCGATTTTTTATTCTGATTTTCGAGATGATTTTTAATGTATTCAATAATCGCTTCCGCCTCATTTTTATTAGTTCTCGTTTTTCCTTTGTCATAAAATCCGTCGATAAATTCAAACGTTACTTTTCGGTTTAAATCATCCGGAGACGGGAACGTAAGCAATTTATTATCGTAAAAATGAGCGTTAGAGAAAGAAATCAGACTTTCATGCTTGCTTCGGTAATGTCTCAGCAAATAATTCGACGGAATGGATAGCGCCAAACAGTCATCCAAAATACTTTCTAAATCTTCGAGCTCAAAATTTTCTTCATCCACTTTTTGAGAAGCAAAGAAACTCGTCGGCGGCATCTGTTTCGGATCGCCCACAATAATTGCCTGTTTTGCCCTCGCCAAAGCACTTACCGCCTCAGAAGTCGGCAGCTGCGATGCTTCATCGAAAATCACCAAGTCAAAATGCTCTTCATTCACATCAAAATACTGCGCCACCGAAATCGGACTCATCAGCATACACGGTTTCAGCCTCGGAATCAAAGTCGGAATCTGATCAAATAATTTTCTGATGGACAAACCCCTGCCTTTATTGCGAATCGCTTTCTGCAAAATCCCAATTTCTGAGCTTTGGACGGCTTCCTGCGTAAAATTCGGGAGTCGGTCGCTGAGTTTCATTGTCAGCTGATTTTTTGTCAGTTCGGTAAATTCTTTGTGCAGATTTTTATACTGCTGAATCTGAGATTCGTAAATATTTGCATCAAAACCGTTCAATGTTCCTGAACTGTAAATTGCTTTAATGAATAAATTCAGATGAATGATTTTTTCAAATTCCAGTTCGAGAGATTCTGTATCGAGCCAGCCTTTTTCAAGGAAATCAATGAACCAGTTTAAGTTTAATTCCTGTGCTTTTTCTTTTAAACCATTAAAATTAATCCAGTCTTCAAGCTGATGAATATTCTGTACCACCGTCTGCAAATCGACTTCATTAGGGATTTCGTCTACATATTTCAATAAATTATTTTCTGCATCGTAAAGTTCTTTCAGTTTTTCAACATGGTCAGAAATATTCAGACTGTTGTTTTGTTTTAATGAAAAATCTTTCAGCCATTCATGGAAATTTCTGATGGCTATTTTCTGGGCCAGATCTTTCGCATTTTCAATGGTTTTTTTATCTTTCTCAATCGCAGAAACGTCAAACGAATTTCCGTTAAAATAAAGATTCGTCACTGGTGAAAGCGCATTGTAATGAAGATTTGAAAGTTGATTTTTAAGCTGCTGATAATTTTCAAGCTTCTCAAAAAGTCCGTCAATCTGCACATCAGACTCTATTCCTGATTTTGCGTAACCGTTCAGTTGTTGCTTCACTTTCCTTTGTTTAAACCATTTCGGAATAAACCAAGTGTGCTTTGCCTGATTCCAGATTAATTTTAATGAGGCAAAATCAATATTTAAAATGGACGAATTAAAATTCGATGTTATCTGACTTTCAATTTGCTGAAACTGCGTTTGCTGCGTCATCCAGTTTTTAAATAAATTGAGTTGACTTTCATTGAAAACCAAATCAACCAAACCGGATTTTACAGGATTATCTTTTAAAAATTCAAGAATTTCCACACTGTCCGCATTGGAAACTTCCTCGAGCTGAAACTGCTTTTTAATCTCTTCGGCTTCATTTTTCTTTTCATTAAACTGAGAAATCGCCGAGAGAATCAGGTTTTTATTTTCAAACTGATGACTTGAAGTTTTTATTGGCCGTAAAGCATGAAGCGATGGCTGCCCGATTTTCCGCACAATCGATGCAAACGGAATGAGCCAGTCTTTCCACTGATTCCAGTTGAACACATCAGCACTTTCCAATGGAAAATTAATGTGGAAACGTTCATCGGCCTGTACGTGATTGGTTTCCAGAAAGGCAATTGTATCAAATAAACTCCAGCCAATCGGGAATTTCTGATGCAGGTCATTCACATATTTTCCAAGCTCTTTTCTGCGTTCGTCGAGACGTTTTGCCTCCTCGTGATAATCGGCATTTATTTTATATTTCGGAACTTCCAAAGTTCTTTCAAACTGTTTGAGAACGTCCGATTTTTTAGATTTATTGGAATGCAGTTCGAGACAGAATGCCCCCAAACCAATATTTTCCAGACGGTTGTGAACGACATCCAAGGCGGCTTTTTTAGCAGCAACGAAAAGCACTTTTTTATCATTCGACAAAGCATCGGCGATGATGTTGGTAATCGTCTGCGATTTTCCTGTTCCGGGCGGGCCGTGAAGGATGAAACTTTTGTTAAGGTTGGCATTTTTTACGGCATTCAACTGAGAATTATCGGTTGAAATCGGTAAAACCAATTCGGAAGCTGATATATTTTCAAGACTTTCTGCATCATTTTCAACGCTCTCCAAAGTTCCCGTCAAACGTCCGTCAATCAGACTTTTTACAATCGAAGATTTCTGAATTTCTTCTGAATATTTTGAAATGTCCTGCCAGAGAATCAATTTATTGAAAGAGAAAATTCCCAAAACCAACTGTTCAAGAACATCCCAGCCTTCAAGGTTCAGAACGGCATTTCTGATGATTGCCAGAACTTTCGGAACATCAACTCCCGATTCGTCCATTGGAAGATTTTCGAGGCTGTTGATATTGAGTTTGAATTCCTGTTTTAAATATTCAAGCAACGTAATGTTGATCATGGTTTCCTCCTCGCGACTTCGAAGCGTAAATTTTGAATTAACCGACTTCCTCGATAGTTCGACAGGAATAAGTAAAATCGGAGCGAGCCTTGGGATGTCTTTATTTTTTGGTTCAAACCATTTCAATAAACCAATTCCCAAGTACAATGTACTTTTTCCATTCTCTTCTTCGGCGAGTTTTGCGCTTCGGTAAAGGTTGGTGAGAATGTTGTCGAGGTCGTCCTGATGGTAATACGTTAAAAGTCGATTGTATTTAAACTCATCCTGCGCCATTTTAAAAAGCGGCTGCGACTGATGCAAAGGTTCGCCGTAAAGACTGTATTTTCTGAGAACCGCCTGATTGTTGTCGGGATGAATGGTGAAAGATTTTCCGTCGGCAAGGCTGTCTTCGAGCACATTTATTTTCGTATCGATCAGCTGGAGCATGCTTTTGGTAAAGCGCAGATTCAGAAGGTTGTTTCTGAGCGATAGATCGAGCAGTTTTCTTTCCCAGACTTTTTGTTTGGTTAAATTTGAAAAATCGGTCAGCTCGAGGTCATCATACTGTGTTCCCAAATCAAAATCCTGATCAAGTTTCGTTGAATGTTGAACGGAACTGAAATCCTGAGTTTTTACCATTTCATTTTTCAGAAGTGGGAGAGGTGAAATTCCCGCCGACCGTGCATTTTTAATGTCTAATGACAACAAAAATCGTGACGAATCCATCAGTTGGGTTTCAGCAGAATTCATCGCATCTTTGAACGAAATGTTGCTTCCTCGGCAGAGACTTGTCGATTCAATTAAAGCAATTTCCTTAATTCCCGAAGCAATTCTTTTGGAGATTGCCGCCTGATCAAAATTAACCATTCCGTCAAACCGTTGGTCATCCAGCCAGACTCCTACAAAAGTGTGACCTTCTGTTACCACGATAATCGGGTTGAGATCAATCGCTTCCAGACAAGCTGCAAACAAAAGGGAAATATCGATGCAGTTTCCGAATTTTGTTTCCAAAACGGTATCTACAAGTCTGATTCTTTGTCCGTTCTTTTCAAAACTTGGAGGCATCGAGCTATAAATTAAATCCAGATTCTGAATGGCTTTGTAAATCGCCGAAACCATCTGCAAAACCCTTTCCTTGTTTTTCTGCTGATAGCCTTCAAACGACGGCGTGAGTTTATTTCTTGCTAAAATATCGATGGCATCGGCTTTCAGTTTGTACAGAGAAGTATTATTGGAAAGGACATACGAAGCCAGAAGTTGCGGATACGACTGCAATCCACCGAAATAATCCATCGGCAGCACTTCGATGCTGAAAGTTTTTTCAAAAATCGATTCGCCGTCTTTAAAAACCTGAATTTTTATCTGATCTAAATCTTTTTCCGTCAGTCTTTTCAGCAAAGCATTATCAAAGACAAAATTGAAAAGCGAGATTTTGTACAGTGCATTCGCCTTGATTTTATCAATATAAACATCGTATTTTTGAAATAAACCCAATGAAGAACTGATCTGAAGATTGAGATTTTCAAAATCTTCAGTCACGTCTCTGAAAGCAATGCTTTGAAGAAAAGGATATTGATTTAAACAAAAAGTATAGTTAAAATAAGGGCTGTGCTGTATCTGCAAGTCAAACGGAATAATCTGATTCATAAATGTTTTTTGTGATTGTCACTCTCTTTTTTGGGAGATAATGCAATTTAGAAATAAAACAGATATTGACAAAATGGTTTTCCGGAAAGGGGATTTGGATTTTGGACTAAAATAACAGAAATGTTCTAAAATTAAGAGTATATAATTTTCTCACGCAGATTAAACAGATTTAGCAGATTCAATACTATCTGTTTTATCAGCAAAATCTGCGAGAGCTTTAATAGTTAATTATTTAAAATTCGATTTTTTTTCATATTATTAAAAATGAAAAAATTACCCCAAATTATACCGGCCATTATTATCAGTTTTCTGTTTCAGCAGAATGTAAATGCCCAAAAAGTTGAAAATAAGAAAGAACCCATCAATTACACGATAGAAAACTGTGTGAACGAGTTTGATCTGTCGAAAGCGAAAAAAACAAATTCCGGTTATCAGTATTGGTTTGCTGACAAAAAATTCACGGAGGAAAACACGCTGAAGATGAGCATTGTGGAAGCTGGAAAATCCACTCACGCGCCACACCGACATCCTGAGGAGGAATTTTTTTATATTCTCGAAGGTAAGGCTGCATTTTATCTCAACGGAAAAACTGTGGAAGTAGGCCCAAACACGAGTTTATATTGTCCGCCAAATTCAGAGCATGGAATTAGTAATGCGGGGGATAAGGATTTGAAGTATCTGGTAATTAAAAAGGATTTGAAGTAAGTTCAGAGTCAAAAATGGCTTACTGCTGTCCCCGACCTTAAAAATTGAATCTTATTATTGTGTTTATTTTTACCACAAGGAGTACAAAGATTTTTTCACAAGGTTCACTACGTCTTGTGCTCTTTGTGAAATCCTTAGTTTTCTTTGTGGTTGAAAGCACCATTTGATCAAAAGCAGATATTCAAAAAAGATTAAATTGGATTTAATTCATACTTGAAAATCACCAAAGATAAAATTTAGAATAGATGAGAGTTATTTTTTTTAGTTGAGTTCTTCCAGAAACCGCTTGATCTCTACCGACTTCTGTGTCCCAATCAAAAGTTTCTTCCCATCCTTAAAAACCAACTGCAGTCCTAAATCTCCTGAAATAGTATACGCTTTTCCGCGACCGAACATTCCCAGCCTTAAACCCCAGCCACCATAATCCATAAGCGGAGAATATTGCCGGATGAATGCTTTGTCAATGTTTTTCCATGGAAAATATTTGAACTGCAGATGAAAAGGAAAAAGCCGAACCCTTATGCCCAAATGATCAATTTTAGTTTCGAGTTTAGTAATGAAAAATAAAAAGAAAATCACAGCAGGAACAGCAGTTGAAATTATCAACTCTGTGCGGGAGAAGTGTTCTGCATTTTCATAGGAGTTGTAGACAGAAAATCCAAGTACAAAAAAAATAATCAGCCACAGCCACCATTGTCTGAAGCGCTGTATTTCGTAAAATTCGGGATTCTCTTTCATTGGATTTAATTGATGTTTAAAAATAAGAAAATTTTAATTGGTGTTTTGTCGCAAGTTCGTTCTGATTTTGCAAATGATGATAATTTCACAGAATTTCAGTTTAAAATTTGAAACTCCACATCAGTTTGACAGATGAAGATTTATCCGTTAAATAATATCGGGAGAAGTTGAAATGACTTTTAAGAAACATTTAAGGTTTTAAATCTAATAAATACTCAGAATATTTTTACTTTTGATAAAACTACATTTTATGTTCAGACAAAAAATAGTAAAACTGGGTTTAAGTTGTGCAATCGTTTGCATTG
Source organism: Chryseobacterium foetidum (assembly GCF_025457425.1). Taxonomy (NCBI): domain Bacteria; kingdom Pseudomonadati; phylum Bacteroidota; class Flavobacteriia; order Flavobacteriales; family Weeksellaceae; genus Chryseobacterium; species Chryseobacterium foetidum. The sequence goes on from NZ_JAMXIA010000001.1 coordinate 2,827,821, forward strand.
CTGCGGATTTTATGAATGCACAGACTTCAGTTCAGGTTAAAAATACTCAGGATTTTGCAAGAAATGAAGTCGTTTCTGTCTCAGTAAAGCAGTTGAAAGCATTTTTAGGGAAAAATAAAGCGGAAGATTTAAGAATAAAAGACGCCCAAAAGCAGTATCTGCCGATTCAGTGGATCGATAATGACGGCGACGGGAAAAATGATGAACTTCTTTTTCAGGCGAAACTGGATGCTAAAAAAACAAATTCTTACACCATTGTTGCTGATTCAAATACACCGATTCCGGAGAGTAAATTAACCACTTATTCAAGATTGGTTCCTGAAAGAGTAGACGATTACACTTGGGAAAACGATAAAATTGCGTTCAGGGTGTATGGTCCGAAAGGTCAGGCTGAAGCGTTGGCAAAAGTGAAAGGAAGCACACTTTCCAGCGGTGTCGATATTTGGTTTAAAAGAACTGAAAAATCGGTTATCAACGAATGGTACAAAGGTTATCTGACGGATCCGATGTATTACCACAAAGACACGAGAGGTGAAGGTTATGATCCTTATCACGTCGGAGACAGCCGCGGAACAGGAGGAATTGGAATCTGGAAGGATGAAAAACTGCAGGTTTCCCAAAACTTTGTGACTTCGAAAACGATTGCTGAAGGACCGTTGAGAACCGTTTTCGAACTGACGTATGCACCGTGGAGCGAATTTGGAGTAAAAGAAACGAAAAGAATTTCTCTTGATTTAGGTTCTAATTTCTCTAAGTTTGAATCTACTTTTGAAACTGAAAAACAAGTTCCAAATTACACGGTCGGGATTACTTTACATAAAAATGAAGGTGAAAGCAAGCTGAATGATAAAGTAGGATATTATCTGCACTGGGAAAAAATCGATGATGCTTTTGTAGGCGAGGGAATTGTTGTAGATCCTAAAATTGTTCAGAAATCTATGGCTCACAAATCTGAAACTCCGGACCAGAGTAATTTGCTGGTTGTAACGAAACCTCAGAAAAAACTGACTTATTACGCAGGGTTTGCATGGCAGAAAAGCGGACAGATTCAGACCCAGAAAGACTGGGAAAATCTGCTGCAGAAACAGGCGAAAATTGTTGCCAATCCGCTTATTATTACTCTTAAATAATTAAAAAATGATTAATTTAAAACTGACTGTAGCTTCATTTTGTCTGATAACATCGGCATTTTCTGCGCAGGTAAAAGATACTTTAGCCGAAAAAATGATGGTGTATCAGCTTCCGAACGGCGGTTGGGGAAAACATAACAGCGACAAAAAAAATGTAGACTACACTAAAAAGATAGATGCGAAACTTTTAAAAGTCATCAAAGCCAACGATAATGATCTTGCGACGATTGACAACAACGCGACTTCGAAGGAGATTAATGGTTTAATAAAAGCTTACGGTACTACAAAAAATCCCGCATACCTGAAATCTGCTGAAAAAGGAATTGAGTATTTGCTCTCTATGCAGTATAAAAACGGTGGATTTCCGCAGTATTATCCGAACTCTGCGATTTACAGAAAGCAGGTGACTTACAATGATAATGCGATGATCAACGCCTTAACTATTTTGTACAATGTTTCGGAAGGAAAAGAGGGTTTCGATGCGGTAGATCAAAAATTAAAGGAAAAATCAAAAATTGCCGTTCAAAAAGGGCTTGACTGTATTCTAAAAACTCAGGTCATGCAAAACGGAAAACTTTCCATCTGGGCAGACCAGTACAACGAAGTGACTTTGGTTCCTGAAAAAGCGAGGGCTTTTGAGCCGATGTCTCTGGCGACAGGTGAATCTGTCGGAATTTTAAAATTTCTGATGATGCAACCCGTAACTCCGGAGATTGAAAAATCAATCCGATTTGCCGTTCAGTGGTTTGATGAAAGCAGAATTAAAGATCACACATATCAGGTTTCGAGAGAAGGTGAGAAAGCAATCCGTACTTTAAGCAAAAAAGAAGGATCATCAGTTTGGGCAAGATTTTATGATATTCCGACCAATAAACCTGTTTTCGGTGACCGTGACGGAAGTGTAAAATTCAATTACGAAGAGGTTTCCGAAGAGCGTAGAATGGGTTACAGCTGGTACAATGAAGCGGGAACGAAACTCATTGATAATGATTATCCAAAATGGCTGAAGAGAAATAAACTTTCGCAATAAATGAAGAAACCTCATAGGTTTTCAAAACCTATGAGGTTTGATCTAAGAACAAATCCTGACGCTTGACTGCATCAGGATTTCTTATTCCAGCTCACGCAGATTTTGCTAATTGTGCTGATTTTTTCTTCGATTAATTTTACCTGAAATTAGATTAAAAATTCGTGTATGCGTGGCAAACTAAAATCCTTGAAATCTGTGCGAATTTACTTCACTTCAAAATTATAAACTCCGCCTTTTCAGTTTTGAAATGAAATTTTAAAAACCTGTTAGGTTTGCTGTAAAACAAATCCTGACTCTTGACTTCATCAGGATTTCTTATGTTTACAGCTCACGCAGATTTTGCGGATTGTGCTGATTTTTTCTTCGATTACTTTTACCTGAAATTAGACTAAAAATTCGTGCATTCGTGGCAACAAAAAAATCTATGAAAATGCGTAAAATCTTTGGGAAACTCATTTCGCTAAAATCTCTAAAGTTCTATACATTATAAAATTCATGCATTCTTGGCAAAAAACTACTTCAACCAGTCCCAACGCTTCGCCCAATCCAGAAGAATATCATTTTTCCATTTTGAAATGGTTTTTCCACCCTGAAATTTCCCTTCATAAAGTGTTGGATCAGATTTATCAGAAAACCATGTTTTGCCTAAAGGAATATCAGTCGGATTTTCCTTTCCCGGCCATAGATTGACAATATTTAATTTGCCTTCATGACCATTCAGTTCAGGAATTTCTGACACAAATTTATAGTTCAGAACTTCAGCACCTTTTGGTACATATTGTATAGCATAATTTCCATCTCCAAGGTAAGAACCTGCCCATTTCTGAACATCTTTTTTTTTGTGCATGGTTTCCATGTGAAAAGGTGCAGTAGCAGGATTGTCTCTAATAATAGGGCCTTTAAAACGAAATTCGATTAATGAACAAAAAGCAATGTCTTCTGATGTTCCTTTATTTCCGTCAACAATAATATGAGCACTTCGGTTGATCTTTTCAAAGCTTCCGCCCCAGCTTTCTCCGGTAGGATCATTGGGATTTCCTTGCATCAGATAAAACAGGGTAGGACTGTCGCCCATTTTGATTTCGCCTTTATAGTAATTTTTAAAATCTTTTCCCATCGCCCCGTAACCTTTAATGTATCGGTCATAATACTCAGGACTTTTAAGGATGTTACGATCTTCATTTTTAGAAAAGAAAGCATAATAAGTCGAATTGGCTTCAATAAACCAAAGATCAGGAAAGTTTTTCACGATGTAAGAATACGAATTGGCGCTCCATTTTTTATTGGGCCCACCAATCCAGTAAATTTTAATTTTATTCTGAATATCAGGCGCATCGTGCAAGGCCTGAGCTACATCTTCCAAACCGCCCCAAACCAAAACCCACAAAGGTTGTGTAGATTTTTTTCTGGCAGATTTTACAATCCATTCCGAACCTTCTGTTGATTTAGAAAAGCCTTCATAAGGAGCATTTCCATGCAATCCCTGCTTAGAAACCGAGCGAAGATATTTCGGAGTTGGAAAACCTGAACTGTGCTTTTTTAATTTCGGTAAATCTTGTTCGTAAAGACCGATCATTTTCAAGATTTCTTTCTTGCTTCCGTTTCCAAAAGATGGTGAAGAAACCAAACCTTCAATATTGAATTTGTCCGAATACATCAGCAAATGTATCATCGACTGATTATCATCGGGATCGGTTCCGCCAATATCTGTACTGATGAGAATTCTTGGTTTTTCTAAAGTGGATTTTTGAGCTTTTATTGATGAAAAACTTAGAATCAATAGAAGTATAGAAAAAATATTTTTCATAGAATTTACTTAAATTAATTTACTTCAAAAGTGTAGGTTTTACCTTTTTCAGTTTTAAAATCAAACATTTCTGTTTCCGGAACTGCAAAACCTTTCAGCTCTGTTTTGGCCGATTGTAAAGGCGTTTTTATCACATCCACATGATAATATTCGTTGGAATTTGATCCTTTTGCTGAGGTGAAATTTGTTTTGGATTTTAAATTTAAACCATTCGCCACTCTGATTCTTGCATTTCCACCCAAAGCAGATTTAACGGTCAATCTAGTCAGTTTGGAATTTTTCCAATCCATATCGATTTCAAAACCGCCTCTTGCTTTCAGACCTTTCACAGAGCCGTTTGGCAATGCGTCGGGAAGTGCCGGCAAAAGGTAAATGTATCCGTCATAGCTTTGCAACAGCATTTCAGCAATTCCCGAAGTACAGCCGAAATTTCCATCAATCTGAAACGGCGGATGTGCATCCAAAAGATTCGGGTAAGTTCCTCCGGATTGGCCTTTGGTTTCAAGCGGAGCAGGAGTTAACTGGTCTGAAATGAGTTTAAAGGCACGGTTTCCATCCAGCAATCTTGCCCACCAGTTCACTTTCCAGCCCATCGACCAGCCTGTGGATTTATCGCCACGGTAAATCATCGAATTTTTTGCGGCTTCCGTTAAATCAGGATTTCTGAAAGGCGAAATCTGTCCCGATGGAAATAAACCGTACAGATGCGAAATATGTCTGTGTTTATCATCGGTTTTGTCCATATCAGTCAGCCATTCCTGCAATTGACCGTGTTGCCCAATCTCCATTGGCGGAAGTTTTGACAAAGCTGATTTCACTTCCTCGGAAAGATTTTTATCCTGATTTAAAGTTTTTGAAGCATTGATGAAATTATTAAACACATCAAAAACCAACTGATTATCCATCGTTGTTCCGGCGGTAATGCTTACATTTTTAAAGTATTTATTTTCTGGTGACATCGATGGCGACACCACGAGATATTTTTTGGAAGGATCCTGTTGAAGAACATCCAGATAAAACAAAGCGCAACCTTTTAAAGCTTCATAATTTTTCTTTAGAAATTCTTTGTCTCCGGTGTATAAATAGTGATTCCAGACGTGTTGGGTCAGCCATGCTCCGCCCATTGGCCACATACCGTAGAAACCGCCGTCAACGATTCCTGTGATTCGCCACAAATCGGTGTTGTGATGCATGTTCCAGCCTCGTGCTTTGTACATCTCTTTGGCAGATTCCTGTCCAGTGACCGATAAATCCTGAATCATATCAAACAAAGGCTCGTGCATTTCGCTGAGGTTGGTATTTTCAGCAGGCCAGTAATTCATTTCGGTATTGATGTTCACCGTGTATTTGCTGTCCCAAGCCGGATTCAGCTGATAATTCCAGATTCCCTGAAGATTGGCAGGCTGCGTTCCCTGTTGTGACGAAGAAATCAAAAGATAACGCCCAAACTGGAAATACAAAGCCACCAAATCCGGTTCCTGCGAATTTCCGAATTCTTTAATTCTGATATCTGTCGTTTTCTTCGCCTGGTCGGTTGTTCCTAAATCTAAACTTACCCGCTTGAAATATTTCTGATATTTCGCAACGTGAGCTTTTAATTCGTCATTGTATTTTTTGCCTAAAGCTTTATTTAAATATTCTGAAACTCTAGCATCGGGATTTCCAGAAAGGTCATTGTACTTTTTAAAATTCGTAGCAATGGAAACATAAATTACGACTTCATCTGCATTTGCAATTTCAAGTTTGTCTTTTGTTGAGGTGAGTTTTCCGCCTTTTAAAACAGGAAAAGCAACCGTTTTAAATTTAATTTTTCCGGCTTTATTGTCTACAGAACCGCTTGTTCCGTTAATTACCAATTGGTTTTTCTCTGTCAAAATTGAATTGATGAGATGTGGAGTAGAAGCGTTGATATTGAAATTTAAACTTCCTTTTTTGCTTGAAGTCAGCTTAATCATGATCACATTATCGGCAAAAGAAGAGAATATTTCACGCTTGAAAGTCACGCCGTTTACCTCATAAGAAACCGTGCTGATTGCTTTTTCAATATCTAAAGTTCGGTTGTAATTCTTAAAATTTTCATGACCTTTAAAATCCAGAAACAAATCACCCATAGTCTGGTACGGCATTCCATAGTTCAAATCTTTTGGAGCCTGTCTCGGATAGGTTTTGTTGGTTAAATCCTGTGCTTTTTCGAACTGACCTTCATTAATCAAACGACGGACTTTCTGAATGCTGTCAAATGTATTTTTCGGAACATTGTTTCCCGGCTCGCCTGCCCAGATTGTTTCTTCATTCAGTTGAAGATGTTCCTGAACTGCACCACCAAAAACCATCGCACCCAGTTTACCATTCCCGATGGGTAAGGCTTCGTTCCAGTTTTCTGCGGGTTTGTTGTAGGTTAATTTTAAATTTTGCTGAGCAAATGCCGAAACAGAAATCAATGTTCCGCAAGCCAGTAAAAAGATTTTATGTTGAATGATTTTTAGCATTTTATAAATTTTTTTGATGATTTGATTCGATGTTTTTTTAACGCAAAGATTTTCTTTTTATAAGCATAGTTTAAGGAGCAAAGAATAATCAATGAATTGATTTTAAGCTGATTTATAATTTCTTTTAATTAGAAAGAAAAAAGTTTAACAAAGAATATATTTCAAGCTTCATCAGCGATCTATCGCAACCTTTGCACCTTAAATTCAAAATGTTTAAATAAATCTTTACGTTTATAATAATTCTACACTGATTACTCATTACCCATCACTTATTACCCATACTCACAAGCCAGTCTGCACAAACTTTTTTCCAATTATCCGTCAGCACAGTTTTGTTGGAAATCCCGATGTTGTGTTCGCCTTCGGGAAAAATAAAGATTGCACCTTTCACTTTATTTTTAATCATCGCCTCGTAATATAAAATAGAGTTGATGACAGGCACAGCATTGTCGTTTTGAGCATGAAACAGAATCGTTGGAGGCGTTTTTTCTGTCACGCGGTTCTGCATGGAGTATTCTTTGATTTTTTCTGCTGAAGCATCCAATCCCAATAAATTGTCCCGACTTCCTTTGTGTGCAAATTCGCCTAAATCAATGACGGGAGAAACGAGAATTGCAAAGTTCGGAACTGTTGAAATACTTGTCCAGTCGCCTTTCAAGTCAGTATAGTCGGTAGAAATATTGCTTGCCATAGCAGCCAGATGTCCACCTGCGGAAGTTCCCAAAACTCCGATTTGGTCGGGAGAAATTCCATATTGAGCGGCATTTTTTCTGATTAATTTTATTGCAGCCTGGATATCCTGTAAAGGCCCGATTTCTCTTTGTTTTAAATCGGGAGAAGTTGGTAAACGATAATTCAGAACAAAAGCTGAAATTCCCAAGGTATTGAGCCATTTTGCGTAAGAATATCCACCCAAATCGTAAGTCAAATGTCTGTAACCACCACCTGGAATGACGATGATGGCCATTTTTTTTCGTTCTTCTTTTGCAGGGAGAAAGGCAAACAGTTCAGCCTCCTGAATCTGTGTAATTCTGCCTTCTTTTTCTTCCACAATGCTTAATTTTAAACCTTTGGAATTGGGCAATGTACCTTTTTCCCAAACTGCAATTTTCTGTTGAGCTGAAATTTGAATTCCAATAAAAATGCTGAATGTAAGGATGAAGTTTTTCATTGTTAATTTTTTTTAAACGTCTGCGATTTATTATAATTTTTAATTTAAACGCAAAGCCAAACAAAGAATTTAAAATGATGACCGTTTCTTAAGTTATACAAAGGCGTAAACTTAATAAAGAAATACAAGTGTTCTAAATAAGGGTAATTTGCGAGCATTCATTTTTTTTATCTGAATTATTGACACGTTTTTGGTTAATGACAAATTTTGTTTTAACGACAAAATCCGCAGCCCGACTTGAACGGAGCTCTTTTTGTGAGGAGGAACGACGAGCAAAAAAGCGGGAGTGGAAGGCGGAATAGCTGCCCAAATCAATTACTAATTACCCATCACTTATTACCCATACTAAAAAGCCAGTCTGCACACAGTTTTTTCCAGTTTTCGTTCATAGGATCTTTATCGGTCACAAAAAATCGGTGGCCACCTTTCGGAAAAATAAACATAGCACCTTTCACTTTATTTTTTGTCATTGCTTTGAAATACAAAATACTGTTCATCGGCGGAACGGCGGTATCATCCTGATTGTGAAATAAAATGGTGGGTGGCGTCTTTTCCGTTACTCTATTTTGCATCGAAAATTCTGCAATTTTATCTGAAGAAGCGTTTTCTCCGAGCAGACTTTCCCGACTTCCTATATGGGCAAATTCACCAAAGTCGATGACCGGACAAAAGAGAACCGCAAAATTCGGGATGGTGGAAATTTCTGACCAGTCGCCTTTTAATTCGGTATAATCTTTAGAAATATTGCTTGCCATTGTTGCCAAATGTCCACCTGCTGAAGTTCCGACAACGCCTACCAGATCGGGAGAAATTCCCCACTGGTCTGCATTTTTTCTGATGTATTTTATGGAAGCCTGAATGTCTTGCAAAGGCGCAATTTCTCTTTGAATTAAATCGGTTGAGGTAGGCAATCTGTAATTTAAAACAAATGCGGAAATTCCCAAAGTGTTCATCCATTTTGCAATCTGAAAGGCACCTTCGTCATACGTTAGCTTTGAATAACCGCCGCCGGGAATGATGATGACCGACTTTTGGTTTCTTTCCTTTGTGGGAGGGAGAAAAGCGAAAAGTTCAGGCTCTTTCAGTTCTGCCAGTTCTTTTTTCTTCTTTGTTTTAGAAGCCAGAATTTTGGAATTGGGCATTTCACCTTTTGGCCAAAACGATATTTTTTCCTGTGCGGAAAACTGGAAGAAAGAGAAAATAATTATTAAAAAAAATACTTTTTTCATTGGTTTTAAAATAAGAAACCTTGAAGGTTTCGAAAACCTTGAAGGTTTGATTTTATAAAGTTAATCTTTCAAAAAATCTTCTCTAAATGGTGTGAAGGCATCTATCAGTTTTCCTGCTTCCAGACATTTTACACCGTGGAAAATATTAGGCTGGGCAAAGAAACCGTCGCCTTTTTGTAAAGTTTTGGTTTCGCCGTCGACGGTTACTTCAAATTTTCCTTCAGAAACGTAGGTGATTTGGGAATGAAAATGTTGGTGCAATGTTCCGATTGCATCTTTTTCAAATTTTACGATGACCATCATGACCTGAGAATTGTATCCTACAAATTGTCTGGAAACGCCGTCTCCTAAATCTTCCCATTCAGAATTGCCGTCGAAAAAAGGTTCTTTTTTGAAATTCATTTCTAATTGATTTTTATTAATGTTCTTTTGTCTTGAAACAAAAGAACCAAAAGTTCAAGACTTGGAAACTTCCGCTAAAAATTTAAATTAAATCCTAAAATTTCCAAAACTCGGGCGGAAATGATTATTATACTTATTAAGAAATTTCTTTGCCGCCACTCAAACAGTGGAAATTTTTTAACGGATTGAATTTAAATTTTCTTGACGCTCCATTTTCCTATGTTCTTTATTGATTCAACTACTTAATATATTTTTCCAAACCTGTTTTTAAATCTTTCAAAGATTTTACTGCAAGTTTAGCCACAGTTTCTGCGCCTAATTTTGACAAATGCGTGTCATCCGCTTTGTCTTTATCGTAATACGGATTTTCTCCAGCTTTAAAATAAAGGTGTAAAAGTTTTGATTTTTCCGGACCGGCTGCAATTTCCATTTGTTCGGTCAGTAACTGCATGTCAACGAAAGCAACTTTCATGTCATTTGCCACCATCCTTACTACCAAAGGATAATCGGTATGTGTGTCGATGAGAACTCCGTTTTCATTGAAATTTCTTCTGGTAATCGAGGTCATCAGAATAGGTGTTGCACCTTTTGCTCTGGTCTCATTAACATATCTTTCCAGATTGGCTCTGTACTGTGTGTGCGGATTGGTAAATTTTGTTGAATCTTTCAGTTTTTGGTCATTATGACCGAATTGAATGATCACAAAATCACCTTTTTTCAATTGCTTTTCAACCTTGTCCCATCTTCCTTCAGTTCTGAAGCTTTTTGAACTTCTTCCATTCATGGCGTGATTTTGAAGCTCAATATTTGGAGTTAAAAACTGTCCTAAAACCTGTCCCCAACCGTGTTCCGGATTTTTATCGGGATTGTCTTTATTAGACATTGTGGAGTCGCCGATTAAGAATAAAGTAGGTTTTTTCTGAGCTATCGATAATGTTGAAATTACGATGCTTAAGACTAAAAGTATTTTTTTCATTTTAAAAATTGATTTGTTTGGAGATGCTTCGACAGGCTCAGCATGACATCGCTAATACTAACTGTTATATTTAAATGGCTATAAGATTATCATTACTCATTACCAATTACTTATTACTCATGCTCGGTTTCCAATCTCCGAAAATATTTTTAATGGTGTATTCTTTTGCTTCTTTTTTTGTCAGCTGATGTGACCAAGCTACACGGTTTTCAATTTTTCCGCCTTCACCTTTGCTGTTGTATTCTGCATAATAAGCGGTTTTGTCTTTGTCGGGGAACATTTTATCTCCTTTCCATGGGTTCCAGCCTTCGGGAAGGATATGATTGCCCATTTCTGTGTTAATGAAAACGGTTCTTGCATAAGGTCTCCAAGGTCTGCCCAAAAATACTTTATTGATGCCTTCTTTTGCAATTAATTTACAGTCAAAAAAGACATAACCAAATTCTTTGCTTTGATCTGTGGATGCGGCTGTAATGTAAGAATTGGCCAAACTTTTTATCGTACAGTTTTTAAAAACAACCGTTGCCGAACCAAAAATAAAGTCGGTTGTTCCTTCAATAAAGCAGTTTTCATAGTACTGTCTGCTGTGATTTCCGCCTGTGTAAAGGGTATCCTGACATCCCAGAATATTAGAATTTTTGACGATAAAACGGTCACCTTCCACATGTAACGCAACAGCCTGTCCCTGATTGCATGATGAATTTTTTATGGTGAGGTTTGATATTTTCACATCATCAGACATTACCAAAAGCGTGTACGAGTTGAAGGTCGTCATTTTCTGGTTTAAAGCATCCATTTTGCCTGAATAATCATCGTTGGTGATGATTGTGTTTTCTTTACTCTCACCCTGTAAAGTGATTTTATGTTTTGAGGATGGAATAACGATCTTCTCGTGATACGTTCCTGCTTTAATTTTAACCAAAGCTTCAGCTGGCCCGAAATCTCTGATGGATGTAATGGCCTGTTGAATGGATTTGAACTGGCCGCTGCCGTCCTGCGCCACGGTTACGGTGATGTAGGGATTGCTTTGAGCCAATACAAAATTGGTTGCTGAAATGATGAGAATTAAAAATAGTTTTTTCATAAATACATTTTACGATTGATTCTTAATTTTTTAACGCAAAGATTTAATTTCTTGCTGTAAATGTTTAAGGAGCAAAGGATGCGAACAAGTCGCTTAAGCTTGAAAATAAACATAAGCTTAAAATCAATTTATTGATTATTCTTTGCTCCTTAAATGTTTTCAATTTAAATAAATCTTTGCGTTTAAATTTTGCCTAAACCTAAATCTTACTTCAAATGTTTGTCTAAAAACTGTAGCGTCAGATTTAAAGTTTCTGTGAACCAAGGTTCAGCAGACCAGAAGGAGTGCGGTGTGTCTTTGATTTCGTGATATTCTGTGAAAGTTCCGTAGCTTTTTAATTTTTTCATCATGTCATCCCGTCCTGCATGGAAGCGGGGTTGAGAAGAATTGATGAACAGAGTAGGAGCTGTGTTTTTATCAACGTATTCCAATGGGGAAGCTTCTGTCCAGTTTTTTAGATTAACATTTCTGTCGCCGCCCAACCAAAATGCTGCATAAGTGCTTTCTTCTGCTTCGGGATGAATGAAAGATACAATTCCGTCTACATTTACGATAGCTTTGATTTTATTTTTTTGCTGAACTCCAACCAAAGTGGCGATTTGAGCTCCTGCAGATTCACCTAAAACAGCAATCTTTTTAGTATCCACAGCATATTTTTTTCTGTTTTTCTTTAAATATTCAATCGCATTGTTGATGTCATCAATCGCTGCAGGAAATTTTGCAACTTCACTTAAACGATAACTGACAGCTATAGCAACATAACCTTTGGAAGCCAATTCCTGAGCCATGTACTTCTCATTTTCTTTACTTCCGGAAATCCAGCCGCCACCGTGAACCAGTGCGATTGCCGGATGTTTTGTGGATTTATCGAGAGGGTAGTAGATGTCGGCTTTCAGGGAAAGTCCGTTGACGTTGGAATATTCTACATCTTTATCAATACCGATGTTGGGCGGAACCGGTCTGTTCAGTGGAGTGATGAACGGATGCTTCTTTTTTAGTTTTTCATAAGTTGCTTCGTTTGTGTAAGGAGTAGCATTCGGCTTTGTCTGACCGAATGCTGTTGCTCCTACAAAAAAAACAAAAAGAAAATATAGTTTGTAAAAACTCATTTTTAAATTAATTTGGTTTTGTTCAACCGCAACTTTTTAGTTTAACCACAAATCGCCGGATTCGACGAAGTCAAAAGTCACAAAAGATTCTTGCAGTTTTTTAAGTTTAAAACTTTGAAAATACAAGTTCAAATAAGTTTGATCTAACCACAAAAGTTTTTGACACATTAGTTAACTTCAAGTTTAAATGTTTGAGAATATTTTAGAACACATCAGTTGAAAAATTAAAATTTTTCCTGTGCACTGAATTATCAATCTTAAATTTTGAATTTTGAATGGTGAATCCCGAATCTCAAATCTCAAACGTCAAATCTCAAATTACTTCACCGCATTCTTCGCAATCTCTTTCGAAATGCTCAGTTGCTCACCTTTAACGTCTTTTGGAAGTTTTACCGATGTAGTTTTTGCTCCCAGAACTTTGATGGTTGGTTTTTGATCTGATTCCAGTTTTAAAGTGGAAAGGTCAATATTTTTACTGTTTAAAATCGTTGTACCGGTTCCTTCAGAGTATTTTAATTTTACATTTTTCAGCTGAATTCCGTCTGCGTCAACGATGGTTAGACCTTTTTTAGTTTCAAACTGAGAATCTTCAATCACGATATTTTTAAGATTCATTTCTGCCAGACCGAATAAAGTAATCGCTTCATCAGAATTAGTTGCTGTGATATTTTTAAAATAAATATTTCTGAAAACCGGCGTTTCTTCCGTTACCGGATATACTTTTTCAGGAGCTTTGTTTCCTTCCGCTTTTTGTCCGTCTTCCAGAACCGGTGAAGCACCTTCGTAGAACATATTGAAACCAATGGTCTGCGTCGGAATGTTGATCATATCGATGTTTTTGATATAAATATTTTCAACGACACCACCTCTTCCACGGGTTGTTTTGAAACGGAGACCAATATCTGTTCCGATGAAAGTACAGTCTGAAACATGCATATTTCTCGCCCCACCAGACATTTCACTTCCGATTACGAATCCTCCGTGACCGTGATAAACCATGTTGTTTTTGATGATCACGTTTTCAGTTGGCATTCCTCTTTTTCTTCCGTCTTCATTTTTCCCTGATTTAATGCAGATCGCATCATCACCAACGTCAAAAGTATTGTCATAGATCAGAACATTTTTACATGATTCCAAATCTACACCGTCACCGTTTTGAGAATACCAAGGGTTTCTAACGGTTAGATTTCTTAAAATTAGATTGGAAGTCATCAATGGATGAAGATTCCATGCCGGAGAATTCTGGAAAGTAGGGCCATCCAAAAGAACCTGATCACAACCAACGATGCTCACCATTACCGGACGAAGGAAATCTTTTACAGATTCAAGTTCAGATTTGTTGATTTTATCGGGAACGTTGAAGCTTGAGCTGCCTTCAAATCCTTTTTTATAGCTTTCTGACGGGTACCATGTTTTACCGTCTTTGGAAACAATTCCGCCTGAAGCAACGAATTTTTTCCATTCCACTTCAGAAAGTTTTGATTTCTTTACGGCTCTCCAAGCATCGCCACTTCCGTCGATTACTCCTTTTCCGGTAATGGCAATGTTTTTCGCATTTCTCGCAGAGATTGGAGACTGACATCGGATGGTATTTAAACCTTCGAAACTCACATCTACCAAAGGATAATCGCTTTTGTCTGTGCTGAAAATAATCATGGCACCGTCTTCCACATGAAGATTGATGTTGCTTTGCAAAACGATAGGTCCGGTTAACCAAAGCCCTCTCGGCACAACCAGTTTACCACCACCTTTTTTCACCAATGCGTCGATTGCTTTTTTGAAAGCTTCTGTGTTTTTTACACTTCCACCTGCAACACCTCCAAAATCTTTGATTGATACGGTATTTGCTGCGAAAGAAGTTTCCATAACCTTTGGCATTTTAAACTCAATGCCTTTGTAAATATCTGTATTTTGAGCGTAGAATTGTCCTGAAGACATCATTGCCGCGACAAGACCTATTATTTTTATTGATTTCTTCATTATATATATTCTTATTTATTTTTCTGTTGATGATTGTGTTTAAACCTAAAGAGTTTCGAAAACCCGTTAGGTTTGGTGTTTTATTTTTTGTTTCCCAACGATTTCAGCGACTTTCAAAAATTTTATTGAAATTTATATTTCAATTTGATGTGCAATCATCTGTGAAAATCTATGAAATCTGTGTGAAATATTTAATTTTTTGTTATTCTGAAATATTCAAAATCTGCGTAGCCACCACGATTTGCTTTCTGCGTGCTTACTGAATATAATCCCACTTTGGCACCAATCCATTTTCCGGGTTTCGCCTGGAATGGTTCACCTGCTTTGATGAAATTTTTACCGTTTTCGCTGTAGCTGAACGTGCAAATTCCGTTCGGCTCGCTGACATTAACTTTAAAATAGGCTTCGTTTGATTTCAATTTTGTTTCAAATAAAACTTTTTCCTCGCCACCTTTTTCAGCCTTTTCCGCTTTTCTTAACTGAACATAATATCCGTCTGTTTTATTGGTGATGACAATCGATGCGTGATCTATTCCCATTAGTAAAAGTCCGGCAGTTTTTCCTTCTTTAGCATCTTCGGGAGTCAATTTAACTTTCGTGGAAGCGACAAAATTCGGTGCTGGAAATTTTTGGGTTAAAAGATTCGGAACGTTCCAAAGGTTTTTATCGTTTTCTGCCATTTTCATGGAGAATAATCTCAGAAATTTCTGTCCGGGAAGTTTCGATGACCAAACAATGTTTTCGTTGGCGCTCCATTGCCATTGTAAACCTAATTTTTCACCATCAAACTCATCCGTTTCAGCTGGAGTTACGACAGGATATGTTTTCCCAACGTTTGGTTTTTTATAAGTTAAAACCGGTTCGCCGATACCATTTTTATCGTTGTCGATTCCCATGACAGGCCAGTCTTTTTCCCATTTCATCGGCTGCAAATGCACAATTCTTCCACCTGCATCCACATCCTGAAAATGATAGAACCAGTCTTCTCCCGAAGGCGTATCCACCCACGCTCCCTGATGCGGACCGTTGATTTTTGTTTTTCCCTGCTCAAGAACAATTTTGTCTTCGTACGGACCGTAAATATTTTTTGATCTTAAAACCAACTGCCATCCTGTGGCAACACCTCCCGCCGGAGCGAAAATGTAGTAGTAGCCGTTTCTTTTGTACATTTTTGGACCTTCAACGGTAGGATGAGCATCGTGACCATCGAAAATATGAACACCTTTATCTAAAACTTTTGTTCCTTCAGGATTCATTTTATTTAATGACAGCAAACTTTTCACTCCGGCGCGGCTTCCTGCCCAACCGTGAACTAAATAGGCCTGTCCGTCCTCGTCCCAAAACGGGCATGAATCGATTAAACCTTTTCCTTCCATTACCAAAACGGGCTCGTCCCATTTTCCAAGCGGATCTTTGGTTTTAACCATGTAAATTCCGAAGTCAGGATCGCCCCAGTAAATGTAAAATTCACCTTTGTGGAAACGTATTGCGGGAGCCCAAACGGCGTCACCTCTTCTTGGAACGGAAAAATGTTCTTTCGGCAAAACATCCTGAATGGCGTAGTTCACCAATTTCCAGTTGACCATATCTTTTGAATGAAGAATTGGCAATCCAGGAGCTTCGTTGAAACTTGAAGCGGTCATATAATAATCATCACCAACACGCGTAACGTCCGGATCTGAATAATCTGCGTATAAGATCGGGTTTCTGTAATTTTTTCCCTGATCGGCAGTCCAGACTTCTGAAACGTAAGGTTTTTCCTGTGCGGTCAAATATGTTGATGCAATTGAAAATGCGGTGATTGAAAGTATATTAAAAATTTTGTTTGTCATAAAATCAGATTTTTGATCTGGTTTGTGTGATGTTTAGGATGAAAATATTTTTTTACCATTAAGGATTTAAGAAAATACTAAATGTTTTATTTAAGAATCAATAAATTGATTTTGATTAAGATTATTAAGGATTGTGCTTAAACAATTAGCTTAATAAAATTTTAGATTTTTAACTTAAAAAAACTTAACCATTTAATAATCTTAATGTTTTAAATATTATTTTTCAAATTCCAAACTTGCCAAAATAAACGGTCCTGTTCCTTTTCCGTCATTCGAACGGATTTCTTCATTCACGTAGTATTCGTAAGAACCGTCTCTGTAAGGTTTTCCTCCCAAACCGGCAACAGCACAACATTTATTTAAATTCACAACGCCATTTTCATCAACTGTGATTAGATTTTTGATGATTCCGTCGTAACCTTTTTTAGCGGCGGTTTTGTATGATTTAGGCAAATACCCTTTGTTTACAGACTTTATCATTGTGTACACAAACATGGCTGAAGCCGTTGCTTCTTCATAGTTTCCGTTTGCCAATGGCTTATCCAAAACCTGATACCAAAGTCCTGATTTTTTATCCTGATATTTGATAACTGCGTCAGAATACGACTTGATGTAAGAAATAATTCTCGCTCTTCCCGGATGGTCTTTCGGTAAATAATCCAAAACGTCTACCATCGCCATTCCGTACCAGCCCATGGCTCTTCCCCAGAAATTCGGCGAAAGTCCGGTTTGTTTATCTGCCCATGCCTGTTCTTTGCTCTCATCCCATGCGTGGTAAAGTAATCCTGTTTTTTTGTCTAAAAGATTTTTCTGAACAGAATCAAACTGCATCACGATATCGTCATACGCTTTCTGAGCGTCGGCACCTTTTACGAAATCTTTCGTATAATGCGTATAGAAAGGCATTCCCATGTACAAACCATCCAGCCAAACCTGATAAGGATAGATTTTTTTGTGCCAGAAAGAACCTTCATTTGTTCTCGGCTGTCCGTCGATTTGCAAACGTAAAGTTTGAAGTGCTTTCAGATACTTGTCTTTTTTCTCTTTTTCGTAAAGATAAAGCAATACGTTTCCACTGTTCAACATATCGATGTTGTACTTGTCAAGGTCGTAGGTTACGATGGTACCGTCATCTTTAATCAAAGTTTCGCCGAAACCGCTGATGTAATCGTAGTATTCTTTTTTGCCTGTTTTAATGTAAAGCTGCTCAGCTCCGTCCAAAACAATTGCTGAAGGGTAGGTCCATTTCGGACTTTTGCTGAAATCAAGCATCCAAGCTTCAGGGAAACGCTGCATTTCAGAAAGCATCATTCTCTCTGACCATTTCAGGTTGGTAGGAACTACTTTTCCGGATTTTGCAGTTTGCGTAGTAACTTTTGCAGCCGTTGCCGTTTTTGTCTGTGCACAGGCAAGGAACATTCCCGAGCCTAAAACCGCAACAGCGTATATTTTTAATTTTTGATTAATAAAACTCATTATAAGTCAATTTTAAAGTTGATTGTTATTATCTAAAATTTCTAGTTTTTTATCTAAATCTTTGTAAAATTCTTCTTCGGTTTTTATTCCGTTGGGTTCCTGCGACCACGCTCCCATAAAGTAATACGAAACATTTTTGGTCTTTTTGAAAACCACAACGTGAGTCGATTTTGTTTTTACAATTTTATCTAAATTTCCGATAGGGTAGAAGATCACCATTCCCAGATTGTCTTCTTTTTTAGCCAAAGTCTGCGTTCCGTACGTTGCAATATAACCCCATTTTTTGTTTTTACTAACCGCCTCTTTCATGGGAATATCTTTGAACGCGACAATTCCGGTGCATAATCCTGAAATGGTTTCATTTAAATTCAAATCAACCTTCACAAAACGGTCTCTGTTAAAAATCGTCAGTTTGGATTGAAGATCAACTGCTTTTCCCCACGTTTTCCAGCCTTTATAGTCGATGGTTGCGAAAGATTTATCGTTTTCATTAAAAACTTTTGCGGTTGTAGTTTTTACGGTTTTAAAAGTTTCGACAAAATCATTCTGCTCGTCATATCTTCCGTAAGAACCAACACCGATGGTACGGCCAGATTTCAGAATATCCTGTCCCCAGGGCGCATCGTGATGATACGTTTCAAAACCGTCCTGTCCGACTTCCGGCAAAACCAACGTATTCACTTTTTTACCAAAAATATCTGTGGCATTTCTCCAGTCTAAATATAATCTGTAGCCGATTTGATTGTTTTCCAAACCTATTCCTTCGTATCTGATGTAGTAAGAATGGTCAGTGTGTTCAGCAGGAAGCTGTAATTCGTTAACATTTTTGAAAGTTCCGCCAAGGTACTCGTTGCCTTGCCATTTTCCGCCGTCTTTTATAGATAATTCTGCGTAGGAGAAAGGAGCTTTAGGGTTTTTACGGATTTTCTCAATCGCATTTTTTTGTGCGAAAGATGGACCGGCTGCAAAAACAGCCCCCGCGAGTATAAGTTTGAATATGTTTGATCTTAATTTTTCTGACATAATACTTTCGTTTTAGATAACCATTTGCTCAAAAAGTTCAGTGACTTTTTACTGTTTTTCGGTTATTTTTTTCACAAGGTCATTCATGTAAACCTCGATATTATCATAGTTTTTGTCTAAATCTCTTCCGTTGGCGTCGGATTTTTTTGGATTGAGATTGTGTTTGATTTCCCATGCATCGGGCATTCCGTCGTTGTCTGAATCCAAAGGGATTTTTCCCATTTTTAAATTTGGAAAACCGCCTACATCATTTTGTGAATCGATAATTCCGTTTTTGCTGCCGAGTGAACCTTCGTAAGTGAAAGTTCCTTTTTTCATATCTTTTAAAACTCTCAAATCTACCGCATCCCGAACCAGACTTGCTCCGCCGATTTTTAATATTTTTTCGTAAGCTTCTATTGGAGAATCAGTTTTTACATTATTCTGAATATCGTGTGGCTGATTGATTTTAATTGAATTTTTATCAGCATCAGTGAGATTATACGAGCTTTTCATTTGATTGAAAACGCCTAAATTCCAGTTGTCAGCCGTCACTTCAGGATTGCCTTCCGAAACATTTCCGTTGATGTAATATTTACCCCAGATGTTGTAAACTTCGGTTGCAGGCTTTTCATTTTTGTCGATGGCGACAATTCTCTTCCTGGTTAACGTTGCCGCTCCGGGCTTAAAATAATTATTAACGATGTTCACGTTCATGCCTTCGCCACCGTAGATATTGTTGTGCCCCCAGTTGTAAATCACATTGTTTCTGAAGTCCACCAAATCGGTCAGTGCAAATTTACTTCCGGCATATTCTCCCAACCTCGGATTTCTGCTGTCGTGATTGGCATATAAATTATGATGGAAAGATGCGAATTTTCCGCCTGCAATTCCTCCGTAGCCGTGAGCGCCTTTCTGGTGGGCAGAATTTCTGAGGCTTTCTGTAATCACACACCATTGAAGCGTGGTATTTTCATTGACGTAGATGGAAACCGTCTCGTCTGTAGACCAGCTCATCGAACAGTGATCGACAATCAGATTTTTGATAAATCTCGCGCCTAAAGCATCGCCTTCCACCTTTTTCTGGTCGCCCATTCTGAATCTCATGTAACGGATGATGACATTATCTGCAGCTACAAAAGTTTCGTAGTTGGCAATGGTGATTCCGTCTCCGGGAGCGGTTTGTCCGGCAATGGTGACGTCGCCTTCTTTTATTCTTAAAGGAGATTCCAAATAAATAGTTCCGGCAGTTTTAAAAACGATATATCTAGCGCCTTTTTGTTCCAAAGCATGTCTTAAAGTTCCTTCTGAGCCGTCATCAGTGAGTTTAGTTACTGACAAAACTTTTCCGCCCCGTCCACCTGATGTAAATCTTCCGAAACCTTCAGCACCGGGGAAACTTAGCGTTTTTTCCTGAGCTGATACCTGCAGAGAGAGCATTGCGAGAATGCCTGTTGCGAAGATTTTATGTTTCAGATTAAATTTCATTTAAAATAATTTAAGCTTAAATTTTATTTTAATTTATAAGACAGGTTTTACACAAAGTGCACAAAAGGTTTTAAACTTTCTAATTGTTTTTAAGACTCATAAAGGCTTGGACTATCAAGAGAACACGAAGTTTTTACCGGAAATAAATAGAATATTATTTAAAACTTTTCTTAAAATTCCAATTGTCTTTTCCTTTCAAAATATTTTTTGCTGTATATTTTTTACTTTGTTCTTTTGTAAGTTGATGAGACCATGAAACTCTTTTCTCAGCGTTGGCTCCTGAACCTTTTGAATTGTATTCTGCATAGAAAGTAGTTTTCTCTGCATCAGGTTTAGACCAGTTATGCCAACCTTCCTGTTTAATTGTGGAATCGATTGCACAGTTAACGTAAACTGTTTTGGCAAACGGCCTCCACGGACGACCCAAATATACAGAATTTGCATCTGCATCGCCTGTTAAATTACAGTTAATAAATACGTAACCGAACTCATTTCCCTCGATGGTAGAAGCTGCGGTAACGTAAGATGCATTTTTTTTAGAGTAAATTGTACAGTTTTCAAATACTGCGGTTCCGGCTCCGAAAATATAGTCGGTAGTTCCTTCGATGTAGCAGTTTTTAAAATAGTTTCGGGAAACTTTTGTTTTATCAGGATTGTCCTGAGCACCTTTAGTGTAAAGTGTGTCCTGAAATCCTAAGAATTTACAGTTCTCAAAAGCGATTCTGTCGCCAGTTGTTAAAACGGCAACGGCCTGTCCGACAGGACCTGCATCGTTTTGAAAAGTGATATTTTTAGCTGAAAAATCATTTGAAAAAATGAATAGGGTAGAAGATCCCGTGGTTCCGATATTTCTACCTTCAGCATTTTGCTTTGAAGCATGATCATCGTAAACGAGAATTGTGTTTTCAGGATTTTCTCCAATCAAAATGACAGGACTTTTTGTGTCGGGAACAATTATTTTTTCTCTGTAAGTTCCGGGTCTAATGATGATTTTTGTCTTTCTTTCAGAGTTGTTTTCAACAGAATTTATGGCTTCCTGAATGGTTTTGAAATCTGCTTTTCCGTCTTTCGAAACCACGATTGTTCTGTCGGAAGTTTTGAAAGAAAAAATATTGAGAAGAATGACCAATGGTGAAATTACTGTGAGAAAATTTTTGAAAGTTGATGACATAAAATTTTTCTTTAGGAAAAATACAGACTTGCTCCCGTGAAGGAGAAAGTCTGTATTAAAATCAATTTAATATGAATGTGTATTTTTACTAGTAACCATAATCTTGGGTAAGATTGAAGTTATTCTGAATGTATTCGAAATAAATCGGCAATAATTCTCTCTTGTTAACCTGGAAATACTGTGCATATCCTGAAGCTGGATTATCTACATAAGTTGCAGTAATTCCAGATCTCCATGCAATAGATTTGTAACCTGCAGGAGTGGTAGCAGACTGGTTCGGAAGATAAAACACCGCACTCTTATCTGTTCCTGTAGTGTAAACGTCGATTGCAGCGATATTTTGCTGAGCCGTTTTAGTAGGATCGTAAACAGAATTTTTGTAATAAATATTCAAAGGTACATTGGCATACGCGCCTGTGCCGTTGATAAATGCTGTAAGTTTCGCTTTTGTTTCAGCAATTTTAGTTGCCAATAAATTCCAACGGATCAAATCATATTTTCTGATTCCTTCTGAACCTAATTCTAATAATCTTTCCTGCACAATAGCATTAAAGAATCCTACTTTATCAGAAGGAATTGCTCCTACCTGACCAAGGTTTCCTGTGTATGCTCTGTTTCTCACTGCCAATAAAGCATTTTTAGCTTCCTGAGAAGGTGCACCATTGATTTCGTTGTCTGCTTCTGCAAACATCAACATTACATCTGAAAGACGAAGTAAAGGCCAGTCAACAGCTAATGTCTGAGAAGGACCTGTAATGCTTGTCCATGATTTTCTGTATTTAGAATCTGTCCATGCATTAGATGCAGCCAGTTCCGCTTGGTTCGCAGCGTTAATGGTAAAGATTCCGACATTCATATCTCTTCTTAAGTCAAACTTTGAAAACTCGTAGAAATATGTTGGAAGTGCATTGATGCCTCCACCACCTTTCCATACAGAATTGTCGTGATGCTTTAAGCCATTGTAATATCCGATTTTAGAGTCTGTTCTTACACCACCTCCAAATGCTCCTACTGCAAAAATCACTTCATTGGTTGCATCCTGAGCATTGGTATGTAATGCTCTGAAAACATTTTCATAGCTAGGGTTAAGACTATGCTCACCAGAGTGGCTCATGATGTCTTTACATTCGGTTAAAGCAATCTGATAATATTTTTGAGGGTTTGATCCCTGAGCCATAATCTGCGGGCTTCTTCTAAGGGAATATCCTGCTCTTGCTAAAGCAATTCTAGCTCTTAAACCTTTTACAAATCCTTTAGAAATTCTGTTACTCGTTGTACCACCTTCAGACCTCCATGGAACTAGTGTTGCGGCTTTTTCAAGATCGTTAATAATCTGATCATAAATAATATCGCGATCTGTTTTTGGCTGGTTCTGTTCAGTTAATTCAGAGGCAGGCACTAAATAAAATGGTACGTCGCCCCAGTTTCTGATTAATTCATAATAATACTGAGCTCTAAGCGTTAATGCTTCACCCATGTACCTGTTCATCAGAGCTTTTTCCTGTGCACTTCCTGTCTGCATAACAGGAGATAGCGGAATGTTTTTCAGAACGAGATTGGCACGTTCAATTCCTGTATATAATTTCCCAAACGGATTGTTGAGTTCTGTATTGGTTGCACATGCGCCGAAAGTGGCAACACCCCTTCTGTCATTACAGTTATAGTTTCCTGAAGTTCTGAAGTCGTCACCGGATTGAGGGATAATAAGAGATAATCTTTGTCCGTACCCATCATCACCACCTAATTGCGCATAAACACCGATTAATGCTGAAAAAGTATCGTCTGTACTGTCAAACTGTTGTGCTTCAGAAATACTTGAAAGATTTTCCGGATCAAGGAAATCGTTACAGGAATTAGTAAAGAAAAGTGCTCCGACGAGGCAACTTGCTATAAATATTGATTTTGTTTTTTTCATGATAATAAATTTTAGAAAGTGATATCTACACCTGTTACGAAGAATCTGCTGCGCGGATAAGCTGAATAATCAACTCCCGGAGTTAAAGGATTTCTTCTGGTACTTGCTTCAGGATCGTATCCAGAGTATTTCGTCAGAACGAAAACGTTGTTTACTGTTGCATACAGTCTGAAGTTTTTAACACCTACCGCCTCAAGGGAACCTTTAGGTAATGTGAAACCTAAAGTTACGTTATTTAATCTTAAGAAAGATCCGTCTTCGATTCCGTAAGAGTGTAAGATGTACTGTCCGCTTGGAGGAGTCCACATTGTTGTGTTAGCGTTTAATGCTGCCAAAGCAGTAGGATCATTCACTTTCACCCCATTGTTGTCAAACCATCTCCATCTGTCTGCCACTTCCGCAGCCATGTTGTTGTCTCTGTAAAGATATTGAGTTGTGTTTTCTATTTTATTAGCATTGTATACTTTATTTCCTACAGAGAAGTTGAAGAATAAACTCATGTCAAAGTTTTTGTATCTGAATGTTTGGTTAAAACCTCCAAAAAACTTCGGCTGGGCGCTTCCTAATTCCTGTCTGTCTGCATCAGTAATCTGTCCGTCGCCATTTAAATCTTTTAATTTAAGATCTCCTGGCTGCACAGCTCTTGCTCCCAAAGCAATTGCACTTGTACTTGGTACACCTGCTTTTAATGTATAAACCTGAGTTGCGGCATTGTAATCAAAATCGCTTACTTCGTATCTTCCTTCAGTTACATATCCGTAATAGGTTCCTACAGCGCTTCCCACTTTTGCAATAAAGTCAAATCCGCCGATACCTCCAGATTGAACCAGATAATAATCCTGACCTGGACGTACACCGCTACCCAAACTTAAAATTTTATTTTTGTTTGCAGAAAGGTTGATGTCTGTTTTCCATGTGAAATCTTCTTTGTTGACGATAGCTCCACCTAAAGTAAATTCTAAACCTTTGTTTTGAGTTTTACCGGAATTCTGGAACTGGTTAGCATATCCCGGGAAAGGAACTTTAGCCAAAACCAACAAATCTTTAGTGTCAGTAATATATCCGTCTACACTACCATACAATCTACCGTTGAAAAATCCGAAGTCAATACCCGCATTTTTAGAAACCGTAGCTTCCCATTTTACATTAGGGTTGGCCTGAGTTGTAGAGATTCCGGCTCCCGGAGTTACAGAAGTTCCGAATACATATCCGTTGTTTGCACCGATGTTGTAGAAATTCGCCCACAGGTAAGATGTGATTCTGTTGTTACCTGAAAGACCGTAACCAACACGAAGTTTCAATTCTTCAAGCCAGGAAACATCTTTCAAGAATTTCTCTTCGTTAACTTTCCACGCCAATGAAGCTGCCGGGAAATATCCCCACTGATTTCCCTTCATGAAAACGTTAGATCCATCAGCTCTTACAGAGGCGGTAAGAATATATTTATTATCAAAAATATAATTTACACGTCCGAAAAATGAAGCTAAACGGTCAGGAGCCAAAGCTGCTGTTCTTGCCGCATCCTGTATTAAACCTGCCGGTGGTGTTGCTGCAGCAATGTTAGAAAATGCTTCTTGCGGAAGAATAGACTTTGGAAACCATTTTACATAGGTGTTACTTGTTTCTCCGTCAGTCTGAATGATTTCCTGACCAAGCAAAACATCCAGTTTATGTCTGCCAAATTTTTTAGTGTAATTTAAGGTATTGGTATTGGTAATTCTTCTCGATTGAGATCTGTCTAACTGTACAATCGGCATATCTGCATTAGCTCTCGCCTGTGATGTAACCGTACCCCAAAACTGATTGGTGATAATATCTCTCTGTACATACCCGATAACACTTCGGAACGTGAAGTCTTTTGAAATGTTCCAGTTGATGTAACCGTTTAATAATAAGTCATTTGAGCGGTTGGTTCTAACTTCGTTCTGATTTAGAATTAAAGGATTAACCAGGTTGGTATTGGTAGCGTAATCTGGGTCAAAATCATCAACAGGAATATTAGATCCTCCTTCGAAAGGCTGATATCTCACGGCATTTCTCAATCTGTTGTTACTTTGTGAGCCGGTGCTTGAAGTACCTACACCATCTATTAGTGATCTGCTGTATCTTGCATTAAAACCAAACTTTAATTTTTTGCTGATATCATAATCGTACTTAAAGTTAACCATGCTTCTCTTGAATCCAGAGTTGAGCATGATCCCATCTTCGTCTACATGATTTAATGTTAAAGCAAAAGCCGATTTTTCTGAACCACCATTTACCGTAAGGTTATGTGTAAAGTTAAAAGCTTCACGACCGAATAATTCATCCTGCCAATCTCTTCTTTTAACGTTGGTGTATTTATTGTACAGCTCGTTATATGTTCCATATCTGGTTGCGAAAGCCAAAACATCAGCTGCCACACCATTTTTGTTGTATAGTTCGTACTGATACATTACAAATTCATAAGGATCTAAAACATCCAATGTGTTCATGATTTTCCTTACACCTGTAAATCCGTTGTAGTTAATGGAAGTAGTTGCTCTCTTTTTACCACTTTTTGTAGTGATGAGCACCACCCCGTTTGCACCTCTGGAACCGTAGATGGATGTAGATGAAGCATCTTTCAGAACTTCGATTGATTCAATTTCTTTCGGAGTAAGAAGCGACATAGCGTTATCCATCTGTACACCATCCACAATATAGAGTGGGGCATTGCTTCCGGTAATAGAAGTTCCACCTCTTACTTTAATATCTACTTCTGCACCCGGGGAGCCTTCGCTTGCCTGCACCTGAACCCCTGCCAGTCTACCCTGAATTGCTTCAGCGGCACTGTTTACGGGCATATCTTTCAAAGCTTCTGCTTTTACAGATGAAACAGCGTTGGTTACGTCTTTTTTAGAAACTTTGGAGTAACCTACCAAAACCACCTCGTCGATATTTCTTTCCTTATCTTTCTCCTGTGCCATTGCAAGCATTGGCAAAAGAAAAGCGGAAAGATATAACCACTTAATCTGTTGTACATTTTTATTCATTGAACTGTATTCTTAATTTAATTACTTTATTCTTCTGTTGTCTGTTTTTGTGATAAGAGGCAAGTATTTTTATCGTTAAGTGGCCAGGAATTAATAAAAAAATATGCATTCTAGTGTGCAATCGATTGCGTAAATTTTTACAACTATAAATTCCTGGCTCCTAAACTAATATTATTTTCGATTACGCAAAGAAAGTTTGAATAATTTTTTATTAATTTAATTGTTTAAGTTTTAAAAATTTGCATAACAATCGTTAGGTTTTTCATTTTAAATAACTGATAATAAATTAATTAAAATAATGATTTACATTTTAAATTTTCTTTAAAATTTCTTAATATTTTTTTCTGTTTAATGTATTTCAGCTATCTTTTTCAGCCTGAATTGCCCGAATTTTAAGGGTTAAAAATTCCCAAAATGTGTACTCAAGATTAATTTTAATGAAATTTAATGATTTTTATCACGTTTTTCGAAACATTTTCATTGTTTCTTTAGGGAACTAATTAGAGTCACCTCTTTATGAGAGCCTTATCATAAAATTTGATGATAATTGTCATCTCGAAAACATGATTTTTTTTGGCATGATTTTATGTTTGCTTAATGGTTTGTACCGATTTCAGGGATTAATTTTACCGTAATCCCTTCTTTACAGCACCGTTTTTTTCGCTGTTTTTAAATTTATTTTACTGAAAATGAATGATTTAATAATTAATATTAAATTTTTGTGAACCAATTAAATTTTAATTCTATATTTAACACCAAGTATTTCAATCGTTAAAAATGTGTAATTTTATGCAATCGATTACACAATAAAACTTATCGGCTTTCGGGCCACAGAAAAATTCAAAATTAAGAGTATGACAAAATCAGAATTTCGTTACGCCCATCATCCTGAAGATGTAAAAAAATATACAACTGAAGACCTGAGAAGGGAGTTTTTAATGAATGATTTATTCAATGAAGATCAAATCAATGTAGTGTATTCTATGTACGACAGAATGATCGTGGGTGGTGCAATGCCTGTGAAAAGCGCATTGAAACTGGAACCTACTGATGATCTGAAGGCAGAAAATTTCTTAGATAGAAGAGAATTGGGAATCATCAACGTTGGCGCTGCCGGAAAGGTAACTGTTGACGGAGAGGTTTTTGAACTTGGTAATAAGGAAGCATTATACATCGGTAAAGGAGCAAAAGATGTTGTTTTTGAAAACGGAAATGAAGGTCAGACTTTATTTTATTTCAATTCGGCACCTGCTCATCACACTTTCCCTACAAAGAAAATTACTAAGAATGAAGCCGAAATTGTAGAATTAGGTGAAGCAAAATATGCGAATAGAAGAACAATTAACAAATTGATCGTCAACAGCGTATTGGAAACTTGCCAGCTGCAAATGGGAATGACAGAGTTACACGAAGGAAGTGTTTGGAACACAATGCCTTCTCATACACATACCCGAAGAATGGAAGCTTATTTTTATTTTGATCTTGAAGAAGGGCAGGCGGTTAGTCATTTTCTTGGCCAGCCGAACGAGACCCGTCATATCTTTATGAAAAACAATGAAGCAGTCCTGTCTCCGGAATGGTCTATTCACTCAGGGGTTGGTACTTCCAACTACACTTTTATCTGGGGAATGGCTGGGGAAAATATGGATTATGGCGACATGGACGCTGTTAAAACTAACGAACTAAAGTAATTTTTTCTACATGAATTTATTCGATTTATCCGGAAAAGTAGCTGTTGTAACAGGCGGTACTCACGGATTAGGAATGGCAATGGCTGAAGGTCTTGCCTCTGCAGGTGCTGAGCTGGCAATCACAAGTACAACTCCCTCAAAATTAGACGAAGCCTTAGAATATTATCGCAGTAAAGGATACAACGCTACAGGTTATCTTTTTGATGTGACAGATGAACTGGAAGCCGCTCAGAAAGTAGCTTTAATGCTTGCAACCCATGGAAAAATAGACATTTTGGTCAACAACGCGGGAATCATCAAACGTGTTCCGGCTTTGGAGATGGATGTGGCAGACTTTAGAAAAGTAATCGATGTAGATCTTACCGGTCCTTTCATCATGTCTCAATTGGTTGGGAAACACATGATCAAAAGAAAATCAGGTAAAATCATCAATATTTGCTCGATGATGAGTGAGCTTGGCCGTGACAATGTAGTAGCATACGCTTCTGCAAAAGGCGGACTGAAAATGCTTACCAAAAATTTAGCAACAGAATGGGCAAAACACAATATTCAGGTGAACGGTATCGGTCCCGGATATTTTGCCACAACCCAGACAGAACCAATCAGAGTAGACGGTCATCCGTTTAACGAATTTATCATCAGCAGAACTCCGGAAGGAAGATGGGGGAACCCTGAAGATCTTGCAGGAACCGCTATTTTCTTGGCTTCAGACGCAAGTAAATTTATCAACGGACACATTATTTATGTAGACGGAGGTATTTTGGCGACCATCGGGAAACCTGCTAATGAATAACACAAGAATTTTACAGAAATGAAATCTTTTATTACAGATAACTTTTTATTACAAAATAAATACGCGGAAGAATTATACTTCAATTTCGCAGAAAAACAGCCGATCATCGATTATCACAATCACTTGATTCCTAAAGATATCGCTGAAGATACGGTTTTCGAAAATATTTCTAAAGTCTGGATTGCGGGCGATCATTACAAATGGCGTGCAATGCGTACGATGGGCGTGAACGAAAGATTCATTACAGGTGACGCAACAGACAAGGAGAAATTCGAGGCTTGGGCAAAAACGGTTCCTTATACTTTAAGAAATCCTTTGTACCACTGGACGCATTTGGAATTAAAGCGTTATTTCGGAATTGATGAATTATTAAACGAAAAAAACGCATCAGATATTTACGATAACATCACGGCACAGCTTCAGACTCCAGAAAAGTCGACAAGAGGTTTGCTGAAAATGATGAACGTAGAATCTTTGTGCACGACTGAAGATCCGATTGATGTTTTAAATTACCATCAGGATTTGGCGAAAAGCGATTTCAGTATTAAAGTAAGCACGGCTTTCCGTCCTGATAAAGCGATTTTAATTGAAAATCACAACTTCGCAGACTATATTTCTAAATTAGGCGAATCAGCAGGAATTGAGATCAACTCTTACCAGACTTTGTGCGATGCTTTATTAAAAAGAGTAGAATATTTCCACGAAAACGGATGCAGATTATGCGACCATGGACTAAACAATATTTCTTTCGAAGAAGCTTCAGAAGCTGAAGTAAGCGCAATCTTCAATGATAAAATTTCAGGAAAAGTAATCGCTGAAAAGCAGGTGAATCAGTTTAAAACTGCGATTTTATTGTTCCTAGGCGAAACATATCATAAATTCGGATGGGTTCAGCAGTTCCACTTGGGAGCATTGAGAAACAACAACGAAAGAATGCACAGAATTCTGGGTCCTGATACAGGCTGGGATTCTATCGGTGACTTCGTCCAGGCTGAAACTTTGTCTAAATTATTAAACGCTTTAGACGAAAAAGACAAACTGACCAAAACAATTCTCTATAACTTAAATCCTGCCGACAACGAAATTTTCGCAACAATGATCGGGAATTTTAATGACGGCAGTATAAAAGGAAAAGTACAGTTCGGTTCGGGCTGGTGGTTTTTGGATCAGAAAGACGGAATGATCAAACAGATGAATGCCCTTTCAAACATGGGATTGATCAGCTGTTTCGTAGGAATGCTGACAGATTCAAGAAGTTTCCTATCTTACCCGAGACACGAATATTTCAGAAGAGTTTTGTGTAATCTTTTCGGAGAAGAAATGAAAAACGGCGAATTGCCGGATGATATGGAGCTGATCGGTAAAACTATTTCCGATATCTGTTATCATAATGCTAAAAATTATTTCGATTTTTAAATTTCGAATTAAATAAATTTTTAAACCATTAAGATAATTAAAAGGTTAAGTTTTTTTAAGATTAAAATCTGAGATTTTATTAAGCAGACTGCTTAAAGCGAAGCTCAACTTAAAAAATCTTAAAAACTTATAAATCTTAATGGTTTAAAAAATAAAACTTTAAATAAAAAAAGGTCAAGCGTCAACAAAAATCTTTGATTTTTAAACTTATGTGATCTTTATATTTTCAATATTTTAAACTTCAAAATAACTAAAGCATCAAAAAACTTTTGTGCCTTTTGTGGTTTAAAAAGAAGTCAATTAAAAGTTATGGGTAAAATACTTACTTTCGGTGAAGTAATCATGAGGCTTTCACCTCCCGGAAACAAAACAATGAAACAGAGCCACGAGATGGAATTCTTTTTCGGCGGAACTGAGCTCAACGTAGCTTCTTCATTGGCAACAATGGGTTGCGAGGTAACGCACATCAGTAATGTTTCTGATGATTTTGTGGGAGAATCTGCACTGTCTTTCATCAAAAGTTTTGGGATCGACACGACTTTCATCAATAAAAACGAACATCCTTTAGGTTTATATTTCCTTGAAGTAGGTGCATCTGTTCGTGCAAGCAGAATTGCCTACAACAGACTGAACGGTTCTTTCGCCAACATTAAACCCGAACAGGTTGACTGGAAAAAAGCTTTGGAAGGTTGCAACTATTTCCACTGGACAGGCATCAGCCCGGGAATTTCTGAAGGTGCTTATGAAACTTTGAAAGAAGGTTTATTGACAGCCAGAGAAATGGGAATTGAAGTGACAACCGATCCGGCTTACCGTTCCAACCTTTGGAAATACGGTAAAAACGGAAACGAAGTTTTAAAGGAATTGGTTTCTTACTCAACGATTTTTATCGGTGGTGTAAATGAGATTAATGAAATTTTAGGAACTCAGTTTTTATCAGATCAGCAAGGTTTCATGGAAGCTTGTGAGGAATTAAAAAAACAATGTCCTTCAATCCATAAAATTTTCGATAAAATAAGAATCGGGATTACGGCAAGTTCTCAGCAGACGCAGGGAAGAGCTTTGATTAACGGAATTTATTTTGAAACCAAATTTTTAGAAATAGACAACGTAGTCGACAGAATCGGAACGGGAGATGCCTTTGCCGCAGGTTTAATTTATGGATTATTAAATTTCGATGACGAAAAAGCATTGAATTTTGCCAACGCAGCCTGCGCCATCAAACACACCATTTTAGGCGACATCAACTACTGCAGCGCAGAAGATATCATCGAAGTAATGGCCGGAAATTCTGGAGGACGCATCAAGAGGTAACTCTTCCTTTTGTCTGTTAGCTTTTGGCAGTTGGCTTTAAAAGGTTTATCATTTCAAATGAAATATAACTAATAAGTTTTGGTCTTATATAAGCGAAGCGGCTTTGTGAAACTAAAAAACAGTTAACAGTAAAAAAAACTTTGTGAACTCTGTGTTCAAAAAAAAATAACATAGAAAGTCCCAAAGGGACGATTTAGCAAAGGATAGGATAAAATCCTATCTAATAAAATCAACAAAGTCCCCAACAGGACAGCATACCAAAGGATGGATAAACCCCCATCAAAGATTATTTTAACAAAATAATTAAAACAAAAATGACAAAAATTCAATTGGTTACAAACACCATCATCAATCAGGGAGCTTTGCCTCTGTATTACAATGCTGATGAAACGGTAACTTTAGAAATATTAAAATCACTTTACAAAGCAGGAATCCGCGCTGTGGAATATACCAGCCGTGGAGAAGCTGCGTTGAGCAATTTCACAAAAATGGTGGAAGTCCGTAATGCAGAAATGCCTGAGATGCTTCTCGGAATCGGAACCATCAAAAATGTAAAACAAGCTGAAGAATATTACAAAGCAGGTGCTGATTTCTTTATCAGTCCAGGTTTTGTGGCGGAAGTTGCAGCATTTTTAATTCCTAAAGATTTGTTGTACAGTCCGGGTTGTATGACTCCGACTGAAATCATTGCTGCTGAAACTGCAGGGGTAACTTTCATCAAATTATTCCCAGGAAATGCTTTGGGGCCAGGATTTATGAGTGCTATTAAAGATGTTTTCCCGAATTTGAAATTTATGCCAACCGGAGGTGTTGATACTACAAAAGAAAGCATCGAAAGCTGGTTCAAGGCAGGAGTTTCGGCAGTAGGAATGGGAAGCAAGCTGGTAAGCAAGGAATTAATGCTTGCGAAAGACTATGCGACAATAGAAAATGAAACCAAAAAAGTGCTGGATATTATTCAGACTTTAAAATAAATAAATGACTATGAGTTCAGTTAAATCTCTTAAGCCGACGCAATACAGATGGACGATTTGTCTTCTGTTATTCCTCGCCACCACGATCAATTATCTGGATCGTCAGGTTTTATCTTTGACGTGGAAAGATTTTATAGCACCGGAATTTCACTGGAATAACAACGATTACGGAAACATCACCGCATTATTCTCTATATTCTACGCAGTGGGAATGCTTTTCGCAGGAAAATTCGTGGATTTCATGGATACCAAAAAAGGTTTCCTTTGGGCAATCGGAGTTTGGTCTGTGGGTGCAGTTTTACACGCATTCTGTGGAATCGCAACTTCAGGAATTCTTACCGGAAATTGGTTAGCAGGTTTTCATGGATCTAAAGAATTAATCGGAACAGTTTCCAATACTTCTGCAATAATCAGTACGAGTGTAACTTTATTCATTTTTGCACGTTTCGTATTGGCAATTGGTGAGGCAGGGAATTTCCCCGCAGCAATCAAAACCACGGCAGAATATTTCCCTAAAAAAGACAGAGCTTTTTCTACAAGTATCTGGAACGCAGGAGCAACTGTTGGAGCTTTGGCGGCACCGCTTACAATACCGTTTATTGCAAAATCAATGGGTTGGGAATGGGCATTTATTATTATTGGTGCTTTAGGATTCGTCTGGATGGGACTTTGGGTATTCGTCTACAAAAAACCACATTTACACAAAAGAGTTAACGAGCACGAATTAACGTACATCAATCAGGATCAGGATGATCTTCCGAATGAAGACACTTCAGTTCCGGAAAAAGTATTTACATTCAAAGAATGTTTCAGCTACAGACAGACTTGGGCTTTTGCCTTCGGAAAATTCATGACAGACGGCGTCTGGTGGTTCTTTTTATTCTGGACTCCGGCTTATTTAAGTTCGGTTTACGGAATGGATTCCACTGAAAGTGCCTTGCCGCTATTCGTACTTTATATGATTACTTTATTATCAATCATCGGCGGATGGCTTCCAAAATATTTTGTTGAAAAGAAAGGAATGAACGCCTATTCTGGAAGAATGAAAGCGATGTTGATTTTCGCATTTTTTCCTCTGTTGGCACTTTTGGCTCAACCTTTAGGAACTGCAACGTATTGGATTCCGGTTTTAATTATCGGTGTAGCAGGAGCAGCACATCAGGCATGGTCAGCGAATATCTTCTCAACCGTTGGCGATATGTTCCCTAAAAAAGCCATCGCAACCATCACGGGAATTGGCGGAATGGCTGGAGGAATCGGTTCATTTATCATTAATAAATCTTCAGGAGTTTTATTCGATCATGCTCACAAAGCTTGGTCAACCGTAGATGGAGTTCCTTTATTGGAAAAATATCCACAATACGTTAACGACCGTTTGCCGGACGGTTTCTTTGAACAATTGGAAAAATCAGGTGCCGTAGTTTCAGACGGAATCGACAAAGGATACATGATTATTTTCTCGATCTGTGCAGTCGCTTATTTAATTGCATGGACAGTAATGAAAATGTTGGTTCCTAAGTATAAAGTAATTAGTAAGTAGAAATTTTCAAGACATTTTTCTTTTCCCCAACCCTAAAGGGAGGAAAAATGTCTTGAAAATTTCATCAAAATTAACTCCCTTTAGGGTTGGGGTAAATTAATTTTGATGAAATTTTGTAAGAAAAAATAATCCTTCAAGGTTTCAAAAACCTTGAAGGTTTGAAAAATAACTTTGAGCTCTTTGCTAAGTAGAACGCCTTTGCCTCAATTTTTAAATTGATTATTTGAATCGGCGAAACTTCGTTTTGCGAACTTAAAAATATACATCAAGCATTAAAAAAATCTTTGCGGACTTTGCGTTTAAAAAGTTCCAAGATTTAGCAGAATTAAAAACACAATTTAATTCAAATTAGAAAAATGGAAAATCAGACAAAACAACAGTTAAACCGTCAAAACAGCGGTCTAGATACAAAATTACCAATCAAAATAGTACAGTTCGGGGGAGGAAACTTCATGCGTGGATTTACAGATTATGTAATTGATAAATTAAACAAAGAAGCAGATTTCAACGCTGGAATTGTCAACATTCAGCCTACTCCAAACGGTTCAGTTCACAAACTTGAAGAACAGGGAAATCTCTATACTTTATTTTTGCGAGGAATTAAAAAAGGCGAAATCATTGATGAGAAATGCGTGATTTCGGCGATTCAGAAGTCGGTTAATCCTTATGCAGATTACAACAGCTTTTTGGAGTTGGCAAAAGAAGAAGAACTCGAATTTGTTTTTTCAAATACAACCGAAACCGGAATCGCTTACGACGAAACTGAAAATTCTTACGAAGGTCCGCACAAAAATTTTCCAGCGAAAGTGGCGGTTTTACTTCATGAAAGATACAAGCATTTCAATGGTGCGACAGACAAAGGTTTAAGAATTATTCCCTGCGAGCTGATTGAAGAAAACGCAATCGTTTTAAAAGGAATTATTTTAAAATATGCCCAACTTTGGAATTTAGACGAAGGTTTTGCAGAATGGGTTGAAAACAGCAATCACTTTCACAATACTTTGGTCGACAGAATTGTTCCGGGCTATCCAAAAGATGATGCTGCGACGTATGAAGACCAGTTGGATTATGAAGATCCAATGATGGTAGTTTCTGAAACATTCCTATTATGGGTGATTCAGGGAGGTGAAGACTTAAAACAGAGAATTCCTTTCGATCAAATCAACGAACAGATTTTGGTGGTGGAAGATATTCAGCCATACCGTTTAAGAAAAGTAAGAATTCTGAATGGCGGACATACTTTGATGTTGGCTCCTGCGATTTTATCAGGTAAAGAATTGGTAAAAGAAGCAATCGATGACCAGTTTATCGGAACTTTTTTAAGCGAATCAATATTTAATGAAGTCAATCAGACTTTAGGTTTAGATGAAACTGAACTAAAGGAATTTGCGGAAGAAGTGTTCGACAGATTCAGAAATCCTTTTATTAAGCACCATTTGGCGAGCATCGCTTTATATTTTGTTTCTAAATTTAAAGTAAGAGTCGTTCCGAGTTTACTGACTTATGTTGAAAGAAATAATAGACTTCCGTTGAACCTAACGTTCTCTCTGGCAAGTTTAATCAGATTCTATCAGGGAAGTTTTGGTGAAAAATCTCTTCCTCTGAATGACGAAGAAGCGATC
The DNA here is from genome assembly GCF_025457425.1 of Chryseobacterium foetidum. Taxonomy (NCBI): domain Bacteria; kingdom Pseudomonadati; phylum Bacteroidota; class Flavobacteriia; order Flavobacteriales; family Weeksellaceae; genus Chryseobacterium; species Chryseobacterium foetidum. The sequence continues at coordinate 2,863,476 of NZ_JAMXIA010000001.1, forward strand.
GTGAACAGATTCAAGGAAATCTGGAAAAACGAAGATTATGAAGTTGTTTCAGAACAGGCATTAAGCGAAAAACTGTTCTGGGATACCGACCTTACACAACTTGAAGGCCTGAAAGTCGCAGTAGCAAAGGCATTGTACGAAATCGACCACAATGACATGGAAACTGCCTACAAAAATTTTATTCAATTTTATTCTTAAACAATCATGCAAAAGAAAGTACTGAAAGTAAATTCCAAAGACAACGTTATTGTAGCGCTGTTGGATTTACCTGCCGGAGAATCGGTGCACTTAGACGGTACAGATTATACGATTCTTAAAGATATTAAAGCAAAACATAAATTCGCTGCCGTAGATTTTGAGGATGGCGACCATATCATCATGTATGGCGTAATCGTTGGAAAAGCCAACCAATCCATCAGTCAGGGCGAAGTGATTACCACCGAAAACGTAAAGCACCAAAGTGCAAAAGTTGTAGGTAAAACCGAAACGTTGGGATGGACTCCACCCAATGTTGACAAGTGGAAAGACCGTACTTTCATGGGCTATCACCGTGAAGACGGACAGGTAGGAACAGAAAATATCTGGCTGTTTTTCCCCTTGGTATTCTGCGAAAACAAGAATATCGAAACACTGAAGGATATTTTTGAAAAGGAACTGCTTCACGATAAAGCCAGCAAACATCAGTTATTACTGCGTTCTTTATTAAACGGCGGTGCAGCTGTTGAAGTTGAAGAAGAACAAGCGGATACAAGAGTATTTAAAAATATCGATGCAAGATTCATCACGCACCAGGGTGGTTGTGGCGGAATCCGTCAGGATGCTGAGGCGTTGGGAAGACTGTTTGCAGGATATGTCAACAACCCGAATGTGGCGGGAGCTACGGTTCTCAGCTTAGGGTGTCAGAATCTTCAGGTACAGATTTTCATGGATGCACTGCACGCATTGGCTCCAAATAATAAAAAACCGATTGTCGTTTACGAACAGCAAAAATCGGGTACCATCGATGAAATGCTGACCGGCGTTATCAAAGATTCATACGAAGGCATTAAAAAAGCCAATGAAATAGAGAGAAAACCAGCATCCATCACCAAACTGAACATTGGTTTGGAATGTGGTGGCTCAGACGGTTTCTCAGGAATTTCTGCAAACCCAGTTTTGGGCGAAGTTTCAGATATTATGGCGGCAGTGGGCGGAACAACCATGCTCGCAGAATTCCCTGAATTGTGTGGAGTAGAGCAGGAGTTGGTCAACCGTTGTATTAATGATGAAGATGGCGTAAAATTCCTGAAACTGATGAAAGATTTTGAAGCCTCTGTGGTTGCGGCAGGTTCAGGATTTGATATGAATCCGTCTCCCGGAAACATCAAAGACGGTTTAATTACCGATGCCATGAAATCTGCAGGAGCATCCAAAAAAGGTGGAGCAGCGCCAATCGTGGAAGTTCTCGATTTTACAGAATACGCCACAAAACCAGGTCTGAATCTGTTGTGTACTCCCGGAAATGATGCCGAATGTACAACGGCTTTAGTCGGTTCAGGTGCGACAGTCGTACTTTTCACTACAGGTCTTGGAACTCCGATGGGAAATCCTATTACACCGGTTGTGAAGATTTCTTCCAACACGGTTTTGGCAGAAAAAATGTCAGACATTATTGATTTCAATGCAGGTACCGTAATCAGCGGAGAAAAAACAATTCCCGAAGCAGCAGACGAACTTCTGGAACTCATCATCAACGTAGCCAGCGGCGAAGTAAAAACCAAAGCAGACGTTCTTAATCAGAATGATTTCATTCCATGGAGACGCGGAGTCTCTCTATAATGGGTTAATTATATTAAATATTAGGGTTGAAAATGCTTCTTGCTTCGGTAGGGAGCATTTTCTTTTTACAGATAGTGTGGATTTGATAGCGCAGATTTGCAATCCGTGACGACACCATACAAAAAGTCACCCCATAAAAACCACAAAAACATCTAAAGCACTATCTAACTCCGCATAATTTATGGCACTGGGATTTTGATGAATATAATTTATCTTCTCTCCAATCTATTTATTTGAAAAAACTTCTTCAGCATGATAGCCATCTTGCCAAACTTTAAACTTTTGCTCTCTGGATAAATGCTCACAGGATTTTTGAAAATATTGTAACAACCATTCTTTTGTGCTTTCAGGTTCAGACTGCATAGCTCGATTATCTTTTTCGAAGTAAATTTTTAAAACCTCTCATGAGTTCAGAAAAAGTATTTAGATCGTCTGCAAGACAAAATAATTAAAGATAATTTCACACCAGGCAGTATGCAAAAATGAAAGCCCGCCAACACTCAAACCCTCCAACGCTCAAATCCACCAACTCTCCAACTCTCCAACCCTCCCACATAATTTTCAGGAGCCGGGAACCCGCTGTCCACTATATCTTTTTTGCGGCAGCCTCCATTTCATTCCGTCCGCCACAAAAAAGGATGCCGTTTCCATCGGGGCTATTAACGGGCGTAGCTTCTTTACAACGATGTTATCCTGATAAGCGATAAGTATTAAGCAATTAGTAATAAGTAATAAAATAATGTACTTTCAGAAATTTAATTTATAAAACATCTTTAGAACTTCAATTACAAATCAAAAACATATAACAAAAGTTTTTTGGGGATCCTTTTCTCCAATATTTTTCAGATCGATTATTAGTAAAAAAGCAAACCCTCCTTCTTATAATGTATTGTTAAACCATTCCCATCCTCTGGAGGGGATGTCAAAAATCGCAGATTTTAGACTGGGGTGGTTACTCCCACGCAAAAATCACTCTTTTAAGAATCGAAGTATAACAACATCAAGTAAAACTCTCACCGCTGGTTCTGGCGTCCCGCCCGTACCCACAAAAAAAATTACTGCAGCAAAAACTCTCTATTTTCAAAACCCAAACAACTCGTCACCTTCATTTCGCAGCCCGTAATCCATAACCCGCACCCCGAATCTCAAATCTCAAACATTAAATCTCAAATCTTTTTGTCCGCTGGTTCTGGCGTCCCGCCCGTACCCACAAAAAAAATTACACTAACAAAAACTCTCTATTTTCAAAACCCAAACAACTCGTCACCTTCATTTCGCAGCCCGTAATCCATAACCCGCACCCCGAATCTCAAACATCAAACATCAAATCTCAAATCTCAAATCTCAAATCTTTTTGTCCGCTGTTGCGGGCGTCCCGCCCATACCCACTTAGAAAATTACAGTCTCCCTGCCCAGCACTCCATCGGAATGCCACATTTGTCAAAAATCCGACCAGCAAAATCACACCCACCATCACCGCACTCCGGAGCAGTGCTATCTGAAAAACCTGTATAATAACCTCCCCGCCACAACATTGCCACACCCCGTACCCCGAAATCAATCATCCCTTCACTCTCCGGCTCTCCAACTAAACCACTAACCAACTAAACCACCAAAGCCCTCCAACCCTGCACCCCTAAACTCCCATCTCCCATCTCCCATCTCCCAACTCCCAACTTCCATCTCCCATCTTCCCACAACTTTTCCCACACTTAACCAGCGTGTTGTGACATTATGTTAAATAAATATGAATAAAAGTTTGGTGGGGATATTAAAAGTTTCTACTTTTGCACCACTGAAAACGGAAGGAAGTAAGTAGCGCAGGAGGATAAAGATAAGAACAAAACTTCAGAAAAAATATCAGCTGAAAAATTTGCAAGAATAAAAAACAGTTGTATATTTGCAGACCCAATTATGGGGAAGCGCAGAAGTTAGAGATTGAGTGAAAAGGTAAGAAAATTAAGGTCGTCAAAAAACTTTAAAATTTCTTGAAAAAACATTTGGTCATGTTAAAATAACTTATTACTTTTGCACACGCAAATGCGGGGCGAAACTGACAGAAAAGTAGCCCGGTTAAAAAGCGGAAGAGAAGAGATCATTGAAGATACAATATAACAACCAAAAAATAAGGAAAAACTAAAGCGTAATTAAGAAACTTTGAGTGAGTCAGACAAACATACAATGGAGAGTTTGATCCTGGCTCAGGATGAACGCTAGCGGGAGGCCTAACACATGCAAGCCGAGCGGTATTTGTCTTTCGGGACAGAGAGAGCGGCGTACGGGTGCGGAACACGTGTGCAACCTGCCTTTATCAGGGAGATAGCCTTTCGAAAGGAAGATTAATATCCCATAATATATTAAGTGGCATCATTTAATATTGAAAGCTCCGGCGGATAGAGATGGGCACGCGCAAGATTAGATAGTTGGTGAGGTAACGGCTCACCAAGTCAGTGATCTTTAGGGGGCCTGAGAGGGTGATCCCCCACACTGGTACTGAGACACGGACCAGACTCCTACGGGAGGCAGCAGTGAGGAATATTGGACAATGGGTGAGAGCCTGATCCAGCCATCCCGCGTGAAGGACGACGGTTCTATGGATTGTAAACTTCTTTTATACTGGGATAAACCTACCCTCGTGAGGGTAGCTGAAGGTACAGTATGAATAAGCACCGGCTAACTCCGTGCCAGCAGCCGCGGTAATACGGAGGGTGCAAGCGTTATCCGGATTTATTGGGTTTAAAGGGTCCGTAGGCGGATCTGTAAGTCAGTGGTGAAATCTCACAGCTTAACTGTGAAACTGCCATTGATACTGCAGGTCTTGAGTAAAGTAGAAGTGGCTGGAATAAGTAGTGTAGCGGTGAAATGCATAGATATTACTTAGAACACCAATTGCGAAGGCAGGTCACTATGTTTTAACTGACGCTGATGGACGAAAGCGTGGGGAGCGAACAGGATTAGATACCCTGGTAGTCCACGCCGTAAACGATGCTAACTCGTTTTTGGGTTTTCGGATTCAGAGACTAAGCGAAAGTGATAAGTTAGCCACCTGGGGAGTACGTTCGCAAGAATGAAACTCAAAGGAATTGACGGGGGCCCGCACAAGCGGTGGATTATGTGGTTTAATTCGATGATACGCGAGGAACCTTACCAAGGCTTAAATGGGAATTGACAGGTTTGGAAACAGACTTTTCTTCGGACAATTTTCAAGGTGCTGCATGGTTGTCGTCAGCTCGTGCCGTGAGGTGTTAGGTTAAGTCCTGCAACGAGCGCAACCCCTGTCACTAGTTGCCATCATTCAGTTGGGGACTCTAGTGAGACTGCCTACGCAAGTAGAGAGGAAGGTGGGGATGACGTCAAATCATCACGGCCCTTACGCCTTGGGCCACACACGTAATACAATGGCCGGTACAGAGGGCAGCTACTTAGCGATAAGATGCGAATCTCGAAAGCCGGTCTCAGTTCGGATTGGAGTCTGCAACTCGACTCTATGAAGCTGGAATCGCTAGTAATCGCGCATCAGCCATGGCGCGGTGAATACGTTCCCGGGCCTTGTACACACCGCCCGTCAAGCCATGGAAGTCTGGGGTACCTGAAGTCGGTGACCGTAAAAGGAGCTGCCTAGGGTAAAACAGGTAACTAGGGCTAAGTCGTAACAAGGTAGCCGTACCGGAAGGTGCGGCTGGAACATCTCATTTTAGAGCGTCTTTAGACGTTAAACAAACAAACGGGACAATGTCCCAGGTACTTATTTAAAGTTTTTTAGCTTTAGTTTTTTTATTTGGTTGTCATATATATAAATGATAAAAGATATTTGATCAGTGATAAAACATCATACATCAATCATCATTTATTACTTATAAAAAACATAAACCCACTAGAAATTAGTATAAGGGATAAGAGATTGAGAATGAAAATGAAATAGGCGGTATGAGAATATCAATTATAACTCATTAATCATTACTCATAACAAAGTCTCGTAGCTCAGCTGGTTAGAGCGCTACACTGATAATGTAGAGGTCGGCAGTTCGAGCCTGCCCGAGACTACTAATTTAAGTGATTTGAAATTGAAGGTTTGAAATTTGAAATTCGTTAAGTCTGAATATCAAATCTCAAATATCAAATCTCAAATCAAACTAGAGGGGAATTAGCTCAGCTGGCTAGAGCGCCTGCCTTGCACGCAGGAGGTCAAGGGTTCGACTCCCTTATTCTCCACCATCACCGATGGTTTAATTTTAAAAAGCAGATAGAGCCAAAAACAATATTTTGCGAATTAGATCAGAAGTAGAGAAAAGATCATTGACATTAACGGTAAAGATATCACAAAGAGAAAACCGGGCGCGGAAAAGCGCTTGAGTTTACAAAAATATTATTGGCAGCAATGCTGATTAAAAAATACTGAACTAATCAACAAATTAGGAAAGAAATCGTTAAGGGCGTATGGCGGATGCCTAGGCTTTCAGAGGCGAAGAAGGACGTGGTAAGCTGCGAAAAGCTCGGGGGATTGGCACACACGAATTGATCCCGAGATGTCCGAATGGGGCAACCCGGCATGTTGAAGACATGTCACTCCGCAAGGAGAGCAAACCAGGAGAACTGAAACATCTAAGTACCCTGAGGAAAAGAAATCGAAGAGATTCCGTAAGTAGTGGCGAGCGAACGCGGATTAGCCCAAAAGCTTTTATATGTTTAATAGAATGTTCTGGAAAGAACAGCCAAAGAGGGTGATAGCCCCGTATATGAAAGGCATATTAAAGTGATAAATGAGTAGGGCGGGACACGTGAAATCCTGTCTGAATATGGGGGGACCATCCTCCAAGGCTAAATACTCCTGAAAGACCGATAGTGAACAAGTACTGTGAAGGAAAGGTGAAAAGCACTTCGAATAGAAGGGTGAAACAGAACCTGAAACCGTACGCCTACAAGCGGTCGGAGCCCACAAGTTGGGTGACGGCGTGCCTTTTGCATAATGAGCCTACGAGTTAATTTTACTAGCGAGGTTAAGCACTTCAGGTGCGGAGCCGGAGCGAAAGCGAGTCTGAACAGGGCGCATAGTTAGTAGGATTAGACGCGAAACCTTGTGATCTACCCATGGGCAGGTTGAAGCTTTGGTAACACAAAGTGGAGGACCGAACCGGTTGACGTTGAAAAGTCTTCGGATGACCTGTGGGTAGGGGTGAAAGGCCAATCAAACTGGGAGATAGCTCGTACTCTCCGAAATGCATTTAGGTGCAGCGTCGATTTACAGTTTATTAGAGGTAGAGCTACTGATTGGATGCGGGGGAGTCAAATCCTACCAATTCCTGACAAACTCCGAATGCTAATAAATGATGGTCGGCAGTGAGGGCATGGGTGCTAAGGTCCATGTCCGAGAGGGAAAGAACCCAGACCAACAGCTAAGGTCCCCAAATATATGTTAAGTTGAAGCAACGCGGTTGGACTGCATTGACAGCTAGGATGTTGGCTTGGAAGCAGCCATTCATTTAAAGAGTGCGTAACAGCTCACTAGTCGAGCGGTCCGGCATGGATAATAATCGGGCATAAACATATTACCGAAGCTATGGATTTACAGTCATGGGACTGTATCTGGTAGGAGAGCATTCTGTTTGCGCCGAAGCAGTACTGTGAGGTATTGTGGAGCGGACAGAAAAGAAAATGTAGGCATAAGTAACGATAAAGCGGGCGAGAAACCCGCTCACCGAAAGACTAAGGTTTCCTCAGCCATGCTAATCAGCTGAGGGTTAGTCGGGACCTAACGCGAACCCGAAAGGGGTAGTGGATGGACAATGGGTTAATATTCCCATACTTGCTCACACTAAAAAGGGGACGGAGTGCCGTACTTACTGGAGACTGACGGAATAGTCAAGACCTAGCCTTCGGGCGAAGTTGCTGTAGGGAAAGTGCTTCCAAGAAAAGCCGAAGTGAAGCAACCCGTACCATAAACCGACACAGGTAGTCGAGGAGAGAATCCTAAGGTGCTAGAGTGAATCATGGTTAAGGAACTAGGCAAAATAGTCTCGTAACTTCGGGAGAAGAGACGCCATCAGCAATGGTGGCCGCAGTAAAAAGGCCCAGGCGACTGTTTATCAAAAACACAGGACTCTGCAAAATCGAAAGATGCAGTATAGGGTCTGACACCTGCCCGGTGCTGGAAGGTTAAGGAAGGGCGTTAGCAGCAATGCGAAGCGTTTGACTGAAGCCCCAGTAAACGGCGGCCGTAACTATAACGGTCCTAAGGTAGCGAAATTCCTTGTCGGGTAAGTTCCGACCTGCACGAATGGTGTAACGATCTGGGCACTGTCTCAACCATGAGCTCTGTGAAATTGTAGTCTCGGTGAAGATGCCGAGTACCCGCAATGGGACGAAAAGACCCTGTGAACCTTTACTATAACTTCGTATTGACTTTGAGTAAGTAATGTGTAGGATAGGTGGGAGACTATGAAGCAGGCACGCCAGTGTTTGTGGAGTCAACGTTGAAATACCACCCTTTACTTACTTGGAGCCTAACTTCTTAATTGAAGGACACTGCGTGGTGGGTAGTTTGACTGGGGTGGTCGCCTCCAAAAGAGTAACGGAGGCTTTCAAAGGTACCCTCAGCACGCTTGGTAACCGTGCGTAGAGTGTAATGGCATAAGGGTGCTTGACTGTGAGACCTACAAGTCGATCAGGTGCGAAAGCAGGACATAGTGATCCGGTGGTTCCGTATGGAAGGGCCATCGCTCATAGGATAAAAGGTACTCCGGGGATAACAGGCTAGTCTCCCCCAAGAGCTCATATCGACGGGGAGGTTCGGCACCTCGATGTCGGCTCGTCACATCCTGGGGCTGGAGAAGGTCCCAAGGGTTGGGCTGTTCGCCCATTAAAGTGGCACGCGAGCTGGGTTCAGAACGTCGTGAGACAGTTCGGTCTCTATCTATTGCGGGCGTTAGATGTTTGAGAGGGCTTGAATCTAGTACGAGAGGACCGATTTGAACAAACCTCTGGTGTATCAGTTGTTCCGCCAGGAGCACCGCTGAGTAGCTACGTTTGGAAGAGATAAGCACTGAAAGCATATAAGTGCGAAACTCGCCTCAAGATGAGACATCTTTTAAGGGTCGTGGGAGATGACCACGTTGATAGGCTACAGGTGTAAAGCTGGTAACAGCATAGCCGAGTAGTACTAATTACCCGTAGATTTATAGCCTAATTGGCAGCGTTAATCCGCGCCGCTCAGGTTCTCTCTTTGTGAATGTTTTTATCGATAAAATTATGTAGAATGTATGAAAGTACAATGTACAGAGTAAAGCACAACGCTTACATACTTTATACATTATACAACAGTACGTCCCTACGTTATATACAGCCTTTAGGGTGGTTTTAGCGGTGGGGCTCACCTGTTCCCATTCCGAACACAGAAGTTAAGCCCACCAGCGCCGATGGTACTGCGAAAGCGGGAGAGTAGGTCGCCGCCAGTTTTTTATTCAAATCCTCAATCATTTATTTGATTGGGGATTTTTTTTGCGCGAAACGCAAAAAAATTCAAGATTTAAAATTCAAGATTTAAGATTTAAGGTTCAAGGTTCAATATTCAAGGTTCAAGGTTCGGGATGCGAGATACGGGGTGCGATGCGGGATTCAAATTTAAGATACACGATACGGCTGCTGGCAGGAATCAAAATCTTAGCTGGCAGACAATAAACCATTCACAGAAAGCTTTTACCGTGCTTTTGATTAAAAAAAATGATATATCTGTGGCGTCCAACACCCAATATCATTCATCATTCATCATTCATCAATCATCAGTGCGGGATGCGAAATTCAAAATTTAGAATGTAAAATTTTGGATTTAATATTCAAAATTGAAGATACGGGATATAGCTGCTGGCAGGAATCAAAATCTTAGCTGGCAGACAGTAAACCATTCACAGAACGACTTTTACCGTACTTTTGATAAAAAAAGGATAATGTCTCAGGCACCCATCATCCAACACCCAACATCATGCATCAATAATCAATCATCAATCATCAATCCATGACTCGTCACCTTTCAAAAAATACCTTTCAACTTAGCTCACTTCCCCAACCCTGAAAGTTCTAACTGATTATTTAAAAAAATAATGGTTAATGAATGAACTGTGATCGTATTCCTTTACAATAATTCATAACGTCTCAGGCACCTATCACCCAACATCCAACACACAACATCATTCATCAATCATTACCCATTACCCATTGCTCAGTACTCATAGAATTTTTTCTTCTCAGCAATAAATATTCTTCCTAGCACGCTTCCCTAGCCCTGATAGAAGCGGCATCCTTTTTTGCTTTTTAATAAATATTGTTTTGATAAATAACTTTTCTGAAGCAAAAAAGATACAGCGGATAGCAGGAAAAAGCTCCTAAAAAAATTGTGAAAAATATTCATCAACGGAAGAGTTCATTTTATAAAAAACTCCTGATGCAATTTTTTTTTAGACTTTTATTTGTCGATTTTTGCAGATTATAATCTTATTATTTCAGATGAAACTTTGTATCGCAGAAAAGCCAAGTGTAGCACGGGATATAGCTAAAGTTTTAGGTGCAACGATGCCTAAACAGGGCTATATGGAAGGAAATGGATATTGCGTTACCTGGACTTTCGGGCATCTCTGTACCCTGAAGGAACCCCACGATTACGGTCAGGAACTGAAATCGTGGAACCTTATTTTTCTTCCGATTATTCCTAAAAACTTTGGGATTAAACTGATTCCGAATAAGGGGGTGGAAAACCAGTTCAGAGTAATTGAGAAACTGGTAAGTGAATGCGATGAAGTGATTAACTGTGGTGATGCCGGGCAGGAAGGTGAACTGATCCAAAGATGGGTGCTTCAGAAGGCTAAATGTGACAAACCAATCAAACGTTTATGGATTTCGTCTTTGACAGAAGAAGCTATTAAAGAAGGTTTTGAAAAATTGAAACCTGCTGATGATTATAAAAATCTGTATCTGGCGGGAAATGCGAGAGCTATTGGTGACTGGCTTTTAGGCATCAACGCAACCCGTCTTTTTACTAAAAAGTTTGGAGGTAACAAGGCTGTCCTTTCTATCGGGAGGGTGCAGACGCCCACTTTGGCGATGTTGGTGCAGAGGCAAAAAGAAATCGACAGTTTCAGCACAGAAGAATACTGGGAACTGAAGACGAAATACAGAGAAGTGGTTTTCAGTGCTGCAATTGACCGTTTGAAAACTTTAGACAGGGCAGAAAAAGGTCTTTCATATCTTAAAGAAAATCTTTTTGAAATTGTTTCATTTGAAATTAAGGAAGGAAAAGAGAAAAATCCAAGATTATTTGATTTGACGGGTCTTCAGGTGGAAGCGAATAAGAAGTACGGCTATTCTGCCGAAAATACATTAAACTACATTCAAAGTCTTTACGAAAAGAAGCATGTGACCTATCCGCGTGTGGATACGACTTACCTTTCTGAAAGTTTATATCCGAAGATTGGAGGGATTTTAAAAAGCATGAACTTTTACAGAGAGCTGATCGCTCCTTTGCTGGAACAGCCCATTCCTAAATCGAAGACTGTTTTTGATGATACGAAAGTGACGGATCACCATGCCATTATTCCCACCGAGGTTTCTCCTTCACAGAACTTAAGCAAAGAAGAAAAACTTATTTATGATTTGATTGCCAAAAGATTTATTTCTGTTTTTTATCCTGAATGTAAGATTTCAAATACTTTGGTTGAAGCTAAAGTAGGCACCATTCCATTTAAAACCAGTGGTAAACAGATTCTGGAGCCAGGCTGGAGAGCTGTTTATGCAAAAGAGCCTAAAGACAAAGAAGAGATGTCAGATAAAGACAAAAACGCTGAGGAAGAGCAGCTGATTCCTGAATTTAAAGCGGGAGAGAGCGGTCCGCATGATCCATTTATTCATCAGGGAAAGACATCACCACCAAAATATTATACAGAAGCTACTTTACTTCGAGCCATGGAAACTGCCGGAAGACAGATTGATGATGAAGAACTGCGTGAAATGCTGAAAAACAACGGCATCGGAAGACCGTCGACCAGAGCAAATATTATTGAAACTCTATTCAAGAGAAAATATATTGAGAAGAAAAGGAAAAATCTTATTGCTACCCAAACCGGAATTCAGCTGATTGATGTGATTGATGATGAAGTGCTGAAAAGCCCCGAGCTTACCGGAGAATGGGAATTTAAGCTTAGAAAAATTGAGAGTGGGGAATATGAGGCCAACACTTTTAAAGAAGAACTCATCGCCATGGTGACAGATTTAACCAAGAAAGTGATTGATAGCAAAGGAAAATCATTTGTTTTTGAAGAAGAAAAACCAAAAGAAAAAAAGAAAACTGAACCGGCACCTAAAAAGGAATTGCAGTCCTGGGAAGAAATGCAGTGCCCAAAATGTAGGCAGAATCATTTGATGAAAGGAAAAACTGCTGTTGGCTGTTCGGATTTTAAAAACTGCGGATTTAAAGCTCCATTTGAAATCTTTGGAAAGAAAATTACCGAAAAACAGCTGATGGATCTTATTGTAAAAGGTAAAACTTCCAAACTGAAAGGTTTCAATTCTCATCCTCAAAGTGTTGCTGAAGGGGTACTTTCCTTTTCGGATCAGAATTTTGAAGTTATTTTATCATAAAAAAAACAGTAAACATCAAAAATGCTTACTGTTCATAAAATTAAAATATTAAACAGAGAAAACTAATCAATAAATAAAGTTGCAATCGCAGTAGCCTGTGCTCCTGTAAGGATTTCGTCGAAAGACGCAGATCCTGCCTCAGCTCCAAATGCTGTTGCTGTGTTGAATCCAGCCTGTACTGTTACCTGCTCTCCTGCGTAAACAGGATCAGTAGCAGCCGGCATACTTCCGCCATTATTAAGCTCGATCCAACCTTTGTTCATTCTCATTCTTCTCACCTGTGAAGCGTGTCTTGCTTCTACCGAGTGAATCTGTAATGCTGCCTGTAGAATCGCTTTGTTACCCATAACATTCCCTGCCTGACCTTTATAAGCTCTCACACCTGTATCTTCAAATGCCTGAGCGAGGATAAGAAACTGCTGATAATCAGTCATAGGAGAAAATGCTCCGTTTACAGTAAAATCGAAAGTAGGCTTAGCTCCCGGCGTTGCTCCCAATGAAGTGATAGCAGCTTTCAGGAATGCTACGTGAGCTTTTTCGTGTTTAGCAATCTGTTGAAATACAATACGGTCTGCAGCTGGCATTGTTAAAGTTGTTGCTGCAAGTCCTTTAGCATAATATTCGTCTTCAAGATATTCCAAAACCAAAGCAAGCTGTAAAGCATCAGTTAAAGCATCTTTTTTGAATGCTAAACTTTCTTCTGTTTCAACTTTTTTTGTTTCAGCTTTTGCATTTCCTGATAAAAAAGCTCCCAATCCTAATGGGATTGCTGCTGCTGCGGTTCTTTTTCCAAAAGATGACAATTGGCTCAGATTTTCATTTCTTGATAATGATTTTGTGTACAGAGCGTCATCTGTTAATGAATCTAGTATTTTAAGAATATTCATAATTTTTGATTTTGAGGTTAATGATGATTAATTTTTATCCGATTCCCCTTTCTTTCCAGGTAAACGGTGTTTTGAAGAATCCGCCTGCTGCGGCTACCACGTCTTTTGGCTCTTTGGCAACATCTAGACCGTTGGCATCCACTACATCATCACCAGAAAATGCTGCTGTGCCCGGGTTGATCATATCACGGATTGCACTGGCGTGTCTTGCTTCCACTGAAACAATTTTTCCTGCAATTACCAGATAATCCGGATTGGTAATAAATTTTCCTGCTGCATTATAAGCTGCTACCCCGGTATCTTCAAGAGCTTTGGCAGTTGCAAGTACTGAATTTCTGTCGCTGAAGTTTACATTAGGATACTGAAATTCAAGTTTTGGAAGAACCTGACTTGTTGCTCCTGTTAAAGCAGCTTTAAAAAAGTCTCTGTGAATCACCTCATGATGATAAATGTCTGTAAGAACAGTCTTTTCTGCAGTTGATGCATTCGTATAGAAACTGTTTACCACTTTGGTGTAGAAGTCGGCTTCCAGCTGTTCAAGAGCGTAGGCATAGTTTAAAACGCCAACATCTCCCATTCCGAGGTCAAAGATTCCTGTGTTGACATCTTCGAAATCATCATTACATCCTACAAGCGCAAGACCGGCTACCATGGCACCGACGCCGCTCATTTTTAAGAAATTTCGTCTTCCGGCGTCCAGTGTGGGCTTGCCGAGAACAGTAATCGTTTTTTTCATAATATTAATAATTTAATGGGTTTATATCTAAAGAAATTCTGCACCGGTACTATCACCCGATGCAGAAAAAACACTAAACTAAGGCATCAATACCGTATCTATAACATGTATTACACCATTTGACTGGTTAACGTCTGCGATGGTAACTTTTGCTTTGTTTCCTTTCGCATCAGTTACATAGAGATCTTTTCCTTTTGTCCAGAAAGTTAAGGCTTCACCCTGAACGGTTTTCATTTCAGCTTTGCCACCTCCTGATTTTACTGCTTCCCAAACTTGTTTAGAAGAATATTTCCCAGGTAAAACGTGATAAGTAAGAACTCCCTGAAGCATAGATTTGTTTTCAGGTTTAAGTAGATTGTCTACTGCTGATTTTGGAAGCTTTGCAAATGCAGCATTGGTAGGTGCAAAAACGGTGAACGGACCGGCTCCCTGTAAAGTTTCTACAAGATCTGCTGCTTTTACAGCGGCTACAAGAGTTGTGTGATCTTTAGAATTCATTGCATTTTCTACAATATTTTTTGAAGGGTACATGGCAGCACCTCCAACCATTACTGTTTTCTCTTTCATGTTCTGTGCAGCGGCGTTTCCGCTTAATGCGAATGATAATGCGATCATTCCGAAGGCTGCGAATTTTGATGTGAAGTTCATTGTTCTGATTTTTAAATTATTTGAATCTTAATTTTCGATCTCCTATGTGGTGATCTTATGGTGATGTACGAGGATATGACAATTATCAGTTTTACAAAATCAATAATAATTTTTAACTTGTTGATAATCAGCTTTAAATATTTTAAAAATTTGTTTAGAATCAGAATATTTTTTAATAAATCAGATAAGATGCAATGCATAATGGTTCACTTCTTGCTAAATCAGTTTTAATTATTTTCTGTAAACCTTATTTAATCATAATGTTTAGAGAGATAATTTTACTACATTTGAAAATCTTAAACACCAGGTCATCAAAACAAAGTACTCTGAAGACGAAATTATCGCCATGATTAAGAGGCATGACGAAAATGGATTTCATTATTTATATGAAAACTATTCGGCTGCTTTGTATGGAGTAATTTTGAAGATTGTACATTCCAGGGAAGCAGCAGAAGAAATCATTCAGGATACTTTTGTAAAAGTCTGGAATTTTATCCCTCAATACGATAAAGGTAAAGGCAGGCTGTATACGTGGATGATCAATATCGCCAGAAATACGGCACTCGATTATTTAAAATCAAAAAGTTTTCAGAACGAGCTAAAAAACCAATCACTTCCGGATTTCGTATATAACGATACCAAACTCTCAGTATCAGATAATCAGGACTTTATTGGTTTCAGTAAAATTCTGGACAACTTAGATGACGATAAGAAGGAACTTATCGATCTGGCTTATTACAAAGGATTCAGTCAGTCTGAAATTGCAGAAAAGCTAAGTATACCCTTGGGTACGGTGAAAACAAAAATGCGGAATGCGTTAATGAAATTAAAGGATTTGTTAATAGATTACAGATAAAGTGAATACTCAGGAATACATATCATCAGGCATACTTGAGGCATATATTTTGGGCACAGCAACTCAGGAGGAAGCAGGCATTTTAGAATGCGTGATGTCTCATAATGCAGAAGTGCGAAATGCTTTTGAAGAAACGCAGAAAATTCTTGAAGACCTTGCAACGGCTCAGGCGGTAAAGCCTGCGGATGATTTAAAAGATAAGATCTGGCTTAAAATCTCTCAAAGTCAGCATGAAACTGTTGTTTCAACTGATAATCTGCAAAAGACAAATACCATACCGTTGCCTGCAGAAGTGCATGTAGAATCTGCCGGCGCATCCAAATCTCTGTGGAGCAAACTTTCTGTGGCAGCATCAGTACTGCTTGTGATTAGCTTAGGCGCCAACCTTTTCTGGATGTCAAAATCTTCCGAAAAAGATGATCAGATCATTGCGATGAGAGATCAGCAGAACGAGACTGAAAAAAAGATTAAAAATATCAACGATAAACTGAGTTTAATTTCAAACCCTGATCTTCAGAAAATTGTTCTGGCAGGAGTTGAAACCCATCCCGACTCTAAAGCAGTTGTTTTCTGGGACAAGACCAATACCAAAGTTTATCTGAATGTACAGAATCTACCTGAAGCTCCTTCAGGCAAACAATACCAGCTGTGGGCAATCGCCGATGGCAAACCTGTAAGTGCGGGAATGTACAGCAAAGACAAAGATACCCGAATTGCTTTATCAGAAATTCCAAACGCTCAGGCATTTGCTATTACCCTTGAGCAAGAAGGTGGAAGCCCGGTACCTACAATGGAAAACATGTACGTGATGGGTACGGTACTTTAAAGGTAAGCACTCATCAAAACCGCAATAATTCCCAAAATAGCAGGCAGAGCCTGAACAAAAAAGATTTTCTTCGTAGCTGAAATGGCGCCGTAAATTCCTGCAACTGCAACACATCCCAAAAAGAAAAGCGATACGTTATATTGCCATTTTTCATCACAAATGAGGAGTGACCAGATTAATCCTGCCGCAAGAAATCCATTATAAAGTCCCTGATTGGCGGCCAAACCTTTGGTGGGTTTAAACATTTCCGGCGGAAGGGCAGATTTAAAAACCTCTTTGCCTTTGGTTTCCCACGCAAACATTTCCATCCAGAGAATATATAGATGTTCCACTGCTACCAATCCGATTAATATTTTTGCGACAATTTCCATGATGTTTATTTTTTGTTGATGTAAAACTAAAAAAATAAACTTAAGTTTGATCCTGTAAATCTGAAAATGGATCAGTTTAAAATACATTTAGATAAATTTATCACGCTTTCTGAGGAAGACTTTTCTTCGGTGATGTCGTTTTTTAAATCTATTGAGGTGAAGAAAAAGCAGGATCTGATGACGGGCGGAGAAACCTGCCGATCCATTTATTTCGTAGCTTCCGGTTGTCTCAGAAAATTCTTTATTAACAGTAAAGGTGTTGAGCAGACCACAGAATTCGCCATTGAAAACTGGTGGATCACCGATACTTTCGCTTTCGAAAGACAGATAAAATCGGACTTTACTGTTCAGGCGGTTGAAAAATCGTTGGTTCTCGTTTTAGATTACCACAGTCAACAGTTGCTTTTTGAAAAACATCCACAATTGGAAAGGTATTTCAGAATGGTTTATCAGAGAGCCTACGCAGCCTCCGAAAGAAGAATCCGTTATCTGTATGAATTTTCGAGAGAAGAACTGTATCAGCATTTCAGCACACAATATCCATGGTTTATTCAAAGAATTCCGCAGTATCTCATCGCATCGTTTTTAGGTTTTACACCGGAATATCTCAGCGAGATAAGAGCAAAGCTGAAACTGTGATTTTGGTTTGATATCTTATCAACTATAACTTTAGAACTCATGCAGCGCTGTCAGGCTGAGCGTAATCGAAGCCTGGTTCATTAATGAGAGTATACAAACTGTAACTAAAAAGTATTTCTTCAAATATAATTTAGATGGCTTCAGCGATGTCAGGCCATGCATAGTCTAAGCTTTTTTTCTGAAGTAGGAAATAAAACAAAATTTTTGTTGTCTTTTTTCTTTACCCCGACCCTCAAGGGAGGAAAAAAGTATGACTTAATATTGTTAAAAAACTGCAATTTTTAATCATCATACAAACTTAAATCTGCTTTGCAGATTCTTAAAAAAAAACTTAACCATTTAATTCTCTTAATGGTTCAACTTTCCACCAAACTGTTATCTTATTCTAAAAATTATCTTCTTTCTTAAACCAGTTTAAGATTATTTTGTCGGGATATTCTGAACTTTGTCCTGTAAATAAAAACAATGAAAAACACACTCCAACCTCTTCCACAGTTATTTTTAAGACTGGCCCTTTCGGTGACAATGCTTTCTGCTGTGGCAGACCGTTTCGGGTTTTGGGGTGAAAATTCAGCCTGGGGAAACTGGGAAAACTTTGAGAAATACACACAACAGTTGACCTTTTTTCTTCCTGAAAGCGTGGGAAGTTTTTCAGCTTATGCCGCAACATTTTTAGAAATACTTTTTCCGCTGATGCTGATCTTTGGAATTAAGACAAAATGGGCATCATTGGGAACAGGTTTTCTACTTCTGATTTTTGCTTTTTCAATGAGCGTAGCTTTAGGAGTAAAAGCACCTCTGGATTATTCAGTATGGATAGGTTCAGCAGCCGCTTTTTTACTCTCCGTACAGTCAGATTATAAATATTCAATAGATACATTAATTAAAAAATCATAACAGTTATGAGCGCAAGATTCAACATGGCAACTGTACACAGTGCCGCTTACAAAGCAGGAATAGGAATGGAGGCAGCCCTTCAGAACTCTTTTTTAAATCCGATTCAGAAAGAATTGATAAAAATCAGAGCATCACAGATCAACAGCTGTGCCTTCTGTCTGGATATGCACACCAAAGATGCCCTGAAGTATGGAGAAACACCTCAAAGAATTTTCCTTCTCAATGCATGGAGAGAGGCTGCA
Source organism: Chryseobacterium foetidum (assembly GCF_025457425.1). Taxonomy (NCBI): domain Bacteria; kingdom Pseudomonadati; phylum Bacteroidota; class Flavobacteriia; order Flavobacteriales; family Weeksellaceae; genus Chryseobacterium; species Chryseobacterium foetidum. The sequence goes on from NZ_JAMXIA010000001.1 coordinate 2,882,019, forward strand.
GAACTTTTTTCTGATGAAGAACAGATCATTCTCGCAATGGCCGAAGAAATCACACTGATCAGCCATAAAGGCCTTACAGAAGAAACCTATCAGAAAGCAAAAACGGTTTTCAATGAAAGCCAGATTGCCGACATTATTATGGCAGCAGTTTCCATCAATATGTGGAACAGAATTGCGATTTCAACGCACCTGCCGGTTGCAAAATAATATTTCAAATTATAGTAAAATTTCTCCACTGAAGCAATTTTAGTAGGTTTGACTAGAACGTCAAGGATATTTCTCCATCTGAAAAGGTGGAGATTTTTTTTTATTTATAGTAAACTTAAAGAGGGAAATGAGTAGCATTCACTAAAAACAGTTGGGCATAAAAAAACCTCCTGATTATGGACAAGAGGTGACCCAAATGTTTTCACAACGGAATAATCCTTATTGTGAATTGCTTTCGGTTTCAAAGATAAAAATATTTTTTTTATTGCAATTGATGAAACCCGTAAGGAACTTAATTTTTTTCTGTTTATTTTTAAGCAATTTCAAAAAACTCAATAATTATGATAAAAAATATACTTGGATTAGACTTGGGAACTAACTCTATTGGTTGGTCGTTGATCAAACAATACTTTGAAAATAAACAAGGAGAAATTCTTGGGATGGGAAGTAGAATTATTCCAATGTCTCAGGATATTTTGGGAGAATTTGGGAAAGGGAATTCTGTTTCTCAAACTGCTTCGAGAACTGGTTACAGAGGAGTCAGAAGATTGCGTGAAAGATTTTTATTAAGAAGAGAAAGGCTTCACAGAGTTTTAAATGTTTTAAATTTTCTTCCTGAATATTATGCTTCGCAAATTGATTTTACTAAAAGATTTGGAAAATTCAAGGAAGAAACCGAACCGAAATTAGCTTATAATAAAGAAGGATTTATTTTTAAAAATTCCTTTGAAGAAATGCTTGCCGATTTTAAAAATCATCAACCTCAACTTTTAGAAAACGATAAAAAAATTCCTTATGACTGGACGATTTATTATCTCCGCAAAAAAGCGCTTTCCCAAAAAATAGAGAAAGAAGAGTTGGCTTGGATTCTTTTGAATTTTAATCAGAAACGTGGTTATTATCAATTGCGGGGTGAAGATTTTGAAGAAGAAAAAGATAAAACTTTTGTACGTCTGAAGGTTGAAAAGATTGTTGATTCTGGAGACAATATAAAAGGCAAAATATTGTATGATGTTTATTTTGAGAATGGATGGAAATACGATAAACAAATTGTAAAAACTGAAGATTGGATTGAGCGTGTAAAAGAATTTATTGTAACTGAGTCCTTTTTGAAAAATGGCGATATTAAAAGAACTTTCAAAGCTGTTGATTCTGAAAAAGATTGGATTGCTATTAAGACTAAAACCGAACAGGAAATCGACAAGTCTCACAAAACCGTGGGAACTTATATTTATGAAACACTTCTTCAAAATCCGAAACAAAAAATCAAAGGAAAATTGGTTCGGACAATTGAGCGAAAATTTTATAAAGATGAACTCAAACAAATTTTAGAAAAGCAGAAAGAATTTCATCAGGAACTGAAAAATGATGATTTGTACAGCGATTGCGTTCGTGAATTGTATCGAAACAACGAAGCGCATCAATTGACTTTGAGCAAAAAAGAATTTGTTCATCTTTTTATGGATGATATTATTTTCTATCAAAGACCATTGAGAAGTCAAAAGTCTTCTATTTCTAATTGCACATTGGAGTTAAGAAAATATAAAGACGAAAATGGAGTAGAGCACACTCAATATTTAAAAGCTATTCCAAAATCTAATCCGTATTATCAGGAATTTAGGCTTTGGCAATGGATATATAACCTGAATATTTATTTGAGAGATGATGATTCCAATGTTACAAAAGAGTTTTTAAATACCACTGAAGATTTTGAAAATCTGTTTGAGTTTTTAAATAATAGAAAAGAGATTGAACAAAAACCATTAATCAAATTTCTTTTGGAAAAAAAGGATTTCAATAAAAAACTGATTAACGCAGAAGTAGAAAAATATCGCTGGAATTTTGTCGAGAACAAACCTTATCCTTGTAACGAAACCAAATCAATGATTTCTTCAAGGTTGGATAAAGTCGAGAATATTTCTGCGGATTTTTTCACAAGAAAAATTGAGCAAAAGATTTGGCACATCATCTATTCTGTAAATGATAAAATTGAATACGAAAAAGCATTAAAGTCGTTTGCCGGAAAAAATAATCTGGATGAAAATTCTTTCTTCGAAGCTTTCAAAAAGTTCCCACCGTTTAAAAGTGAATATGGTTCTTTTTCGGAGAAAGCGATTAAGAAATTGTTGCCTTTGATGCGACTGGGGAAATTTTGGGATGAGGATGAAATCTTAAAATATAGTGATGATTATTTTAAAAATATAGAATCATTATTAGGTGTGTTGAAACAAAGAGATGAAAACATTTCTGACGTTGACCGTGAAAACTATAATAAAACAATTAATAATAAGCTTCGGGCAGAATTAGAGAATTTCCAAAATGCAGAAATAGAATCTTTTCAAGGTTTAAGATTACATATTGCCCAATATATTCTTTATGGTAAACATTCTGAAGGAGATAATAAAAAATTCAATTCTGCGGATGACTTGGAAGAATTTTTAAAAGAATTCAAGCAACATTCACTTCGCAACCCGATTGTAGAACAAGTGATTACGGAAACACTTCGTGTAGTTAAAGACATTTGGGTGAAATACGGAGATGGTGCTAAAGATTTCTTTAATGAAATTCATATTGAGCTTGGAAGAGATATGAAACTTCCCGCTGAAGAACGAGATAAATTAACTCGTCAGATTTCTGAAAATGAAAACACTAATCTTCGTATCAAAGCACTTTTGGCTGAAATGGTGAATGATAATTTAGTGGAAAATGTTCGTCCGTATTCGCCGATGCAACAGGAAATTTTGAAAATATATGAAGAAGGAATTCTAAAATCGGATATTGAAATTGAAGACGATATTCTGAAAATCAGTAAAACTGCACAACCTACTCCATCTGATTTAAAAAGATACAAACTTTGGTTGGAGCAAAAATATAAATCGCCTTATACAGGACAAATTATTCCATTAAATAAATTGTTCACGCCGGAATATGAAATTGAACACATCATTCCTCAAAGTCGATATTTTGATGATAGTTTTAGCAATAAAATTATTTGTGAGTCGGCGGTTAATAAACTAAAAGATAATTATATAGGACTTGGATTTATTAAACAGTTTGGTGGAACTATCGTTGAATGCGGCTTTGGCAAAAGTGTGAAGGTTTTTGACGCAGAAGAATATGAAGATTTTGTTAAAAAGCATTACGCTAATAATCGAGGAAAAAGAAACAAGCTTCTTTTGGAAGAAATTCCTGAAAAAATGATTGAGCGTCAGTTGAACGATACTCGTCATATCAGCAAATATATTTCAGGCGTACTTTCCAATATTGTGAGAGTAGAAGATGGTTCAGATGAAGGTGTAAATTCAAAAAATATCGTTCCTGGAAACGGAAAAATTACGACACAATTAAAACAAGATTGGGGATTGAATGACGTTTGGAATGAATTGATTTTGCCGCGTTTTGAAAGAATGAATCAGCTTACAAACTCTGCGGATTTCACAGCTTGGAATGAGAATTATCAGAAGTTTTTACCAACCGTTCCAATTGAGTTTTCAAAAGGATTTTCAAAGAAAAGAATCGACCATCGTCATCACGCTTTGGACGCTTTGGTGATTGCTTGTGCGACGAAAGACCACGTGAATTTATTGAATAACCTGTCAGCAAAATCGGATACGAAACGTTACGATTTGAAAAAGAAATTGATGAAGTTTGAAAAGGTGATTTACAATCATCCGCAAACTGGAGAAAGAATAGAACGAGAAGTTCCGAAACAATTTTTAAAACCTTGGGAAAACTTCACTGTTGAAGCTAAAAATAGTTTAGATAAAATTATTGTAAGCTTTAAACAAAACCTTCGTGTTATTAATAAAGCCACTAATTATTATGAAAAATATGTGGAGAAAGATGGCGTGAAAACCAAAGAAAGAGTGGAGCAGACGGGAACGAATTGGGCGATGAGAAAATCACTACACGAAGAAACGGTTTCAGGAAAAATCGATTTACCTTGGGTGGAAACGAGCAACGGAGAATTTATTACTGCCACAAGAAAATCTCTGGATACAAGCTTTAATCTGGAAAAAATCAAAAAGATTACGGATACGGGAATTCAGAAAATTCTCAGAAATTATCTTGAAGCAAAAGAAAATAACACTGAATTGGCTTTCTCGCCAGAAGGAATTGAAGATTTAAATAAAAATATTGAAAAATATAATGATGGCAAATCACATCAACCAATTATCAAAGTTCGTGTTTACGAAAAAGGAAAAGGAAGATTTGCTTTAGGACAGACAGGAAATAAATTTGATAAATACGTTCAAGGTTCTCCCAATTTATTTTTTGCGATATATAAAGATGAGAATGGTAAAAAAAGTTTTGAAAGTATTCGTTTGGATATTGTGATTGAAAGAATGAAACAAGGTTTAGAAGCAGTTCCTGAAACAAATCAAAATGGATTTGCTTTATATCAAACTTTATCTCCATTAGATTTAGTTTACATTCCTACAGAAGATGAAATTGAAGTACCACATTTAATTAATTTTGATAAATTGGATAAAACAAAGTTGGAAAGGATTTATAATGTAAATGATTTCTCGGGCTACACAATTTATTTCAGTCAAAATTCTTTTGCTAAAAACATATATCCAAAAGAAATGGATATGACTTGGAATCAAAAGAAACAAAAGCCTTCCGGTTCATTTGATTCTAAGACGGCTTCATTTAATAAAAAATCTATCAAAGATAATTTTATTAAGATAAATGTTGACCGTTTAGGAAATATCACTAAAGCATAGCAAAGTATCATGATCACCCGCTCCATCTACATCGGCAATCCCGCTTACCTCAAGCTCAAAGATGAGCAGATGAAAATTCTCTGTCCGGAAACCAAAACCGAAAAGGGGAGTGTTCCTGTGGAAGATTTGGGACTGTTGATGCTGGATCATTTTCAGATTACGATTTCGCATAACCTTATACAGAAGATGATGGGTAATAATGTGGTGGTCGTCAGTTGTGACAGTCATCACTTGCCACACGGAATTATGTTGCCATTGTACGGACATACAGAACATTCAGATCGGGTAAAAGACCAATTGGAAGCGAGTGAGCCTCTTAAAAAGCAACTGTGGAAACAAACCATTGAGTGCAAAATAGAAAATCAGAAAGAAGTTTTGCTGAGGTTGGGGAATTATTATGAGCCGATGCTGGATTATCAAAGCAACGTGAAAAGCGGTGATATCACCAATATGGAAGGGATAGCTGCTCAGCATTACTGGAAATATCTGATCAGTCTTGATTTTTTAAGACAGCGTTTTGGAGACTCACCGAATCAGTTTTTCAATTTTGGTTACGCCGTTTTGAGAAGTATTGTTGCCCGTGCTATTGTAGAAACCGGATTGCTTCCTGTTCTCGGGATTTTTCATAAAAACAAATACAATCCCTATTGTCTTGCGGATGATTTAATGGAGCCTTACCGACCGTTTGTTGATCTTTTAGTCATGCAATGGCTGGGGAAAAATCCTGATGTTGAAGAATTGACTAAAGAATTCAAAGCCCACATTCTGCAGATTGCCACAAAAGATGTGCTGATAGACATGAAAACAAGACCACTGTTGGTGGCGGTAAAATCAACCGCTTCTTCGCTTTACAAATGTTATACAGGAGAAAAAAGACTGATTTCTTATCCTGAACTAATTTAAAAAACGTCCCGTAAAACTCCATTATCTTTGGATAGGGTTGGGGAGAAGACCATGAATGCCGAAAGGTTTAACGCTTACAGAATTATGTGGGTTTTAGTATTGTACGACTTGCCGACAGAGACCAAAGCCAATATGCGGGATGCCAATAAATTCCGCAAAGGTTTGCTGGATGATGGTTTTACGCTTTTTCAGTTTTCAATGTATGTTCGCCATTGTCCGAGTCGTGAAAATGCTGAAGTACATATTAAAAGAGTGAAATTTATGCTTCCAAAAGCTGGCAAGGTTGCTATTATGTGTATTACCGACAAGCAATTTGGGGATATTGAAATTTTCTTTGCCAGAAATAAAGAAGAACCACCGCCAACTTTCCAACAGCTTGAACTTTTTTAATGAGACGCAGAGTCTAAAAATTAAAATAGCATTTTATTTGTCATGCTGTAAGCATCTAAGCAACATTAATAGAATCTAAGAAATTAAATAAATTTGTTAATTGAATATCAAAAAGAAATACTTTTACAATTCTAAAACAACAACAAACCCTCTGGAAAACAGAGGGTTAAATTTTGAGGTTGTTGTGTATCCCAAAGATACCGAAAAATGAAAGCAATTCACAACCAAAGTAGCTCAGTTTGCAAGAAATGAAAAGTTGTTGTGTATCCCAAAGATACCGAAAAATGAAAGCAATTCACAACTAAAGATACCACCGACCGATGGAGTACTTGGTTGTTGTGTATCCCAAAGATACCGAAAAATGAAAGCAATTCACAACAACAGAAAGATATTTTCAAACGCAAGATGAGTTGTTGTGTATCCCAAAGATACCGAAAAATGAAAGCAATTCACAACTTCTCCACGAGCCACCCTTGCGATATTTTTGTTGTTGTGTATCCCAAAGATACCGAAAAATGAAAGCAATTCACAACCATTTCTATAAACATTGCCTTTTTTATCAAGTTGTTGTGTATCCCAAAGATACCGAAAAATGAAAGCAATTCACAACTAAATATGGTTCATCGAACGCTTATGTTCTGTTGTTGTGTATCCCAAAGATACCGAAAAATGAAAGCAATTCACAACGAAAAAAAGCATGTCCTTTTGATTCCTTACGTTGTTGTGTATCCCAAAGATACCGAAAAATGAAAGCAATTCACAACACGACTTCAGGCTGGTAGCACGGGAAATCGGTTGTTGTGTATCCCAAAGATACCGAAAAATGAAAGCAATTCACAACGCCTTCTTCGCGTACTGGTTCGGGTCTCATGTTGTTGTGTATCCCAAAGATACCGAAAAATGAAAGCAATTCACAACAAAGTTCTAATAAAAATAAAAAAGTTTTAAGTTGTTGTGTATCCCAAAGATACCGAAAAATGAAAGCAATTCACAACGGGTGCGTACGGTTTAATTGTTCGATGTAAGTTGTTGTGTATCCCAAAGATACCGAAAAATGAAAGCAATTCACAACTTCCATCGACGTGGATAATATCTCCTGCATGTTGTTGTGTATCCCAAAGATACCGAAAAATGAAAGCAATTCACAACTAACAATCCAATCATTGAACTGCCAAGTCAGTTGTTGTGTATCCCAAAGATACCGAAAAATGAAAGCAATTCACAACACTCAGCAACTGTAGGTGTCGTTATTTGTAGTTGTTGTGTATCCCAAAGATACCGAAAAATGAAAGCAATTCACAACATGGTTTCGAGTTGGTCATGGGTGCGAGTTGTTGTTGTGTATCCCAAAGATACCGAAAAATGAAAGCAATTCACAACCACAGGCAGGTCAGGGCATTGCTGATGCACGTTGTTGTGTATCCCAAAGATACCGAAAAATGAAAGCAATTCACAACAACATGCTTGTTAATGTTGAATGCGCTGTAGTTGTTGTGTATCCCAAAGATACCGAAAAATGAAAGCAATTCACAACTTTAGCCCGTCCTAATCCTAACCAAACTTGGTTGTTGTGTATCCCAAAGATACCGAAAAATGAAAGCAATTCACAACTTATTTTCATTACGTTAAATAAGAGACGCTGTTGTTGTGTATCCCAAAGATACCGAAAAATGAAAGCAATTCACAACTTTGTGATGAAAGGTCTTTGAAGATTATCATCCCAAAGATACCGAAAAATGAAAGCAATTCACAACTTATTCTGAACACAGGATAATAACAGGCACGTTGTTGTGTATCCCAAAGATACCGAAAAATGAAAGCAATTCACAACCCTTTCAACCTCTGCAGAATTTCCCGCATAGTTGTTGTGTATCCCAAAGATACCGAAAAATGAAAGCAATTCACAACTAACTGGATCTGTTCCAGTATAAATAGTTTGTTGTTGTGTATCCCAAAGATACCGAAAAATGAAAGCAATTCACAACCATGGGTTCAATTATTCCGCGATTTCCATTGTTGTTGTGTATCCCAAAGATACCGAAAAATGAAAGCAATTCACAACTACGGTAAGATTGATAAATATTTCATCAATGTTGTTGTGTATCCCAAAGATACCGAAAAATGAAAGCAATTCACAACTTCCGTTGATACCTGTGATTTTGGCAGCAAGTTGTTGTGTATCCCAAAGATACCGAAAAATGAAAGCAATTCACAACAAATACAATCATTAAAAAAATAAAAGACAAGTTGTTGTGTATCCCAAAGATACCGAAAAATGAAAGCAATTCACAACGCTTTTTTGATCAACATTTCAAGCCGTTGAGTTGTTGTGTATCCCAAAGATACCGAAAAATGAAAGCAATTCACAACGAGATGTGATCAACATATTGAGTAGAGCGTGTTGTTGTGTATCCCAAAGATACCGAAAAATGAAAGCAATTCACAACACTCCGATGGTTCAGGCAAATTCTACCGGAGTTGTTGTGTATCCCAAAGATACCGAAAAATGAAAGCAATTCACAACGGCTATGCCCTGGAACAATGGAATAGCGTCGTTGTTGTGTATCCCAAAGATACCGAAAAATGAAAGCAATTCACAACTCCGAAACTTTAGGAATTAAAAACCGAGGTGTTGTTGTGTATCCCAAAGATACCGAAAAATGAAAGCAATTCACAACATCTTGTCTCTTCTCCCGTATGTAAATCGTGTTGTTGTGTATCCCAAAGATACCGAAAAATGAAAGCAATTCACAACAGAAAGCTTCACAGCCTACATTTTCAAAGCGTTGTTGTGTATCCCAAAGATACCGAAAAATGAAAGCAATTCACAACAATCTCAAAAGAGTTCACCAAAAGATCAGTGTTGTTGTGTATCCCAAAGATACCGAAAAATGAAAGCAATTCACAACAAGCTTTTTGATCAGGGTATTTTTGAGATTGTTGTTGTGTATCCCAAAGATACCGAAAAATGAAAGCAATTCACAACATATTTTATCCATCCCATACTGTGACCAGTGTTGTTGTGTATCCCAAAGATACCGAAAAATGAAAGCAATTCACAACAATGAATGATTCAGTTCTTTTTATAGCTCGGTTGTTGTGTATCCCAAAGATACCGAAAAATGAAAGCAATTCACAACCAAATGCTGAAATTGAATTTTTAAAAGGCAGTTGTTGTGTATCCCAAAGATACCGAAAAATGAAAGCAATTCACAACTACAATGTTTTTCATCTAATTTATTTTTTTGTTGTTGTGTATCCCAAAGATACCGAAAAATGAAAGCAATTCACAACCTTTGTACCAGCAATCAATTAACCGTCCTGGTTGTTGTGTATCCCAAAGATACCGAAAAATGAAAGCAATTCACAACTCAAGCAGTCGCCGAAAGACGTTTTTAAAAGTTGTTGTGTATCCCAAAGATACCGAAAAATGAAAGCAATTCACAACCAGCATATCCTATCACAGGAATATTAGGATGTTGTTGTGTATCCCAAAGATACCGAAAAATGAAAGCAATTCACAACGATCTGTTGCGTCGTCATACTTCTCATTAAGTTGTTGTGTATCCCAAAGATACCGAAAAATGAAAGCAATTCACAACCTTTAATGGATATATCTATAAAAGTAGATTGGTTGTTGTGTATCCCAAAGATACCGAAAAATGAAAGCAATTCACAACCTGTTCAGCAAGAGACATAGAAGATATTTTGTTGTTGTGTATCCCAAAGATACCGAAAAATGAAAGCAATTCACAACCCCGAATCGTTTTTGAATGGAATAATCTTGGTTGTTGTGTATCCCAAAGATACCGAAAAATGAAAGCAATTCACAACTACAATTTGTAACAATAAATATTTGGCTATGTTGTTGTGTATCCCAAAGATACCGAAAAATGAAAGCAATTCACAACCAAAAGGATTAGTTCCAGGTCCTATTCAAAGTTGTTGTGTATCCCAAAGATACCGAAAAATGAAAGCAATTCACAACCGCTTCCTTTATTTCCAACATCTTCAAGGTGTTGTTGTGTATCCCAAAGATACCGAAAAATGAAAGCAATTCACAACTTAGTAATGAATTAAGCTATGAGAAAATTGGTTGTTGTGTATCCCAAAGATACCGAAAAATGAAAGCAATTCACAACTGGTTCATAACTATTTTTAATAAAAGGATAGTTGTTGTGTATCCCAAAGATACCGAAAAATGAAAGCAATTCACAACGCACGTTCAACTGTTTAATAATTATATCGTGTTGTTGTGTATCCCAAAGATACCGAAAAATGAAAGCAATTCACAACAGAGTGAACTACAAGCATTTGATAACCTACGTTGTTGTGTATCCCAAAGATACCGAAAAATGAAAGCAATTCACAACTTGCTGTATGACTGATATAAACACCTTTGCGTTGTTGTGTATCCCAAAGATACCGAAAAATGAAAGCAATTCACAACTAACTCTCTAACTTTAAGAAAGTAATTTCTGTTGTTGTGTATCCCAAAGATACCGAAAAATGAAAGCAATTCACAACGCTCCCTCATTCCAATTTTCAAGAACAAATGTTGTTGTGTATCCCAAAGATACCGAAAAATGAAAGCAATTCACAACAAAGATGACAGACCACAAGTTGCAGTTATGTTGTTGTGTATCCCAAAGATACCGAAAAATGAAAGCAATTCACAACCCTAATGAAATAACATTTAAGCAATTCAAAGTTGTTGTGTATCCCAAAGATACCGAAAAATGAAAGCAATTCACAACGTACTCTATCATATTCATTATGCGAGTTCCATTGTTGTGTATCCCAAAGATACCGAAAAATGAAAGCAATTCACAACCCAATGCAATGAGGGTTATCGGTGAAAATGGTTGTTGTGTATCCCAAAGATACCGAAAAATGAAAGCAATTCACAACTATAATGATTATCAGGCTGTAATTTCTGAAGTTGTTGTGTATCCCAAAGATACCGAAAAATGAAAGCAATTCACAACACAGCATTGAAAACACAAAGAATAATAAAAGTTGTTGTGTATCCCAAAGATACCGAAAAATGAAAGCAATTCACAACATAATTCCTTTTCATCATCTTCCATTAATTGTTGTTGTGTATCCCAAAGATACCGAAAAATGAAAGCAATTCACAACGGATGCAACAAAAGGAAGTGCAAGTTCACGGTTGTTGTGTATCTCAAAGATACCGAAAAATGAAAGCAACTGACATCAAAAAAAAATATATCCAACAAGAGTCATCCCGCATCCAACGCCCATCACCCAACCCTCTTTTTAACATTTTTTAAATACCACAAAACCCTCCGCGGCATTATATTTTCTTAGTATTTGGCATTAACACCAAAAAATAAAATATTATGTCAAAGAAAATTGCCATTCTGGCGACACACGGTTTCGAGGAAAGTGAATTGAGTTCCCCTAAAGAACATATTGAACAGCAGGGCTGGACAGCACACATCATCAGTCCGGAAAGCGGAAGCATCAAGGCATGGGCAGAAAAAGACTGGGGTAAGGAATATCCGGTAGATAAAACTCTGGATGAGGTTTCAGCGTCTGATTATGATGCGCTGGTATTGCCTGGCGGAGTAATCAATCCGGATAAAATTAGGGTGAATGATTCTGCATTGAGCTTTGTGAAAGATTTCTTTCAGCAGCACAAACCAGTAGCAGCCATCTGTCACGGTCCGCAGATCTTGATCAACGCAGGGGTAGTGGAAGGCAGAAAACTGACGTCTGTGAAAAACATCAGTCAGGATCTTAAAAACGCCGGAGCCCAGTGGGAAGACAGCGAGGTGGTTGTAGATCAAGGGTTGGTGACCAGCCGTACTCCGGAAGATCTGCCGGCCTTCAACGCAAAACTGGTAGAGGAAGTAAAAGAAGGAAAACACAGCGGACAAACCGTCTAAAATCCCTTCATCTAAAGAAAAATCAGCATTCGTCATCCGGATGCTGATTTTTTTTGGTTCAAAGTCTCAATTCAAGATTTAAGATTCAAGATTCAAGCTTCAAAATTTAAATAGTACAACTTTTTAAGTATTTTTCCACGCTTTAGGGGTGCATGAAGAAAAATGCATTCAGGATTTAAGATTCAAAATTTAGATAGCACAACTTTCGGAGCATTTTTCTGCCAATGTCATCTTGAGCCTGTATAAGGAAGAGTGAGCGTAATAAGAAACGTTCAAAAATTCAAGATTTAAGATTCAAATAGTGCAACTTCCGGAGCATTTTTCCACCATTTAGGGCTGGGGGAAGAAAAATGCGCTTAAGATTCAAATATTACAACTTTTCAAGCATTTTCCCACGCTTTAGAGGTTCAGGAAGAAAAATGCATTCAGGATTTAAGATTTAAAGTTCAAGATTTAAGATTCAAAATTTAGATAGCAACAACTTTCGAATCATTTTCCCACCTATGTCATCCTGAGCCTGTCGAAGGAAGGGCTGGGGAAAAAATGCGTTCAAGATTCAGGATGAAAAAAAATAAGATTTGGACAGTACAAATCCTACCTTCCGCAGGGTATCTGCAGAACATTGGCATTCAGAGGTTGTTCCACTTTTCTTTCCAGCTTTTCAGAGAAGGTTGTGATATAAATTTCCATAGAGCCGGTTCCGACTTTCAGGGCTAAAATATGCCCGCCATACGCGTCAAATTTATCGTCGGTTGCAACGCCATGAACGTGAATGGACGGCCCTTTTTCATTCCACGCAATCGAACCTGTAATGCTTCCCATTTCTACTTTGCTAAAAGTTTTAGGATTAAACTTCTTAGCTTTAAAATCATAAAACCCAAAGGTAACATCAGACGCAAACCCAATACCCGTAAAGTTGGCAGACGGAATATTTTCTTTTCTTGCAAGATCTTCAATACCCGCCAATACATCATCACCCTCCCGGAAAACCATCAGAAATCCTGTTGGAGTTTCAGTGTATCTGCACATTTCTTTATTTTGAGCCGTTATATTGCTGAAAAAAAGAAGAAGGATGAGTGCGCAAATCGTTTTAATGAAATTCATAAAGTTTAATTTTTATTTTACAGTGAATGAAACATCTGCACCAAACTCATTAAAAGAGATAATCCCCAAACCCCATAAACTCTAAAACTCTACCACACTCCAACTCTAATACACTCAAACACTCAATTTCTCAAACATCATCTCCCTTTTAAAAATTTTAGTCAAATGTTCTTTGTAAATCTTCATATCCCTTTCAACGTCTGCATTTTTTTCTACATCATGAAAGTGGAAACTCTCCATTTTTTCTAACGACACAAAAGCATTCATTCTGTGAAAACCAAATAATGCTCCATCATCAACACTGGTTTCGCTAAAGAATTCTCCAGGCAGCGTAAAGGCAGTTTCGGGTGCATTCCAGCTGGTGGTCAGCATATATTTTCGTCCACCCAGCATTCCTCCGGTGCCGTAGTTGATCTTTGGATTTTCGGAGGATCTGCCGTCGCTCATATAAATTCCTTTGGCATGACCGGCCGTGAAAACTTCATCAATATACCTTTTAAAACCATTCGGCAACTGAAACCACCAGATCGGTGTGTGATAAATAATATAGTCTGCCCAGACAAATTTTTCAACTTCCTCGCCTGCATTGTACGCACTGCTGGTGTTGGTGATTTTAACTTCAATATTTCCAAATGAGTGAAGGGCTCGGGAAATAGGAGATGGGAAATTGGAGATGGAAGAGGGAAGATGGAAGAATGGTGGTGCAAGATTGCAGGTTGGAGGTGCAAGATTGCGGGTTGGAGATGGAAGATGGCAGGTTGGAGATGGAAGATGGAAGAATGGAGGTGCAAGATTGCAGGTTGGAGATGGAAGATGGCAGGTTGAAGGTGAAAGATGAAAGAATGGAGGTGCAGGATTGCAGGTTGGAGATGGAAGATGGAAGATGGAAGATGGAAGATGGAAGATGGAAGATGGATGATGGAAGATGGAAGATGGATGATGGGAGAGGAATGAAGGTTTTTATTTGGGCAGCTGTTTCCGCCCTCCGTTCCCGCTTTTTTGCTCGTCGTACCTCCTCACAAAAAGAGCTCCACTCAGGTCGGGCTGCGGGGAAGAGTGAAGATGAGTAATGGGTGATGGTTTATGATTGATGATTAATGATGTTTGGTGTCAGTCATCCGCTGTCTGAAAGGTGGAAACGGTCTTGAAGTGATTCCTGATTTTCTCTGTAAAAACAAGATAGGATCCGGTGAAGTAAAACTCATTTGGAAAGGAAAGGAGAAGCTGGAAAACACCCTCTATTTCGGATGCCGAAAAAGCTCAATGTACCAAAACGAAATCGATCACATCAAAGGTCTCTTCAGAAGAATGATGTCTAAAACTGATGAAGTTATTGTTAAATAAAATATTATCCTGAATGAAAGCACACCTGGATTTAAAATTAAAGAAAGAACAGAAGCCCAATTACTAATAGGACAAATGAAATTTATAGCAGTAAAAGTTGGTGTTCCAAACTTGCTCATTATGAATTTGTTAAATATGGAAACAAATTTTTAGTTATTCATAAATTATCACTACTTTTGCATCCGTAAAAATCATTCATGCAAAACATTAGAAATATTGCGATTATCGCACACGTTGACCACGGTAAAACTACTTTGGTTGATAAGATTATTCATGCTACAAACATTTTCAGAGAAAATCAGGAAAGTGGAGAATTAATAATGGATAACAACGATCTTGAAAGAGAAAGAGGAATTACCATTTTATCAAAAAATATTTCTGTTACTTATAAAGACACAAAAATCAACGTAATCGATACGCCTGGTCACGCCGATTTCGGTGGTGAGGTAGAGAGAGTATTGAAAATGGCAGACGGTGTAATCCTTTTGGTGGATGCATTCGAAGGGCCTATGCCTCAGACAAGATTCGTATTGCAGAAAGCTTTGGAATTAGGTCTTAGACCATTGGTTGTTATCAATAAAGTAGACAAACCAAACTGTCGTCCTGAGGAGGTTCACGATCAGGTATTTGATTTGTTCTTCAACCTTGAAGCTACTGAAGAGCAGTTGGATTTCCCTACATTCTACGGTTCATCAAAACAGGGATGGTTCAACACTTCACTGGAACAGACAGACAACATTTTCCCGTTACTGGATGGGATTTTACAATATGTACCTGAGCCTAAAGTAGAGGAAGGTAACCTTCAAATGCAGATTGTTTCTCTTGATTTCTCTTCTTTCCTGGGAAGAATTGCGATCGGAAAAGTAATCAGAGGTGAGATCAAAGAATCTATGTGGATCGGTCTTGCTCAGGCAGACGGAAAAGTAGTGAAGGGTAAAGTAAAGGAACTTTACGTTTTCGAAGGTCTTGGAAAGAAAAAAGTAACTGAAGTAAAAGCCGGAGATATCTGTGCTGTTGTAGGTTTCGACGCTTTCCAGATTGGTGATTCATTCGTAGATATCGAAAATCCTGAACCATTGCCAAGAACGGCTATCGATGAGCCTACCCTGAACATGACGTTCTCTATCAATAATTCACCTTTCTTCGGTAAAGACGGTAAATATGTTACTTCAAACCACCTGAAAGAAAGATTAACAAAAGAATTAGAGAAAAACCTTGCATTGAGAGTTCAGCAGACTGATGATGCCAACACTTTCCTTGTATTCGGTAGAGGTATTCTTCACTTGTCAGTTTTAATTGAAACAATGAGGAGAGAGGGTTACGAAATGACAATCGGGCAGCCACAGGTTATCTTAAGAGAAGATGAGAACGGACAAAAACTGGAGCCTTATGAGTCTTTGGTAGTTGATGTTCCGGAGGAATTTGCTTCAAGAGTAATCGATTTGGCAACTCAGAGAAAAGGTGACCTTCACATTATGGAAACCAAAGGTGAAATGCAGCATATGGAATTCGAAATTCCTTCAAGAGGTCTGATCGGACTGCGTTCTCAGATGTTAACTGCTACTGCTGGTGAAGCTATTATGGCGCACCGTTTCACAGAATACAAGCCTTTCAAAGGTGCGATTCCTGGAAGAAGCAATGGTGTATTGATTTCTAAAACTCAGGGTCCTGCAACTGAATATTCTATCGCTAAGCTTCAGGACAGAGGTAAGTTCTATGTTGATCCGGGCGAGGAAATCTACGCTGGTATGGTCATCGGTGAGCAAAACAAACCGGGAGATTTGGTGGTAAACATCGTTGAAGCAAAGCAGCTGAACAACATGAGAGCTTCAGGTAAAGATAAAGATACAGGTGTTGCACCAAAAATCTTATTCTCTCTTGAAGAATGTATGGAATATATTCAGGCTGACGAAGCAATCGAGGTGACTCCAAACTTTATCAGAATGAGAAAGAAAGTACTTTCTGAAGAAGAAAGAAAAAGAATGGAAAGAGGAGCGAAAGCATAATCTGAAATTCATAAATATACCTAAAGCCTTGATTATTCGGGGCTTTTTTCATTTTTAGACCATTTGTTGTGATAAATGTATTAAAAGTATGGCAGAGCAAAATAAATATGACAGAATCTTCGATTTGTAACTTATCTGGTATTTATGGATCATTTAAAATGACCTAGGAAGCGGAGGCGTTAAGAAATTTAGAAGAAATTCCGTTTAGAAATTTCCACTGTTTGAGTGGCGGCTATAATCATCTTAAAATGATGCTTCGTCATTTCCGCACGAGTTTGGAAATTTTAGGAATTACTTTTAAATTTTAGCTGACGATTTCAAGTCTTGAATTTTTGGTTCTTTTGTTTCAAGACAAAAAAACTGAGGACTTCGCGGCTAAATTTTTGTACTGAATATGAAATGTTCAGATCAAAATCAATAATTTTAATATTAATCACCCTTTCATTCATCATCTCTTGTGATGGATTAAAAATTCCTAAAAATGTTTTCGAAACCTCTGAACGTGTAAAATACGAGCGCAGCTTTTCAGGAGCCGACAGCCTGTTGACTCAGTGGAAAGCAGGTTTCTCATCAGCTTCTGCCAGTCAGCTTAAAATTAAAGATGGAACGTCACTGCTGATGAATTCAGATCAGTTAAAATCCGATGCTGTAGGTTATTTAATAGATTTAAAAAAAGGAGATTTGCTCGTTGTCGAAACTGAATCAACCCTTCCAGATAAAAAGATCTTTGTCGATTTACTGGATCCAACTTCAGGGTCAGAAATGATGAAATCACAAATCATTGAAGATAATCTATTCTCAAAACCAGTTGAGACTGACGGTTTACATAAAATTATTGTACAGCCCGAAATTGGCTACGGAAGTCAGCTTAAAATAAAAATCTACACTCAGCCCTCGCTCAAATTTCCCGTAGCAGGAAAAGGTAACAAAAATGTGCAGAGCTTTTGGGGAGCCAGCCGCGACGGAGGCGGAAGAAGCCACGAAGGAGTTGATATTTTCGCATCAAAGGGAACACCGGTGGTTGCAGTTGCTGATGGCTATATCACCCGAACCGGAAATCAGGGATTGGGAGGAAAGCAGGTTTGGCTGAGAGATGATGAGGTAGGCAATTCCCATTATTACGCCCATCTCGACAGCATTCTTACTGAAGATGGTAGAAAGGTGAAAACCGGAGATACATTAGGATGGGTGGGAAACACCGGTAATGCCGCCGGAGGAGCGACTCATCTTCATTTTGGAATTTATTCCACGGGAGGCGCTGTCGATCCTTATCCGTTTATCCGTGAACGTTCAGTTCCAAAATTTGTTACTGAGAATAATTCAGAAAAGTTTTCAGGAAAATATCTGAAAGCAGGAAGCAGTCTGAGGTCAGGTGCCGGTTCGGACTATGAGATTTTTTCAACAGTTAAACCAAGAACACAGATAACCGTTATTGCATCACACGGAATTTGGCTTCACATTAAAACCTTGGACGGAAGAGAAGGTTTCGTAAAAAGCAACCAAATCGAGAAATAGCTGCAGTAAATTTTAAACCTTTTTTATAAGTAATAGCATTTTAATGCTCATTTTTGGTATTTCCAACACCACATTTTATTCTGACACTTAAAAATAATTCCTATTTTTGGGAACAATTAATTTTTAACCAAAAATGGGCAGCCTGTTTTGGGATATGACATAAAATAGAAATGAAAATAAAAAAAATACTATTCAGCATATTTGCCGCTCTTGTTGTAATGATTTCAATATTCCTTTATATGAATAGGGATAAATTTGTCTATGTAGGTTCAGTAGATATTATTGAAGTCGATTGCAGCAAAAAACGTCAAATCCTGAGCGAAGTTTTCGAAAGTGACCAAAGGATTAGAAAAGCAAATGAACCCATCAAATACGCTAAAGAAGATCACAGGAATCAGGAATTAGTGATCAGCATTATTGAAAAGTGCGGTATGCCAACATTAAAAGAGGTGAGTCAAAAACAAATGGATGCAATCTGGTTGGGACTGCAACACAGTACTGAAGAAATCAGAAAAAAGTATTTTCCACAAATAGAGAAAGCGGTTAAAAATGGAGACTTATCTAAAGGACAGTATGCATTGATGAAAGACAGGATTTTAATGGACGAAGGAAAACCCCAAATTTATGGTTCACAAATAAAAAATGGTAAACTGTACACATTAGAAAATCCTGCAACGGTGAACGAAAGAAGAAAAGAAATGGGAATGGAACCAATAGAAGATTATTTAAAGTATTTCAATATTCAGTTCAATCCGAATTAAAAACAACTGTTTTTTTTAATCATTTTTCCTTTCAATTGATGCTAACTGGCGTGTTCAAGTTTATAAATTTGCTAACTTACTATAGTTTTATCTAGATCAATTTAATTTGTGGTTCGTTTTAATTATTCATGCAAATCGGAAATCCGGATGGCTTAACGAAAGTTCATGCCATCAACACGGAAGCAACCTTGAAAATTATGCGAATCAGTTTCCTGCTTTCTTTTGCCGGTGCAGCAACTTATGAACCTTTAGGAGCGTTTATGCTTGAGATTTTTCCGACAAAAATCCGTTATACCAGTATGGGATTTGCACAGAATATGGGAAATGGTTTCATCGGTGGTGCAACAACCTTTGTCACTGAATTTATCAAAACTTCCTTTGCGGTGAGCGTATTTATGGCACTGTTTATCGGGCTCGTTTATCCAATATTTCTGGTGGTTCTGGCGATTTATCGTGAATGTTTTGTTCATTCCTGAAAAGTATAAGACGGATCTGACTGAAGAAGAAAATGTAGATACTGCAAATGCTGCTAAGGCAAACCAAAGTCTTTAAAAGATTTAAATTTTCATTTAATCCTATTTAACTGAAGTGCAGCGTTTGTCTGCACTTTTTTTGTTGAGAAACGAAATTTTCACATTCAGATTCCTTAAAATTATCTTTATATCATTAGTTTTGTGTTTTATCAATTCAGAAATTCTTCAGAAGAATCAATTATGAAATCGCCATGATTTGCAAATACAAACGATGACAGCGATTCCATAATTTGTCCCGACCATTCGGGATGACTGGTAAAAAAGAATAAGTAAATACATATGAAAATCTCAACTATAAAAATAGTCACCATATTAGGTTTGTCTGCATCATTAAGTGTTTCCTGTGCTGCGAAAAACAATGCCGTAAAAAATACGCCTGCAAAAGCAGTAAAACCTATTAAGAATATTGCAAAACCATCAGATTCTATCACATTTAATACTCCTCCAAAAGCAGTTGAGGAAGATCTGAAAGTCAACCTACCGGCCATCAAACGGGAATTCCGTGGAGCTTGGATTGCGAGTGTTGCCAATATCAACTGGCCTTCAAGAAATAATTTATCAGTCGAGCAGCAAAAAGCTGAGGCTATCAATATGTTGAATATGCTTCAGGAAAATAATTTTAATGCGGTGATTTTTCAGGCGCGTCCTTCTGCAGATGCTTTGTACACCAGCGAACTGGAGCCGTGGTCGTATTTTCTGACAGGTAAAACAGGTGAGCCGCCTTATCCGAACTATGATCCTTTGCAGTTTTGGATCGAAGAATCCCACAAACGCGGTATGGAGCTTCATGTCTGGCTCAATCCTTACAGAGCGCATCATTCCAACGGTGGGGCGATGACAGGTCTTTCGATGGCCAATAAATTATCAGATATCACCATCAGATTAAAAAACGGAATGTACTGGTTTGATCCTGCCAATCCGAAAACGCAGTCTCATGTTTCAAATGTTGTGAAAGATATTGTGAAAAGATATGATCTGGATGCCATTCATTTTGATGATTATTTTTATCCTTATGCGACTTACAATAACGGTAGAGATTTTCCGGATTCCGCAAGCTGGAACGCTTATGTAAATTCCGGCGGAACACTTTCACGGGCAGACTGGAGAAGAGATAGTGTGAATCAGTTTGTAGAAAGAATTTACAAGGAAATCCATGCGGAGAAAAATCACGTCCGTTTCGGAATCAGTCCGTTTGGAATCTGGAAGCCAGGCTATCCCGCAGGGATTGTAGGATCTTCGCAATATGACGAGCTGTTTGCTGACGCAAAATTATGGTTAAATAAAGGCTGGGTAGATTATTTTTCTCCGCAATTGTACTGGCCTATTGAATCAAAAGGTCAGGCTTTCGGGCCTCTTTTGGAATGGTGGAAATCTGAAAATACCATGAACCGCCATCTTTGGCCTGGACTGAATACTGTTGATATAAAAGTTTCAGACAGACCGACGGAAATAAAAAACCAAATCGAACTTTCCAGGCAGATTCTAGGTAATGACGCAGGCGAAATTCACTACAGTATTGCCGGCCTAACCAAAAATGCCAATATGCTGCCGACCCTTAAAAACGGCCCGTACGCAGAAAAAGCATTAGTCCCAAAAAGCCCATGGATAAAGACTGTTGTTGTAGAAAAACCAACTCTTTTCATCAACGACCTTGGCTCAGTAGTCAATGCCTCATGGAGTTCAAAAAAGATAGCTGCTGTTTCGCAATGGGTGCTTTTCAAACAATACAACGGTGTTTGGGAGACCGAAATTCTTACTTTAGAAAATCTCTCACAGCAAATCTCCAAAAGCAAAGATGGCAAAATCCTGAATGCGGTGGCAATCAAGGCAATTGACAGGCTTGGGAATGAGAGTGATTATTTTGCTAAAGCTATTGGGAAGAAATAATTTAGAAACTCAGGGTTTTCTCTGAGTTTTTTGTTGGAAGAAATAATTGGACGTTTTGAAAAACGTTTGCGAACTGTTATTATTCATTTAAGTTGAAAGTTCAATCAAGTAATTCCAATTGACTTTTATGTGTTAATTCCACTATTAAAAATTACTTTTTTGCGGCAGTTATTTTTCGTTGAATAATTTGTTGAGATTGTTTTCATATTTTCCGTTCATATCAATCCTCGTTATGTCATCAAGTGATAAGAGGATAAATTTTCTGTCTAAGGAAGATTTAGTTCCAAACTCATTTATTACAATTGAATTTTCGTCCATTTCATGAATTCGTCCTATAAAGGAGATGCTTTTGTCAATGTCCTGAATATAAACTGTTAGATGATTGTAAAGTTGGTTTACACTTTTTAAAATTGTCTGAGTTGATGTTAAGTCAATGCTTAATTTTTTTGCTTGCCTTTTTGTTACATCAATAAGTTTTGCAACACTTTCAATATCATTTCCAGCCCACCTGATTCTTGTAATATTATGTCGTAAAAAAATTGTAAAACCGTCATAATTACATTCATCATCAAATTTTTCGATGAGCAGAAAATCATCATTAAAATCAATTACAAAACCATAGTAAGATTCATCATAATGGCCGGTGTAAAAGTCAGCTCAAGTATTTTCGTTCTTTAGTTTCTCTAAATATTTTGTATTCAAGTCCATTGTTATATAGTTTGATTTAGATCATCTCAGAATAATCTTATTTTTTCATGGTGAAACTTAATTCGTTTATCAAATCTGAGATATATGTAAAATCCTGCTGATTAAACTCTATATTTTCATCAATTTTTTTTCTCAATTTTTGAACTTCAAAGTGTAGAAAACCAGTTTCTGCTTCAATATTAATTTTATCTTCACCAAACCCGGTTTTTCTCCATTTTTCGATTGGTATTTTATGAAATGTACCTCTGTCGGAAAATGTAATTTCTGAAGTGTCGAATTTATTTTCAATCTGCTTCAATAGTGCATTAAAAATGTTTCTTAAGTCAGAAACATTTACGGAATCTCTGCTTTGAATAACATATTTCCTGCGAGCTTCAAAATATTCATTTTTCTCAAAATAATAATGTATTAAAAACTCTGTTAATTCATCTTCAGAATCAAAATAAATATGAAAGTCGCCCGGCCCGGGTCCTGGAACCCAGTCCCAGCATGAAGCTGAAAAACTATTTTTGTCTTTCGAAATCTGAATTATTGGACAATCAGAATACAAATCTTGATCATTGAAACCAAAAGGTATTTTCAATTCTTTATTTTCCGGCAAAAAATTTCCGCTTAAGCCTTTGGGCTTTATTATGCTTAATCTACTTTTATTATCACCTGAAATTTTTAACCCTTTCGATTTTAATTTATCTATGTTTTTATTATCAAGCATATTTTTTAAAATTACCGCTAATATCCTGCCTCACGCAACTCATCAATGCAAACTATTATTTATTAAAAATAATTAAATTAAGACAAGCTGCAAATTTTATTTTAATCTGAAGATTTACTTTTTTTTAAAATTTTAAATTTCATGACCCTTCCTTTTTTTTTACAAAAACATTGTAGTTTCGCAACATCCAAATTTTAAATCTAAACCAATGAAGCCAGGTTTTAAAACTAAAGTATTGAAAAGAGTATTGATTCCATTGTTGATCGTGGCAATTGGGATTTTGGCTTTTGTATTTTACCAGAAGAAAATGCGTTATAATTTGGTAACTATTTCAGAAAATAAAGTTTACAATTCTGGTGTGGTTCCTCCGCATCAGTTGGAAGATTTTGTGGATGACCATCAAATTAAAACGATTGTCGATTTGAGGGATGGTTTAATACAGACTGAACTTAATCCTGAAAATAAAAATCAGGTGAATGCAGAAGAGTTGGCAGCAAACAAAATCTCAGGAATCAAGTATTATAATCTTCCTACAGACCAGCTTCCCGCGGATTCTACGGTACAGAAGTTTTTGACAATAATGGATGATCCAAAAAATTATTCGGTTTTGATTCACTGTCATCATGGGGTGGGGCGGTCACGTTTGTTCAGCTCCATCTACAGAATCGAATATGAGAATTTCACGAATGATGATGCCAGAAAAAAGGCAAGATTATTTTGGGAATTCGGCACCAACTTTTCGAAAAGTTCAGAAAAAGGTGCTTATCTGATGAATTATAAGAAAAGAGACCAATAAATAATATCAGTTACTTTCTTTTGGAAGATTTTCTCACACAAATCTGAGGTGCCAAAACCACTTTTTTCTCCACAGAAACGCCTGATGAATTGTCTTTGATATGATCCAGAAAAACCTGACCCGCCATATTTCCCATAATCACGGGAGTCTGATCCACCGAGCTCATCGGAAGCTCCATAAATTGGGTGAAAGGCTCATTTGAGAAACCGATTACAGCCACTTCCTGAGGAATTTTTATTTTCCGTTTTTTCAATTCCTGGCAAGCACCCAAGGCAGCAAAATCACTGGCAGAAAATATTGCATCAGGAATCGACTGGCTTCCCCATAAAGTTTTTATAGCCTCAATTCCGGCATCGATCGAACTTCCTGTGGAAATGATGTTTTCCTCTTTTACCTGAAAGTTGTGATCGATTAAAGCCTGTTTGTAGCCACTCAGACGGTTTCTGTAAATCTCCAGGTTCTGGTCTCCGGAAAAGTGACAGATATTCTTGTAACCTTCGGAAATCAGATGTTCAGTCGCCATATATCCGCCACGGTAATCATCAATGGTCACTGTACTTATGCCTGAGATATCTTTCTTTCTGTCGAAAAATATTATTGGTGTATTTGAAGTATTTAAAATGTGTTCAATGTGTTCTGTATCCACAGTTGTACGCGAAACCGACATGAAAATTCCGTCAACCTGAGCGTTAAGCAAAGTGTTTAAATGCTTTTTTTCAATATTTACATCTTCATGACTTTGACAGATAATCACATGATAACCCTGCACTGAGAGCTCCTCTTCAATTCCGCGGATGACAGACGAGAAAAAGTTGGTATTGATGTAGGGAACAATGATTCCGATGTTTTTCGTTTCACCGCTTTTAAGGGCTTTGGCAAGATTATTCTGCTTGTAGTTCATTTCCTTGGCAGTTTTCACCACCAGCTCCTTTGTTGCCTGGCTGATTCTCGGGTGGTTGTTTAATGCCCTTGAAACCGTTGCCACACTTACATTCAGCTTTCTCGATATATCATAAATGGTGGCGTTTTTTTTTGTCATGTGTATTATGGAATAACGTTTAAATTTCCCTTTAATAATCCTTTTGCAGAATGGTGGTAAATTTAATCAAATAAACAGTATCGCAATACAGGACGGAAGAAATTTATCATTTATTTGTACATGTCTTTATCAGGAAATCAAATTTTAAGAGATTCAAGATATAAAATTCAAAGCTCAATTTATAGCATCACAGTAATAATGTATTGATACTAAAAAAGTAATTATTTAAAACTTTAACTAGTGTGATGTGAAAAATGAAAAAGAGCGTCAAAAAATGACACTCTTTCAAATATTGATATGAGCTAAATTTTATTTCTCCCAAACCTTCTCAATCTCCTCCAAAGATTTTCCTTTCGTTTCAGGAACCCATTTCCAGACAAAGAACAGCGATAAAACACTCATCACCCCGTAAAATCCGTAGGTAAAAGCGCCGCTGAATTCCATCATAAAAGGATAAGTAGATGAAATTAAATAATTGGCTGCCCATTGTGCGGCAACAGCAATCGCAATCGCACTTCCTCGGATTTTATTAGGGAAAATTTCTGAGATTAAAACCCAGCAGATAGGTCCCCATGACATCATAAATGAAGCTGTGTAAACGATGATGAATACCAAAGTTGCAATTCCGATGATTTGATAGTAGGATAAAACTGCGATCGCAAACATACCAATTGCCATACCAACCGAACCGACGATTAACAAAGGTTTTCTTCCCCATTTATCAACCGTGAAAATAGCGATAACGGTGAAGATTACATTCACCAATCCCATCACAACAGTCTGCAGCATTGATGAATCTTTGTGAACACCCATGCTTTCGAAGATTCTTGGAGCATAATATAAAGCCACATTAATTCCCACAAACTGCTGGAAAACAGAAAGCAAAATCCCAATCACAATCACGGTTTTCCCGAAGGCGAAAATTTCACTTTTATGCTCTACAACGGTGCTTTTTATCTCAGAGAAAATTTCTTTTCCACGGGCTTCACCATTGATTTTGGTTAAAATTTTCAGCGCTTCTGCGTCTTTGTTTACGAATGTCAGATAACGCGGTGTTTCAGGTACGAAAAATAAAAGGATTCCGAACAGGGCAGAAGGAATTGTTAAAGACAAAAACATATATCTCCATCCGATTTCGTTGATCCATTCTACGGTTTGTCCACTCGCAATGCCCCAGTTCACAAAGTAAACCACGAGCATCCCGAAAATAATGGCAAACTGATTCAGAGAAACCAGTTTACCACGTATTTCGGCAGGTGCAATCTCGCCAATGTACATCGGGCAGACCGCCGAAGCCAAGCCCACACCGATTCCACCGATGATCCTATAAAAATTAAATGCCAGCAAAACACCCATTGAATGTTCGCCGTGTTTGAAGAATAAAAACTCAGGATACGCCGCTCCCAAAGCACTGATGAAGAACAGAAATGCTGAAAGCATCAATGATTTTTTTCTTCCCAGCTTCGTGGAGATCATCCCGGAAATAGCGCCACCGATGATGCATCCGATCAATGCACTTGAGATGGTGGCTCCGTGGGCCAATGAACTCAATCCCAAAGGAATAATAAGATATTCCTGAATTGATTTTTCGGCTCCCGAAATTACTGCCGTGTCGTATCCAAACAAAAGTCCTCCCAAAGTGGCAACCAATGTGAGTACTGTAACGTACAGCATATTGATCTGCGCCTTTGTTCCTGAAGAATATTTAGGACCGGAATCTATTATTTGCATAGTTTGATTTAGTTTTAATTGTTAAAAGTTTCTAGACATGATATTTTTTTTAACCGCAAAAGAATCAAAAGAATTCGCGGCATTTTAGCTTATTCAAAAGATGGCAAAACGAATGTTTTAAAAGTTTTTTTACATTTTTGCAGACTTTTGATTAGCTGTTTTTCGATTATTTCTTTTGAACCTTTTGCGGTAAAAGAAAATAGTCGATTGGTATCATGCATTCATATAAAATTACAAATACTGATTGATAATACTCTCCAAATATTCCTGCTTTCCGCTTTCTCTACCAACTTCTCCAAGACCTTGAGCGTAAGTGGCAAGATCGGTTAAAGATAAGCTTCCGTTTTCGAAATCTTTTCCTTTTCCGGAGTCGAAAGAAGAATATCTGTTGGTTCTGATTTCAGAATATTTTGATTTCTCTAAAATTTTATCAGCAGCTAAGAAAGATCGTGCAAAGTTGTCCATTCCGCTGATGTGAGCGATGAAGATATCTTCTAAATCTGTAGAATTTCTTCTGATTTTAGCGTCGAAATTAACTCCACCACCCTGGAAACCTCCAGCCTGAATAATCACCAACATTGCCTGAGTCATTTCGTACAAATCAACCGGGAACTGGTCCGTATCCCAACCATTCTGGTAATCTCCTCTGTTCGCGTCAATGCTTCCCAAAACATTGTTGTCAGCAGCCACTTGAAGTTCGTGCTCGAAAGTGTGTTGTGCTAAAGTTGCGTGGTTAACTTCAAGATTTAATTTAAAATCATTCAATAGATCGTACTGACGAAGGAAGTTTAAACACGTTGCCGCATCAAAGTCATACTGATGTTTTGTAGGCTCCATCGGTTTTGGCTCGATGAAGAATGTTCCTTTAAATCCCTGAGCTCTTGCATAATCCTTAGCCATGTGTAAAAACTTAGCCATGTGCTCCTGCTCACGCTTCATATTGGTGTTTAGAAGAGACATATAACCTTCACGGCCACCCCAGAATACATAGTTTTCTCCACCTAATTTGATCGTTGCATCCAAAGCATTTTTTACCTGTCCGCCAGCGTAAGCCAAAACGTCAAAAGAAGGATTGGTTGCTGCACCGTTCATAAATCTTGGATGCGAAAAACAGTTGGATGTTCCCCAAAGTAATTTCACTCCGGAAGCTGCCTGCTTTTCTTTAGCATAATCGGTAATGAATTCTAATCTTTTTGTAGATTCTAAAAAGTTATCTGCCTCGTCAATCAAATCATAATCGTGGAAACAGTAGTAAGGAACACCCAGTTTTGTGAAAAATTCGAAAGCGGCATCCATTTTTTCTGTTGCTCTCTGTTTTTCATCAGAAGCGGTTAACCAGTCAAATTGCTGAGTTCCTGCACCGAACGGATCTCCACCGGTTGCGCAGAACGTGTGCCAGTAAGCAGAAGCAAACTTGAAATATTCTTTCATTGTTTTGCCACGAACAACCAAATTCTCATCGTAAAATTTGAATGCCAACGGATTGTCTGATTCTCTTCCCTCAAACTTGATTTTTTCTATCCCTTTAAAGTACTCTTTGTTTCCTAATGTAACTGACATATTTTTTATATTTTAAATTTATTGTAACCGATTGCATTTTACAGTATTATTTTCTCAAATACTTTTCATAAAATTTACACTATATTTCTTTAAAACCAGAAATTGATGTGGTTTAAACTAAATGTAAAAATTCTCTGATTAAAAACGAACATTAGCAAAAAAAATATAATTTTCTCATCTGGTTTTTATATAAATCCTTTATTAATAGGGTTTTGTGGAATTGATATTAATCAGAAGTAAATTCAATTTAAAGCCAATATTAAATTTTCAACTCACGAAAAATATCTTCAACATTCTCGGAATTTCACTTTTTTAATAATTTTAATTAGTGAAAAAAGGAAATAATTGAATAGGCTTATCATAAAAAATACGATAAATGTAACTGCGACATTTATCGTATTTAAATTTAATTTATTTTTTATAATAGTTATTATAGAATTACAACCTACATAACATAATTTTGATTCTTGTTCTTTTGCCTTGAAGCAAAAGAACCAAAAATTCAAGACTGGAAACTCGGCTAAAATTTTAAAATTTTTCCTAAAACTTCCTAAACTCGGGCGGAAACAACGAGTTTAGCATTTAAAATAAATTTTTGCCGCCACTCAGACAAAGGAAGTTTTTTAACGGAAATATTTTTAAATTTCTTAACGCCTCCGTTTCCTAAGTCAATCGAATACTTATTAACGTGATATAGTAAAACTTACTAAGAAACTTTCCACGCCGCTTCCAAAGCAAGCTCAATCATTGGTTTCAAAGCTGTTTCTCTTTGGTCCGCTGAGATCATTTCTTTGGTCGGAATAATATCTGAAACGGTAAGAATAGTCGCTGCATTTTTACCTAAATGTTTTGCATTGGCAAATAATCCGAAAGCCTCCATTTCCACTGCCGGACAATTGTATTTCTCAGCAATAGCAGGCACTGCGGGATCTTTTCTGTAGAAAATATCGCTGCTGTGGATATTCGTAGCTCTGGTTTTCAAACCTAATTCTTCAGCAGTTTCATTGATGATGCTGTAGATATTTCCCTGGTTTGAAAGGATTTCTTCTTCAAATCCCCATGCATATTTTGCATACGTGCTTTCGCTGGCCGCATTTTCTACATTCAGAAGATCAAATAATGCGACATCAGAAGAATATCCTCCACAGGTACCGATTCTGATGATGGTTTCCACTTCATATTCTGTGTAAAGTTCGAAAGAATAAATTCCGATGCTTGGGAAACCCATTCCGCTCGCTCCGACTGTGATTTCCTTACCCTTATAAGTTCCGGTATAGTATAAAATACCTCTGGTTTGGCTGACTAATTTTGGGTTTTCAAGAAAGTTTTCTGCAATATATTTCGCTCTCAAAGGATCTCCCGGCTGCAGAACTACTTTTGCAATTTCTCCTTTTTTAGCGCTGATGTGTATGCTCATACTGTTGTTTTAATGGTAGCAAAGATAATCATTTATGCTGTTTATTTTAAGTTAGTATAGCTCTTTACATTTCTTAAAACAAAAGATTTAAAATAGGAGATGTGAAAAAGGGTATATCGACTTCGAATTAAAAATAATTGTTGATTGAATAATGTTTAGCTACAATTTTTTATAAAGCTCAATGTTAATGTGATTATTATAATTTTCCAGCTGTTTTTTAGCGTATGCTCTTTCTTCTTTTGTCCTTTCGATGATGAGTGATTTGTTGCCATTTTCATCATAACTTTCCCCACTCAGCAAACCGGGGTTCATCTGCATAAACTGTTCGGTTCCACCCAAAGGCTGTTTTCTGTAATCATTCCACTTTTTGTTGAAAGATTTTGCATCAATTTTTACCGGGACAAAATAAGGCCTTATATAAATGCCAGTAGAGCCTGCAGGTATTTTGTAATTGGCTTTTAAAGTGAATGTATGGTGATTTTTTGTATCATTAATCTGAACAATAATTCCCGGCAGTCCAGAAAAAACATAAGGTCCCTGCTGAACAGGAATTTCTCGGGTAAACCATGCTTCCCAAATTCTTCCGCCATAATGAAGATTTGCTTTTTGGCAGAGATAGCCTTCAATGGTTTTCGTTTCTTTTGAAAGTTGCCATTTAAAACTATTGTTCATTTCAATTTTAAATGGCTGAATGCCGATGTACTCGATTGTAGAGGTGAGTTCTTTGGTTTTAGAGGTTTTATTCTGATAAATTCCATCAGGTAATTTGATGTTGGCCTGACTCTGATTATTGTTTATGGCAAAAGCGATTGCGGAATCTTTTTTGGCGGTCACATCACTCAAAAATTCCGAATGGTCAGCAAAAACATCCAGTCTAGTCAGTTCTGTAATCACGCTGTCTCCTTTAGCAGAATTGGGGACGAATTGATATGAATAAAGAAACCTGTGGCTTTGAGCAAAGATTGAAAACGGAATAAGAAGAATCAAAAGCGTAATTTTCAGATGCATGGTTTTATTATAAAGAATTTCTTCTTCAAAACTATGCAATAATACACTTTCAGGTGTGTTAAATAGTGATAAATTAAATGTTTTGAACGTTAAATATTTTAAAGTTAATTTATGAACGTATTCAAAACCACAGAGATTTTGTTTTTTCGGATTCTATTTTAAGAATTGAAATCACCCCTCCACAATTTTTTTACGATGCTGAACACCCCAGTCCTTCAAATTGTTGATAATGGTTTTCAGTGTATTTCCATGATCAGTCAAAGTGTATTCTACCGTTACGGGTTGGGTACTGAACACGTTTCTGTGGATGAGTTTATTAAACTCCAGTTCCTTCAGTTCTTTGCTGAGCATCCGGTTTGAAATTCCGTCTATATCATTCAGAATATCCGAAAACCTTCTTTTGTTGTAATAGCAGATAGAAGAGATGACGGCAATCTTCCATTTGCCGTGAAGAACGTCCATAGAATCCTGTACTGCACGCATTTCTTTTTTATATTCCTGCTGAAAATCTTTTGCCTGACACTCCATATTGTTACCTTGTTACACCGTTGTTACTGTTATTTTTTGGTACAAAGTTACTAAAAGTAACTAAATGATGATACATTTGTCATCAGAAATAACAAAACATATTTTAACATGAATTTTACAGACAAAAATGTAGTCATTACCGGTGGAAGTACAGGAATAGGATTTGCAACTGCGAAAGCTTTTATCGAAGCGGGAGCCAACGTTTTGATTACAGGGAGAAACGCCGACAATCTGAAAAAAGCGGCAGAAAGAATCAATAATCCAAAACTGAAAACTTTAGTTTCAGATACTTCAAATTTAGCTGGAATTGCTGTACTCGAAAACCATGTTGCAGAAAGCGGAAACAAAGTAGATGTCCTTTTTCTGAATGCAGGAACAGCCGTTTTTACACCGATTTAGCTGGAATTGCTGTACTCGAAAACCATGTTGCAGAAAGCGGAAACAAAGTAGATGTCCTTTTTCTGAATGCAGGAACAGCCGTTTTTACACCGATTGAACAGACTACTGAGGAAGATTTTGATCATCAGTTTAATACGAATGTGAAAGGATATTATTTTACTTTACAAAAAATGATTCCGCATTTTACGGAAGGTTCTTCGGTAGTATTTAATTCATCAACGGTAGCTACAACCGCTCAGATGTACGGAAGTGTTTATTCTGCAACCAAAGGTGCGGTAAATAAAATTGCCCAGATCGCAGCCAATGAGCTGGCAGAAAGAAAAATCAGAGTGAATATTGTGAGTCCGGGACCTACAAAAACAGAAGGTTTTGACAAAGCTGTTCCAAGTCTGGACATGCAGAATGAGTTTGTCAAATCTGTGGCATTGGGAAGAATGGGTGATCCTTCAGAGATTGCTAAGGCTGTACTTTTCTTAGCTTCAGATCACGCAAGCTTTATTACAGGAACCGAATTGCTGGTTGATGGTGGTGCGATAGGCTATCTCTTGAAATAGCAGTATTCAAATTTAAAAATAAACAACCGCTAAGTGTGATGCTTTGCGGTTGTCTGTTTTAAGATTATTTTATCATGAGCCATTTTTCGGCTTCCTCTATTACTTCATCTTCGGGCGTAGTTTTTAAATTTTCCACGTAAACATCAGGTCTTATTTTGTCTGTATACACTTTTCCCGTTCTGTCGGCTGAGGTACTGGTCGCCAGATTGAAATTCGCTCCGTTGGAAAGCGTGAAAGTTCCGTTGGCGGTAATATATCCCATCGAATCTTTCCCGAAAGTCTTTACATTTGGTAGTCCAATCAAAGAAAGGGCGGTCATTTCTCCGCTGCTTGCAGTATATTCATTGATGAGAACGGCAATTTTCAAGTTCGGATTTTTAATTTTATAATCACTGATTTTTGCTTTGCTTCCAACCATTCTTCCGTTTCTGGTAAGCCACGGAGATTTATAATTCGGAGCAACAAAATATCCAACGATTCCGTCTTCAGTAAGGGCATTCAGACCTGCTACCATTGGCCACATATTGCCGCCCATATTATTACGGAGATCCACTATCCAGCCCGTCACCGTATTTTCGCTGTCCAGTCTTTTGATTTCAGAGCGGATGGTTTCGGCGAAGACAAGGTCTTTCTGGTTGTCGTAATTGCTGCAGGCCGGAACTTTTATCATGGCAATACCGTTCCCGAGATATTTTCCTTCAGGTTTTACGATCAGCGGTTGCTGACCTCGTTCTTCCATTATACTTTTTGTAATAAAAAAAGAGTGGTTATCGCCAGCGGCTTTAAGCTGATCCAAATAATAGTCAAACAGAATTTTCTGACTCACCGAATCATTTTCAGTTAACGGGAGTTTAGTCAGTTCCGCATCTATTTTTTTCCAGTCCAGAGAATCGGAATATAAAGCCTTCTTTTTAATCAGATTATAAATTTCCGTCTGCAGTTTAAGCGTTTTTTTGCTTGCCTTTGAAGAATTCTGCTGTCCGAAAATAATTGCTGAAATAAGGAAAGAAATTAATAATACCGGTCTGAACATGTAATTTGAGTTTTATATTAAATTGAATTTTAGCACCGCAAAACTATTAAATAAAACACTTTTCGGTGTAATAAAGTTTGTTAAATAAATTTCAAAGAAAATTATCTTGTTCACCTGACGCTTGAAGGATATTTAATTTTTTCAGCATTCTTTTTTTGTTAATTTTGAAAGATGTTGTTGAGCAGAAAACAACGTCTTTGAATTAATTTTAAATTCCAAACCCTTGAAAAATTATCTCTTTCTCGCCGCCGCCATCCTTTGTGAAACCATCGGAACATCATTTTTAAAGAAGACCGAACAGTTCACAAAACCCCTTCCAACCATTGTATTTGTAGTTGCAATGACAGCATCATTTTACCTCCTTACATTTGCCTTGAAAGGAATTCCGATTGGCATTGCGTATGCCATTTGGTCTGCAGTTGGAATTGTTTTGATTTCCTTAGTAGGATATTTTGTATACAAACAAACTTTAGATTTACCTGCCATTCTTGGGATGGGACTCATCGTTGCGGGTGTGGTGATTATCAATCTTTTCTCAAAATCGGGAGCACATTAGAGATAAGGTTAAGGTTAAGGTTAAGGTTGAAAGTCAGCATACTAAATTAGAAAATGTGCCGCCACCTTAATGAATATCTTCAGATATTTCCTTAAAAAAACTTAACAACTCAAGTTACTTAATGGTTCAAAGGATTAGTACACAAGACAGAAAATTAAAGATTTTCAAAACTTATGTAATCTAAAAATATACGCAGACAATTAAAACTAAAACTATGTCACTCATGTGTCAAAACAATTACATCTCTCATCTTATTTTCAAAATCCGGAGCGTATTGAATTGTTCAGACAATAAAGCACTTAAGTCACATTAGTTAATTTATTATATTGAAAACAATTAGAACACATCAGAGAAAATCAAAGATTTTCAAAACTTATGTGATCTAAAAATATACGCAGACAATTAAAACTAAAACTATGTGACTCATGTGTCAAAAAGTTTACATCTTTCCATCTGTTTTTTATTAAAACTGATCGTGTCTAAATTATTTTAGTTTTCTGTAAATCAATATTTCTTCATCTCAGAAATATCATTATTTTTGTTTAATGATGGAAAATAAGTCCCCTTTTTTAGATACGCTCTTTCTGCTCCGAAAAGAAGGCACAATGACCATTTTTGCCGACATTCAGGAAATTTCTAAAAAGGAAGAAGAAGATGCTGCCACATATTTTGAATCCGAATTTGAAAAAGAAAGACTGAATTTTTTATCAGACGAAATTCCTTTCAACAAAGATGCTGCTGTCTGGGCGGGAAAAGTTTTGTATCACAGTGCCCAACTGTATTTAATCAGAAAAGACACGGCAGAGGATTTACAGAAATTATTACCACCTTTTCACGGCTTGAAAGATGTTTCAGCGGTTCTGTCGGCAGACTTATCATTAAGATTTTTACCGCAAATCAGGGATGCACTTCATGTGGCAGACGCTGCAGATCCGGTGGTGAAAATACTGGATGAAATTTTAGTACAGTTTCATTATTCAGCCATTGGCTCAGATGTGAATCCCGAAAAATTAATTTGGGAAGATGGTTTAAAAGATAAAACTTACAGAAAATTATACCTCGAAAGGATAGTTGAGAAGAAAGCTTACAAACTGGCAGAAATTCCCTACATCAATCAACTGTTGATGGCAGAATTTGGAATGTACAAGGATGTTTTCTGGAGAGATTTACAAATCATAAATAAAGAATCAGAAAAGCCACAAAATGGCAAAATCAACAGCACAGGGTAAAGCCTTGTGACAGATTTTTACTTAAAGTAAAAAATCCCTGAAAGGATAAAATCAACATCCTATTATTTTAAACAGAATATTAAACAATGAGTCAAAATATAGAAAAATTAAACAAAGTTTTAGCCTTCGTGAAAGACACCTTCGTCGGTAAAAACGATGTCGTGGATCTTCTCGGAATATGCCTTTTGGCAAGGGAAAACGCATTTCTCTACGGTCCTCCGGGAACTGCAAAATCAGCAATTGTAAGAACGTTGGCGAAAACCGTAACCGACGGCAAAAACTTCGAATATCTTTTAACACGTTTCACAGAACCGAATGAGATTTTCGGTCCTTTCGATATCAGAAAACTGAAAGAAGGAGAGCTGTTTACCAATACCGACGGAATGATGCCCGAAGCGTCAATGGTCTTTCTGGATGAGATTTTCAATGCCAACTCTGCGATTCTGAATTCACTTCTGATGGCTTTAAATGAGAAGATTTTCAAAAGAGGAAAGGAAACCAGAAATCTCCCTGCATTAATGTTTGTGGGCGCAAGCAACGTTCTTCCTGAAGATGAGGCTTTAAATGCATTATTCGATCGTTTTCTAATCAGAATCAATGTTGATTACGTCAATCCTGATCTCCTTCAACAGGTGCTTTTGGCAGGGAGACGACTGGAAAATATTTCAGAAAGTGAAAGTCCGGAAATTCTTGCCAATGAAATCAAAGAACTTCAGCAGCTTTGTAAAACTGTTGATTTAAAACCGATCTACGAAGTTTATTTAAACACTATTATCAACCTTCGGAATACAGGAATCGCCATTTCCGACCGTCGTGCTGTGAAACTCCAAAATCTGATTGCTGCGAGTGCTCTGATTTGCGGACGAAATGAAGCAATTCTTTCAGATTTATGGGTACTGAAACACATTTGGGACACTGAAGAACAGATTGAAATTCTGGAAGGAATCATCAACAGGACCATTGAAAAAGATGATAATCCAAAATCCCATCCTCAGGCTTTGCAAAACAAAGCTCCGAATCCGGAGGAGGTGATGAAAGATGTAAAAATCTTAATAGACCAATGGCAAAACGGAAATTTAACTTTTGAGGAGCAGAATGTGATCAAAGACAAACTGAGATACCTGCAAACCCGCTGCGACTGGATCAGAAATCCTGAGCAGAAACAGTACATCCAACAGGAAATAGAAAGCTTATGGCAAAAGATCCTTCAGGCGGTTTAAAAGAATTCTGGGCAGAAATTCCTAAAGCTGATGAAGATTTTTTGGGCTCCATCCGCGACTGGAAAAATATTCACATCGCCACAGATGGGGAAGTGATCTGGCTGAAAGGTTTCACCGACGAACAGGCTGTTTCGCCCGAAATTCAGCAGTTGCCCAACTTTATTTTATACGAATTAAGAAACGGACTTTTATTCCGTAGAAATGCCTTGGTTCCCACAAAAAAAATGCGAACGGCTTTGCTGTGGACGGTTATTGACAAAGCTTTAAAACTGACTTTTCCCATTTTAAATAATAATTTCTTTGGAATAGACGAAAGAGTAGAGGTGAGATTAAAACCAAGCGAAAACGAACAGTCTGCAACCGCTTTGCTGTGCTCAATTGCTGAAATAAAAGACATCATCATCACATTGCCAAAATTTAAACTGGAAAAATTAGATTGGATTGTTATCAACGATAAAGCATTATTTTTAGGAAGTCCGATGTTGAGCCTGAGAGGAAAAACGTTCTGGTCAAAAGACAATCATCTTTTGCCGACAGGTTTTGATTTTGAACTTAAAAATATGAGTTCATTACTTCAAAAAAAATATAACTCAAATCAGGAACAATGGCTTTTGTGGAACGAAGATGGAACTGTTTTGTATCTCAATAAAAAAGACTTCCGGAAACTTTCTGTAAGCTCATTCCGTCTCACCGAAAAATCTAAGGAATGGATGTAAAAGAATATTTTCAGTCCTACAAAGATTATTTCTGGGAATGGCAAACCGATAACGATATTCAGGATGATTTGCACCCTCTGGCCAGTCACAACATCGTTTATTTTCCAAACGTTGCCTCGGTTGTAGGATATCGCGTTTACATTATTGAAATTCTGAAAGAATTACAATTGCAGGGATGGCCGCCGTTTGGAGCTTTGCTTTTGGTTTTGTACGCCACTCAGGATGGCTACAAACAGCTGAGAACTTTGGTCGACGAACTGAAAAAACACATATCTAGAGAGGAAGTAGAGGCATCGTACAATGAAGCTGTTTTTTTACTAAAAAAACTGGAGATTTTAGACCGTAAATATAAAACCGGACGAAACAGAATCTTTCTGATTCAGGCTTTATTTGCCGGAAACAAGATGAGCCTCACTTTCTCAAAATCAAAAGAACTGTGTGATAATTACGTTTCCCGACCCGATATTGTTGAGAGGTCTGCCAACGTATTGGAACTTACCAGTAAAGTGTTCAGAAAGGATATTAATGCACTTGCTGAAATAAATAAAAAGTTTCCGACCACAGAATCTATCGAAAAAGCTTTGCAGGGAGTGATTGAGATTCCCGAGCTGGAAGACGAAGTGGTAGAAGAAGAAACCACTGCAGAAACCGACAAAAATTTTATCCAGGAACTTATTGAAGAACCGAAAACTTTTCAGGTGGGAAGTTTAATCAAAAGAATATGGAGCGGACTGAAAATTCCGATGCGTCATCTCTCTCCGGGCGAGCAGCCGATTGGTGGGGTTTCGGATATGACTAACAAAGGAGATTTCAGCAGAATGCTTCTGTCTGAATTTGCCAATGAAGATGAGGTTTTCATGAACCGTGTCGCCAACAACGAAGCATTATACATTCAAAGAGAAATTCCGCCTGAAGAAAATGTTTTTGAAAGGATAATTCTCATTGATACTTCGCTGAAAAACTGGGGAACACCGAAAGTTTTGGCGTTTGCGTCTGCGATTGCTGTCATCAAACATCCGAAAGCGCATTCGGAATGTAAGGTTTTTGCTTTAGGACAATCTACCACTCTCATCAATCTTGATAAAGTGGATGAGGTGATCGAAAATCTGAATCACGTGAGTCCGGTTCTGGAGGTTTCAAAGGCTTTGCAGAAGTTTTTTAATGAAGAACATACAGAGAAAAATCTGGAAGTTTTTTTTATCACTCATCAGGAAAATTTAAGTCATCCCAATCTTCAGAAAGTCATCCATGAAAATAGGGATCAGCTGAAATTTCTGGTAACAACCTCTGCAGACGGCGAACTCAATTTTTATAAACATCACAAAGGAACCAGAAAGCACGTTCAGAAAATGATGCTTCCTTTGAATGAATTATGGGCGAATCCGCCAAAAGGCAGACAGAATAAAAATAATAATACTTCTCAAACCGGCAGCAGAGCATATTTTCCAATGAATTATCCGTTGCTGTTCCCGATTTCGCAAAACAGAATTGCCACATTTTTGTATGAAGGAGAATTTTATATTTTAAGTTCTAAAAAACAGTTGCTGAAGACCTATCTTTCCAACAATTATTATCACAGAGACTACTACGATCATTATAAAATTCATCGTGGGGCTGAAGTTCTTTTTCAGGAGATTTCTGTAAAGCCGAGAGGTCAGTTTGCGCTGGCGAAAAATAAACAGCAACAGGTTATTTTGTGCCAATATCAGCCTGCTAAAAGATTGATTTCAAAATTAAACATCATTACAGGAGAATATTCAGAACTGAATCTGGCAGGCCGTCAAATCCCGCATAATCATAAGTTGCTGTATTTTAACAAAAATTTTCATCTTCATTCGAATGATATTCCCTACAATTACTTTATAAATATTGAAGGCGATATTTCACTGGAAGAGGCTACAGATCATTCTTCAGAAATTGATAAAAGCACGGTTAAAGTTGAGGCAGAGCTTAATAAACTCAAGCGTTACGGAACAAAAATCATCAGCAGTTTTAATCATATTGGTATTAATGCTGATCAGAATTTGGTAGTTTCAAACAGGGAATTGTTTCTAAATTATGATGATGCCTTGGTCTTTGATAAAAACAGAAAAGCAGTAAGAATTTTTGCAAACCAGTATAAGAACAGATTTACTTTTTCCGAAGGCAGCGAAATTGTCGCAGATTCCAGAGGAATGTTAACTTTTAAAAGCATTGATAAAGAAATCGGTCATTTTTACATTCCTTCAGTGCAGATGGAATATTTGGCCATTGCAACCTCGAATGAATTCGGTGGCTCAGAATATTACTTGCCGGAACATCATCTTTTGAAAATCAGAACAATTGAAGAGATGATTTCAGATTATCTTGAACCTTTTATTGATCATATTTTACAGTATGGAACTGAGAATTAAACCTTTTCCGAAAAATACTTATCCCAAAAAAGGACTTTTAATTAAAGGTTCCTCGCCATTGATGTGGCTTCATGAAATGGAGATTCTGGGGATTGATTTAAATGAAGTTCAGTCATATCCGATTCCGTCGAACGAGCCCAATATTTTATACGGATGTTTTCTTATTTTTAGACACCACGCACCTGCGGAAATCGGCAAAAATGCTTATTTTCAAAGTGTTGACGACAAACTTTTTATTCCCGAAAACACTTTTTTTTATCCCAAAATAAATCCTGAAGACTGGAAAAATATCGTTGCGGATTACATTGTGATGCACCCTGATTTTGGTTTGGCGAAATTAAATATGGAAATTGATTGGCTTGCAGTCATTCAGAATCCTGAACTCAGTTTAGATAAAGTAAAAAAACCGTCCAACGGAGTGGAAATTCCTTCTGAAATCAAAAGTTTCATGGTGGAAATGGATGATGAGAAAGTGTTGGAAGCCCTCCAAAAGCCGCAAACTGAAGAAGAGTGGATGAAAAATCTGCCTTTCGATATGAAAAAAGTAATGGCGGGAAATAAAAAAGAAATTGAAAAATACCTGAAATACATAGAAAAGCATCCCGAAAGAGCTGTAGAATTGGGCGTTCCGCTTGATATCATGGGAACTTCAAGAGGTGATGGTTTCAGCCAGTATAAATTTGCCAGCTGGTTTGAGAAAATTTTCGGAAGAGGATCATCTTTAGGAGGGGACGGTTCGTCAAAAGGCGGAAGTTCAGGAAATTACCGGTGGATTTTTTATGTAGTTCTGATTGTTTTCGGGATTTCAAGAATATTTTTCTACCTGAATAAAGAAAGTTCGTCTGAAATATCTGAAAATCTCCACGCCAGCGACGCTTCAATAATGGAAGGCGCACCAATGCCTCCGCCTCCTGCGATTGCTTATGAGTCCGGCGTGACAGATATCGACATGAAAATTGATTCGATGTTTGGAGACAGGAGAAATCAGCTCAGAAAAGAAAACAGTGATGCAATGACGCTTCTGATGAGTTCTAAACGTCAAAAACTGTATGAGGAATATGTGAAAAACGGCGGCCGGCCGGTTGAAAAAATTCAGATGGAATATCTGGCAATACAGAAAAGAATAAAAATGGCAGAAGACTCGCTGAGAAATGTTTACAACGGTAAAATTGATAATTTTCTGGTGGAA
Source organism: Chryseobacterium foetidum (assembly GCF_025457425.1). NCBI lineage: Bacteria > Pseudomonadati > Bacteroidota > Flavobacteriia > Flavobacteriales > Weeksellaceae > Chryseobacterium > Chryseobacterium foetidum. The sequence goes on from NZ_JAMXIA010000001.1 coordinate 2,922,099, forward strand.
AATGAAGCGGTTTTAACTGAAAAAATTACAGATTCTTTGAGAAGTGCAGGTTCTTCAAAGGTTTACGACAAAGTTTTTATTGCAGAAATTGTTGAGCGACAGCAGACTCCCGTGCGTGATTCTCTCTCTTACCGATACGGAACTAAAGAATATGTGCCACCGCCTCTTGCCATTCCGGAGGAGCCGTCTTCCATTCAGACTATGGAGCCGCTTTCTTTGCCTAAAAAATCTGTTTCATTCACAGAAATTATCGGACTTATTTTACTGATGACTGCTGTTATTTTCGGGTATTTATTTTTTGTACAGAGAAAATCGCTGGATACGGGAGGTGAAAATGTTCCGGCCGGAGTAAAAATCTTTCTGATGACCGTTTTGCTGGCTTTGCTGGTATATATTTTCTATCCCATCATCACAATGTTTGGCTACAACTGGTTTGTGTGGTTGCTCATCATCTGCGTTGTGCTGCTTCTTTACAGGCTTTTCAGGGAAGATAAAACCATTTTAAAATCTGATGACGATGAATAAGCAGAAATTTACAGAGAAGTTTTTCATGGCAGTTTTAATTTTGGCTGTCATTAAAATCATTGCCATTTTTGCTGAGCTTTTTCAGAAAACATTCTGGAGTGTCATCGGAAATCTCGCCATTTTTGTTGTGGTTGCCTTCATTATTTTACTGATCATCACCGGTCTCAAAGACAAGGAAAAATCAGGAGATGCGTCAGGAAGAGGAAGAAGTGGTGGCGGAAATTTCTACCTTGAAACTTCACTTTTCGACAGAATCCGAAATAAATATGAAGAATTGGCCGAGAAATACATCGCCGAAAAAGACTACACAAGAGCTGCGAAAGTGTACATGAATTTGCTTCAGGACAATTACCGCGGAGCCCAGACTCTGGAAGATGGCGGTCTGTACAACGAGGCTGCCGTAGTTTATCTTAAAAAGTTAAAAAATAAATCGGAAGCGGCATCGTGTTTTGAAAAGGCAAAACAATATCAAAAGTCCATCGAATTGTACAAAGAACTGGAGCAGAAAGAGAAAGTGGGAGATTTATACAGGATAATTAATGATACGAAATCTGCCAATTCTTATTATCAAATGGTCGTTGACGATTATGTGGGAAACAGCCAGATGGTTAAAGCTTCTTTGATTTACCGAAAGAAAATGGATGTTCCCGAAGAAGCACAGAAAATTTTGCTGAAAGGTTGGGAAGAAAATAAAGATGCTTTCAACTGTCTCAACAATTATTTTGTGAATGTTTCTGACGTGGAAGATTTAAATCAAAAAATTCAGAATTTATATCGGGAAACACCTTCAGACAGAAAATTAATTTATCTTGAAGCGATGAAGCATGAGTTTAAAAAAGACCAGAAACTTCAGGAAACCACCCGAAATATTGCCTACGAAATCATTGCCGAAAAAGTAGAAACCAACACAACCATCATCAACGAACTGAAACATTTCAATCCGCAGGATGAGGTGATTTTGAAAGATATTTCGAGGTACAAAACGGGGAGGAATAAAATGTTTAGGAATTGATATGAGTCTTACTATTTCATTTTTGTATTTATCAAAAAAAACTTTCAGTATCTCTAATACTGAATTGGGAAATGATGTATTTGGTTTTGAAATTTGTAGAAAAGAACTTTGGGGAAATCAAAAATTAAAAGATCTAGGATGCGAAATTATTCCGCAATTAAATGAGGGTGATCTGTATCTAATAAACGGTGAACTTCAAAGAACTTACGAAGATTGTCTAATCATTTTGAAGAATATTAATGCAATAAGTTTAGTCACAAATTATTCTACAGAGTTTATTGAATTTAGAATTAATAATTTGCTAAAGTTTATTGAAGTTGCTCTAAGAAATAAAAATGATTTAGGAATTAGTATATCATAAAATGGACAATACAAATAAATACATTTACCTCATTAAAGATGGTAAAAATCCTTATGAAATTGTAGGTGAAATGATAGATATTTACAATTCGCCACTGTTTGCAATAAAGAAAATCAGAGAAATCTATCCTAACCTTTCTTTAGTAGATGCAAAGGAAATAGTAATTATTGCAACTTCGGAGCACAAAAGTTTGGAAGATTATCAGGGAAGTTTGTTGCCTGATCTTGAAGAGTCTTTCAGAATAATTAATGGTGAAAGTGAAAATTTACAGTAAAATTTAAATAATTTGGGGCGGAAATTTAAAGATCTGCCCCAAATTATTATTTGAATAGTCTTCTGAAATTTAAATTACCGACAATCAATAAAATCAAGCTTAGTAAAACAAGCGAAATCACAGATTCCAATTTCAAAGGAGAAACGGGATTTTTATAATGTTTTAGACCAAATTTTTCCACCTCCGCCAGAGAAACTTTCTGTTCCTGAAAAATTACGGGATAAAAATGAAGCCTCACTTTTTCATGATAATCTCTCACAAAATTCTGAAAGTCTAAATGTGATTTTAAATCTGAACCAGCCAAAGAATTCACAGAAAGCTGCGTCTGAATCGTAGGAAAAAACAGTGCCACTACAGAGGCAAACTGCTGCCGGTTTTCCAGTTTATGTTCCATTGCTTTTCTGCTTTCCAAAGCCTGATCATCTCCCATTTGCTGCATTCCGTAATACCAGAACCATGAGAACGTTTTTTGTTCATCAAACGGATATTGCTTCAACTGTGGATAATGTTTATAAAATGGTTCCATCGTCACATTTTTGGGCAAATCCCATTTTTCGTGATAGCCCTGTCGCTGCTCCATTACATTTTTTAAAGCCTCGGGAACAGGATATTTTGCAGATAGATAGAGATTTAATGAAGCGGGAACGACGATGGCCAATCCGACCCATAAACCAATTAAAGATGATGCATTGAAATTGGATGTTTTTCCAAATGAAATAACGAAGAAAACTGCTGCAAACCAAAAAGTTAGATAGAGCAGAATCAATCCGAAAATCGAAAAGAAGATAAGGTCTAATTCAAGATTTAAATAAAACAAAGCCGCAGTCATTAAAACAAAAGCAGTCGCAAAAATCACCAAAACCCTTACCAAGAGCTTATTCCAAATGATCAGGTGAGGTTTTGAAGTCTGAGATCTAAGTAAAATCCAGACACCGTTTTCCTGTTGCGATGAAAGAATATTGTAACTCAATGCAATAATCACCAGCGGAAACAGGAAAATAAAAACAAAGCCAAGATCGATATTTCCCATCAGCAAACTTGACGGATTTGCAATATCAGTATCGTAAATCTGTCCCTCCAGACCCAGCATCGTGACGGAAATAAGATAAGGATTGATGTCTCGCTGTCCGTTCGAAAAAGCAGCCCATTTCGTTGCGGTGTTGGCAACTGAAAACTTGTTGTGATAAAAGAAAAGTCCGGTATCTTCGCCGAAATGTTCGTAATTATTCCCGGTGTTTTCTTTCTGTAAGTTAATGGCTTTCTGAACAACATTTTCCTGCCGTTCGATAAAAGTTTTCCCAAAATATAAACCGACAAAACCAGCCAGCAACAAAATGACGATGGCCGTGATCGAAGAAGTATTTCGAAAGAATATTTTGAGTTCAAATAAAAAAAGGTTCTGTCTCATGTTTAAATCGTTTTGATCCGTTTTACCGAAAATTGAATAGCGAAAATGCTTACCACCAACCAGAAAAAAAGTGCTGAAAATGCAGTCGAATTTTTAGAAACCGCCTCACTGATTTTGGTGAAATGATATTCAAAATCTTGCTGCGATGCCCAGTTGTTCTGGCTGATGATGTGTGGTTTTTCGTGCTCAGCAGGTTTTTCATTACTGATATGTTCGATCTGCAGCTGATTCATCTTTTGAGCCAATCCGTACCGGTATTGTTCGGCCTGATTTTGAAAATCGGTGTAGGTACTGTAGTCGGAAGCCGTCAGAATCATCGAAACTTCTTTCAAAGCAAGATAAGGATTAAGAAAACTGGCGAGTTTTGTGATACTGTTTTGATTTTCAAAGGTTTTATTTAAATTTTTCTGATGTCGGCTGTAAATATTTGATGTAATTTTCTCTCCTTCCGCCATAATAAAACCACCGTAGTTGAATGGAAGTTTCTTCACATCATCCACGTTGTATTTTTTCAGTAAAGAATCTTTGATTTTCGCATAATGCGGATCATCAGGATTGTGGCTGTCACCTTCTTTGCTCACATCTTCAGCAATATTGGCCAGAAAAGGAATTTTGGAAGGAGAAGGATAAATCTGATTTCCAACAGACTGTGTCACTCTCGGCATGATCACAATGAAAAATATCCAAGATGCGAGTAAAGTCGTCAGAGCAGGTCTTGAACCGGAAGACAGTGCTGAAACCAGAGCAGTAATCACAGAAATCACAAAAAAGTAAATGATATAACCGCCAATCAGCAGCAAAAGCCTTACAACAGAATCTCCGGAAAGCTGCCATTCACTTAAAATTCCCCATAAAATAATGGTGAGAATAATAAAAGGAATAAAAATTGAAAGCGATAAAGCCAGCAGCCCAAATGTTTTGCCCCAAAGCAAATCTTTCCACGTGGTATTCTGACACAATAAAATTTTCAAAGTTCCCGATTCCCGTTCTGCCGAAATGCAGTTGTACCCGACAAAAATAATGAGCAGCGGAAACAGAATCTGTAAAACCATTGCCACGCTCAGCTCTCCAAAACGGAGCATCCCGTTGGAGAAACTCGCTTCGCTGAAGTTGACGCTGTTTTGTTTGTGTGCTTCAAGAAAAATGGAAACGCCCGCAAAACTCTCGATTCCGAAATCAAAAAAACTGAGTTCATGCTTTTCCCGAAATGCAAGATAGCCGTAATGCGCCATTCTGTGCGGATGTTTGTCGGGATTCGCAAGCCATTGTTTTCTGACTTCTTTTTTATACTGAAGCCTTTGTTCGTTCTGTACTTTATAGTTTTTCCAGCCGACAAAAGTGGCCAGCACCAGCGAGAAACTGAGCAGAACCGCAAACGCAAAAGTCGCTTTGTTGCTGTAAGCCATCCTGAAACTCTGTCTGGCTATAATAAATATGTTGTTTGACATTTGATTTTAATTAATTAGAAAATCCGGATTGATCTAAATAGTCTGCAAATACAGTTTCTGCAAATCTGCCGCGGTGATTTCATCAGCTTTTAAAGTGTGAATCAGTTCACCACGTTTCATAATTCCGATGTGAGTGCCGACATTCACGGCATTGAAAATATCATGGGTCGCCATCAAAACAGATTTTCCTGAATCTGCGAGTTGCTTCACCAAAACGGTAAATTCTTCAGTCGCTTTCGGGTCTAATCCACTGGTCGGCTCATCCATTAAAATCAGTTGAGCATCTTTCGCCACGGCGATGGCAATTCCGACTTTCTGACGCATTCCTTTGCTGAAACCGCTGAGTTTTTTGTGGTGAGCATCGGTCTGTAATCCGCATTGATTCAGGAAATTTTCCAGTTCGTTTTTAGTAAAATTAAATCCTGCCAGTTTTGAAAAATAGCTCAGATTTTCAACAGCGGTAAGATTTCCGTACAACATCACCACTTCCGGAATGTAAGCGATATTTTTTCGGCGGTCGCTCTTGCTGTCGTTGATATTTTTACTGTTGAATAATATTTCTCCCGAACTGGCTTCCAGAAAGCCCAGAATTAGATTGATAGTCGTGGTTTTTCCCGCACCGTTCTGGCCAAGCAGACAGTAGACTTCGCCTGCATTTACCTTTAAATTTAATTGATTGAGCGCCAGATGAGCACCGTAACTTTTTGTAAGTGAAACAGTTTGTAACATAAGTTGATGTAAATAGATGATTGCCCCTTCTCAAAGAAAGAGCCTGAATTTTTTAAATGAATTGTTGAGGGTTTTTGACTTTTAAGCCAAATGAGAAAATGTCGGCGGCCCTTTATTGGCGCACGAAAGAAGATACGCACGGCTCTCGCCAAGCACAAAATAAGATTTTGAACTGAAAATATTCAGCTTCAGAATTGATATCTGTTGAATCTTTTCGGATAAAAAATCCGTTGACTGATGTTTAATAAAATCACAGAAATCACATTTTTCAGCCAAAGATTTGAAATGATTTGTCCCTGAATCTTTTGTTGAATCAGAATGAAATGCTGTTTCAGTTTCCGAATTGTGATGGTGGAAAAGCTTAATAAAATTGGCCTGCACAAAAATAAAAAGCAGAAAAACCGACAGAAATCGGATGAAAGTTTTGCTTTTGTATGTAGGATTTTTTGCTAACAAGACTTCAAAGTTAGTATTTAAAACTTGGAAGGCAAAATTTGGAAAGGATTGTTGAAAATAAATTAATACACTTTAAAAGGTTATAAACCCCAATCGATAGGCATTTGTTGAAATTTTTCCTGATCTGGTTTTCCGCTAAAAGGAAATTCCTGTAAAATTACGTATTGACCTGTTTTTGGATTAAATCGTCTCAAAGCTAACTGACAGCAATCGAATTTGAAACTTTTATCAGCAAAAAGTTGAACTGCAATTTTTAGCTGATCTTCTGAAAGATCCCGACCGATACTCACATGGGGTTGAGATATTTTGCTCATTTCTGTAACAGGAATTATGTTTCTTACATTCTTAGTTATATTGTGAATTCTATCAGTAAATTCAAAAGAAGTCAAAAACACAGCACATTTTGAAAAAGCCGAACAACTTAATTGATTGAATAATGCAGTAAAAGGAACCTCATTTTCTACAAATTTTTTTAGATATTCCTTGACACCCGTGAGTTGATTCTCAGTAGCTTCAAAACCTGCAATAGTGATATGAGCTAAAGAGTTTGGCTTGCATAATCACCAGCTTTTGATGTCAAATGTACTTTGAAGTTCATTACATCCTCAATTGTTTGAGCCAACGGATGGAAAATGATTGAATAAGTATATGGTTTTTTCAAGTATTTCATATCTAAATCGAAATTAAACTAAATTATAAGAAGAATTTTAAATTTTAATAGTGAAAACTGCAGGCCTAAAAATCTCAATAATCAACAATTATAGAAAAACATTTATCTTTGCATCAGTAAAATTATGACAATTCAAAGAGCACATATCAGTTTAAATCTATACGACAGCCCTTCAATAAAGGGATTTTCCGGATGTGAATACATGATGTGGGATGAGGCGAAATGTGCTTACTTTGAAAATTATTTACTGTAAACCTGTAAAAATTAAATCAAGATACAACAGAAACGCCTCGATAATCGGGGCGTTTTTTGTGTTTTTAAGGTCGAAATTATTTAGAATGAAAAAAAATTAAACAGAAATTGAAAATTTTTTAATGAAAAATGAACATTTAATACGATAAATAAGAGTGATTAATAAACCGATGAGAGACAGTCATTTAGGTATTTAAAGCATCTGCAAACTATTGCGGACAGGAATTCTTTATCCTAAAAACTAGATATAATTAGTTGATTTTCAAATAGTTAATCAAAAAATAAATTTGTGAGTTAAAAAATTTCATACTTACTTTGCAACCGAAAATTAAAAGCAACACGTTTTTAAGATTCAATAAAACATTTTTAAAACAGAACAAAATGAAACATTTACAAAACATACCCAATCAATATTCAAGTCTTAAGGGGCAAGATCCGAAAGGAAGTCTTATGCTTTGTCTTGATCGTGAATTTGTGGAGAAAAGGTGCTTATATACATGGGTCAGCTAATGAACTGACACGTTAGAATAGATACAGCACCTCCCGAAAAGAGGTGCTTTTTTTATGGTTTCTTTAGCTTATTTGGTAAAGCGTCGGTTTGTGGCACCGGAAAACAGGGTTCGATCCCCGAAGAAACCCCGAGGGTGAATGAAAAAATGGTCAATTGTGAATGGTGAATTTTGCTTCGCAAGTGAATTTTTAAAATTTCGTAAGCAGAGTTAATATAAAATTGACAGCAAAGCGAATTGACGATTGACAATTCACCAAATCAATCTCATAGCTCAATTGGTTAGAGCACCAGTCTTTTAAACTGGGGGTTGAAAGTTCGATTCTTTCTGGGATTACAGGATAGTGAATGAGTGAAATGTGAATTTTGCTTCGCAAGTGAATTTTAAAAATTGACAAGCATAGCGAAATGACAATTGACAATTCACTCCAACTTAATATAAAGATTCACGGAAAAATTTCCAATCCGACTGTCTCTCGGAAAAGAATTTTGAAGTGAATCTGAAAACTGGAAAGATAACGGTGGTTGTTTACCCGCCTTGGACGCGGGAGGTCATAGGTTCGAAATGCGAAGCATTCGTGAATACCTTTAAAAAATAATAAATAAAGATAATGAACAATCCTGCTTTCCAGACAATTTGCTCCATTAGCATAGAGGTTAGTGCATTCGGCTTTCTACCGAACGACAAGGGTTCGATTCCCTTATGGAGTGCAATAGATTTCGTAACTCAACGGATAGAGTATAGGTTTTCTAAACCTAAAGTTACAGGTTCGAATCCTGTCGAAATCACAATTAATTTATGTTAATTGGTTCAAAGAGAGAAAGAAAAGGTTTGTCAAGAGCAGGAGTTCTTTATATAAAACACAAATTACAATAGACGGACTTTTTCTTAACTCGAAATTGAAATTTAAATGAAAATCGATTATCATTCATCAATGATCATTTATAAACTTGATGGTTCGCCGAAGTGGGAGAGTCGGGCGGTCTGCAACACCGTTGTGAAAACTGAGTGGGTTCGAAATGTGAAACATTCGTGAATTCAAATAAAAAAAATAAAAATGGTTATGAACAATCCCATAGCCATCTCAAATAACTAAAATGAGATTAGTTTCGAAGAAAAAATTAAAGTTTGTCGAGCTCAGAAGTTCTTATATCAAACCAAAAATAAAAGACAGGCTTTGTTTTTCTTCACCAAAAATATAAGTAATGAGTAATCTGCAATGAGTAATATTTCTGATTACCAATTACTTATTACTCATAAAATTTGTGGTATGGTGGAAATGGTAGAGATACTTGATTTAGGCTCAGGGTTCTGGGGTTCGAGTCCCTTTTTCCGTACAAAAATTGCCTCTCTATTCCAATTGGCAGAGAAAACGGCTTTAAACCCCGTAAAGTCCCAGTTCGAATCTGGGGAGAGGTACAAAATATAAGTAATAAGCAATGAATAATTATTGCAAACACAAATTGAAGTATGATTTTAATATTACTAATTACCAATTACTCATTACTTATAAATTGATTCATAGTGTAATTGGCAGCATACAAGACTTTGACTTTTGTTGTTCAGGTTCAAGTCCTGATGAATCAACAAAATTTTATGCTCAATAATTAATATAGTATGAAAAATCACTCATTACCAATTACTTATTACTCATACTGTCGCGGAGATGGCGGAACTGGCAGACGCACTTGATTTAGGCTCAGGAAATTGAGGGTTCAACTCCCTCTCTCCGTACGATTATGTGGAAACACATTATTTCAATTTAATAATTTAACAAAACAAATTCAAAAAATGTAGAAAAAATGGAAACGCAACAACAAACATGGCAAAACATGACCGGAAAGATTTTTCAAAATTCTATCACAACATTGGTAGAAGAAGCCATCATCCGCGAACTAGCCAACGGACACCGACTGAAAGTTTGTGTGGGTTCAGATTCCCATGTGTATGGTGATGAAATCAGTTATGCAACCGCAGTTGTTGTTATTCGTGAAGGAAAAGGAGCGTTTACCTTTATCAGAAAGCAAAGAGAATTTCAGAAAATCAGCATCAAAGAACGAATGCTGAACGAGGTTAACAAATCTGTGGAAATCGCTTATGCCATCTGCTCTGTTTTGGAAATGTACGATGTGGAAATGGAAGTTCACGCCGATATCAATACAGACCCAGATTTCAAATCCAATGTCGCTTTGAAGGACGCAATGGGATATATTTTGGGAATGGGTTACACTTTTAAAGCAAAACCCTTTGCATTCGCAAGTTCAAATTGTGCTGATATGATGGTATAAAAGCGGGAAGATGGGGGAGGGAAGCGGGAAGTTTGGCAGTATGATGTAGACTTCCAGCGTCCAGCTTCTAAATTCCATCTTAAAAATATAAACTTAAAAAAAATGAAAACAATTTTGATCATTAACGGAGAAAAATACTGGAAAGATTATTTTGCAGGATTTAATGTGGTTCAGAAGAGAGTTCAGACCTCAGAATTTATCATAAAAGATGCTGAATTGTATGTTATTGATGCAGATGGAGTCTGCAAACCGGATGTGATTTTTTGGAGATTGGGAGCTGTAAATCCTGAAGCAAAACACAGAACTATTTTGGAATTAATTGAATATTCAGGTATTCCTTGTGTGAATTCAGCTTCAACATTATTAATGGGGTATGAAAGATTGTCAATGTTAAATAGATTGAAAAAATTGGGATTACCTGTTATTGATTTCAATGTAGCAACCAACACAGCTCAATTGAAAAATTTGGAAATGCAGTTTCCTTTTGTGGTTAAAGTTGGAAATCATCACGGTGGATATGGAAAAAGCTTGGTTTCAACCGAAGAACAATGGGAAGAACTGAAAGATTTACTCTTTATTCATCAGGATTATGTGACAACAGAGAAATTTATTAATTATAAATATGACATTCGTTATCTGGCTATAAATGATAAAGTTTGGGCAATGAAAAGAAAAGGCAAATATTGGAAAGCCAATTCTTTAACCCAAGAATATCAAATCGTCGAGCCGGAAAAAGAATGGATAGAAAAAGTGAAACTTTTACAGGAAAACATCAAAGCAGATATTGTTGCCATTGATGTTCTGGAAAAAGAGAACGGAGAAAAAGTGATTTTAGAGTACAACGATATTCCTGGACTCTCAGGATTTCCCGAAGATGCAAAACTGGAATTGTCAAGTACTGTAAAAAGTAAATAAAGAACCTTTAAAAACCAAGACCATGTATTTCTTAATCCAGGCAAATGTGTATTTAGACCCAGACCATTACAAAATTTTTGACGCTTTGGAAGAATTAAACATTGATTACGGGGTAGTTAATATTCCTCCCAATGCTGAGAAAATAGACTTTGATACAGACCGAAAAGATGTTTTTGTCTATGGATCGGTAACGATTGCGAGATTGGCAAAACAAAATACCGACTGGTTTCCGTGCTCGTTTTATGGCGGTAACCATTTGTATGAAGTTTATTCTCAATATTATGGTGAAAATCTGCTCAATTATAAAGTTTCTGTTCATAAAATTTCGGAAGCGTTGATCTGGGGGAAAGGAGAAATTAAATTCATTAAACCTTACAATGAAGCTAAAATCTTTACTGGACGCGTTTTCAACGAAACAGAATGGAAAGACTTCGTTTTTGAATCATTGGAAAATCAATCCAACAGAATTACAGAAGATTGTTTGGTTCAGATTTCTGAGGCAAAACAAACGATTAAAGAAGTAAGACTTTGGATTGTTGGCGGACAGATTATTGATGCAGGATATTATAAATTCAATGACAATGCACCTTTCGAAGAAAATGTTTCACCAGAAGGATTGTGTTTCGCCAATGAAATGATTCAGATTTTTAATCTTGAAAAAGCCTTTGTAATGGATATTTGTTTAACAGTTGAAGGCTGGAAAATAGTTGAAATGAATTGTATCAACAGTTCCGGATTTTATCCAAACACCAATGTGAAAAGTATTATCAAAGCATTAAATATTTACTTTTCTTAATTGAAAAAAATTTAATAAACAATTTATGATGAAAAATATAGTTGCATTATCGCCTGTCTTTACTGAAGACAGTATCAATTTGAAACACGCATCAATTGGCTCAGATTACAGTTTGAATCGGTTTGATCTAAAATGGAATGTTCCAAAAGAATTCAGAAATGATGTAATTGCAGTTTATGGCGAAGATATTTATGCTGAAATTGTTTCCAGTCAATGCGATTTGACTTTACTGAAAACTGAAGATAATTGGTTGTCAAATATTTCAGAAAAATTCACCAAACGTAAAATTCAATATGGTCAGTTGGAGCAGTTTATCAATCATCAGAATATTTTTATTAAATGTTCAGATTTTAAAAGTTTCAAAGCCGGAGTTTATGAGAATGTTTCTGATATGAAAGGATTTGACAGTCTTGATCAACAAAGTATGGTGTTTGTTTCTGATGTTGTAGAGTGGCTGCTGGAAGTTCGTTGCTTTGTTTTAAACGGAAAAATTGAAACATATTCTACGTATTGGAGAAATAATCAATTTGACACGAATGGTTTATCTGATTCTGAAGAAATAGAGCTTTTCAGTTTCTTCGAAAGTTTTGTAAAAGACAATTCAGATTCTTTACCAATTTCAATTGTATTGGATTTTGGAATCATAAAAGATAAAGGTTGGGCATTGATAGAAGCAAATCCAGCTTGGTGCTCTGGTTTATACGCCTGTAATGCTGGAAAAGCACTTGATGTAATTATTAAAAGTTGTACTAAAAATTAAAAAAAGCATGGAAAAGGAAGCTGCACATTGAAAGTTTTACAGCATATTAAAACTTCCAACACCCAGCTTCCATCTTCCAGCATCCTAAAAATGAAACAAAATATATTTTTTACGGCAGACCATCATTTTGGTCACGCCAATATTATAAAATTTTCCGAACGGCCTTTTGAGTCGCTGGAACAGATGAATGAAGAACTTATCAAACGGTGGAATGAGAAAATCGGTAAAGATGATACAGTCTACCATTTGGGTGATGTCAGTTTGGGCAAACCGGATTTCACAAAAGAAATTCTGGATCAGCTCAACGGCAAAATCCATTTGATAAAAGGCAATCATGAGTATTCCGCACTTCGACTTCCCGAAAGGTTCGAATGGATAAAAGATTACCACGAATTGAGAATTGATGAACCGGAAAACAGCAATGGCAAACAGAAAATCATGCTTTTCCATTACGCGATGAGAACGTGGAACGGCTCACACCGCGGAACATGGCAACTCTACGGTCATTCGCACGGAACTTTGCCAGATGATGAAATGGCTTTAAGCCTCGACGTCGGTGTTGACTGCCACAATTTTTATCCGCTTTCCTACGAAGAAGTGAAGGAACTGATGAAGAAAAAGAAATGGACGCCGCCGTTTGCGCCGAGAAATTAGCGAGACGGAAGTCTGAAGCTGGGAGCTGGAAGAAAAATGCGAATTGCAAAACTTGCAGCCTCCATCTTCCCACTTAAAAACAAACAAATGAAAACAACAGATAAAATATTAATTATAGACCTCGAAGCCACGTGTTGGGATGACCGCCCGCCGATTGTACAGGTAAACGAAATCATAGAAATCGGAGTGTGTATTATGGATACAAAAACCGGTAAGATTTCACACAATGAAGGAATTTTAGTGAAAACTAAATACTCAAAAGTAAGTCCTTTCTGTACGAAACTGACTTCCATTACGCAGGAAATGCTCGATGAAAAAGGCGTTTTTCTGGAAGATGCTCTGGATATTCTGAGGGAAAAATACAATCTTGAAGATTTGACCTGGGCAAGCTACGGAAACTACGATCTGAGTATGCTTAAAGAACAGACCAGAAAATTCAACCTCGATTATCCTTTGAGTGATGATCACGTCAACGTGAAAACATTATTCGCTCAGCTGCATCCCATCAGAAAAAGTGCAGGAATGGACAAAGCTCTGAAAGAGTTGAAATTCCCTTTGGAAGGCACACATCACAGAGGAGTTGACGATGTAAAAAACATTGCGAAGATTCTGTTTTGGTGTCTGCAAAGAACTTAATTGCAAAATAATTTAAAATTTTTAGTAATTAATTTTACTACGCAAAATGATTGCGCAATAAGGGTTTTACTTTGCATCAGAAATCAGAGAGGAAGTGATAATCCTCCAAAATGTTTAACCATAAAAACAGTAATTATGAAATCGCCATTAACAAATTTGTAAATGAAAACCAAATATGTTAGGCGATAACATATGACCTTTAAAACCAATAAACAACTGCATATGAAATTTAATTTTTTAAGAAAATCAAATAACCTAGTAACCAACTACGAAGGTGCAAAAGCTTACAAAATGGCACCTGCAGAAGAACTATACAGTGCTGTTGTTACAACAGGATTATCCAACGCAACCTATGAAAAAGGAAATGACAGATTGGCGAGAATACAGTCTCTGATTCAGAAAAACGATCCGGAATTTGTTGCAAGACTGGCGGTTTATGCAAGAAAAGATATGTATCTGCGTTCGATTCCATTGGTTTTGACGACCGAATTGGCGAAGCAGACTTCAGGTACGAACCTGGTAAGCAAAACCGTTGACGGAGTAATCCAAAGAGCCGATGAAATCACAGAATTGCTGGCGTACTACCAATTGGCAAACGAAAGAACAGAAACAAAAAAATTGAACCGACTTTCAAAACAAATCCAAAAAGGTTTGGTAAAATCTTTCAATAAATTTGATGAATACCAGTTCGCAAAATACAACAGAAAAGCGGAAGTGACTTTGAAAGATGCCTTGTTTTTGGTTCATCCAAAAGCAAAAGATGAAAATCAGCAGGTCATTTTCAACAAAATCGTCAACGACTCGTTGGAAACGCCTTACACGTGGGAAGTTGAGCTTTCTGTTTTGGGTCAGACGAAATTTGCTGATGATGCAGAAAGAAAATTAGCCTTCAAAAACAAATGGGAGGAATTGATTTTCAGCAACAAACTGGGTTATATGGCGACTTTGAGAAACCTTAGAAATATTCTGGAAGCCAACGTTTCTTCGGATGCGATGTACAAATTGTGCAGCTATTTGTCAGATGAAAAAGCGGTAAGAAACTCAAAACAATTGCCATTCAGATTTTTGTCGGCGTACAGAGAATTGAAAAACATCGATTCAAAATACATCTCATCAATCCTCGAAGCATTGGAAGATGCAGTGATGGTAAGTGCAAAAAATATCAAAGGTTTTGGTTTCGAAACTTCAGTCGTGATTGCGGCAGACGTTTCCGGTTCGATGCAACAGCCTGTTTCTCCGAAATCTAAAGTGTTGCTGTACGATATCGGTCTGCTAATGTCGATGATGTTGCAGTCGCAGTGCAAAAACGTGATCACAGGTATGTTTGGTGACCGTTGGAAAAGAGTTCCGATGCCGAAAAACGGTATTCTGAGAAACGTGGATGCATTCTACAAAAGAGAAGGCGAAGTCGGCTATGCCACAAACGGTCATCTCGTGCTTGAAGATTTGATCAACAAGCGGGAAATTGCCGACAAAATTATGCTGTTTACCGACACTCAAATGTGGGGTACCGGTGGATTTACCAACGCTTTCGAAAACTCGTGGAGCCGATACAAAAAAATCAATCCAAACGCGAAATTGTATATTTTTGATTTGGCAGGTTACGGAAAACCACCGTTGGATGTCAGAAGAAATGATGTATATCTTATCGCAGGTTGGTCCGACAAAATTTTCGATGTACTGAACGCTTTGGAAGACCGAAAATCTGCAGTGGAAATGATTAAAAAAGTAGTGCTGTAAAAGGCACTGCTTTACATTATGATTGATGAATTATCAGTGATAATTGATAAAAAGAATGAATTTTTAGGAGCTGTTTCCCGCTTTCCGCTGTATCTTTTTTGTTATTGCGAATAAAGTGGATGAATTAGTTGAACTGTTTTGCAATCGCAATATCAAAAAAGGATGCCGCTGCAATCGGGGCTAGTGAGCAATTCGAAGAGATAACTGATAAAAAACATTTAGTTTGTCATGCTGAAGGCATCTCAATAACTTAAAATTGCATTTTAGATCCTTTTAGGATGACAATCATTAAATAAAACAAACCAATGCCGTAAGAAAAGAAATCCTTCGACTTCCAATTGACACAGAGTCTTTTCGCTATATCGCTCGGTTTAAACTAACCAATGTCGTAAAATAAGAGTTCCATCGTCAAACTTAAAATTTGAACAACATTCAAAAACTCTTATAACCTGTTACTTGGTTTTAATTTAAAATAATTTCAACTGCGTAAAAAGAATGCGCGCTAACAAATTAATTTTGCAACAACAAAAAACAATAATCATTAAAATTTAAATTAAAAAGTAAGTGTCGTAAAACAGAATTTCTTCGTTTAAGGGACAGCAATACAGGTTCGACTCCTGTTTCCGAAAATTCGGGATGGTGTAACGGTAACACTCTGTCAGTAAGTCTCTGTTTGATTTTTTACCTTACTTTAAAAAATATCCGATGCCGTAAAAAAGAGTTCCTTCGACTTTCATTGAACAAAAAACTCTTTTTATCAATTGCTCGGTTTTAAAAAAACTAATCAAGTGTCGTTTTAGAATCATACTTCGATATCCAAACTTTGGGTCACGGGTTCGAGCCCTGTCTTTTCTTCGGGAAAAGTAGCTCAGCTGGTAGAGCAAAAGCATTGAAAGATTCTATACTTTTTACCTTGATTTTAAAATAAAGAGTGTCGTAGAAAAGACTTACTTCGGTAAATCTAACGATCTTGGTTCAACTCCAAAAAGCAGGTCTGTAAAAGTCCTGTTAAATGTAGTTTTTTCGAATTTTACCTCTTTTTAAATTTAAATATAAGAATATGAATATACCAGAAAATTTCACTGAATTTTTGTATTGGATTAAGAAACGTACAGAAACTTTATGGTCAAATGAAGATGATTGTGTTCAAGGATTATATGGTGCGAAATGGCAACCACTTACTGAAGAACAGATTGATTCCATTGAATTAAAATATTCCATCAAATTTATTACTGAGCATCGGGAGTTTTTAAAGGTTCTCCATGCTATTGATAAAAAAGAAATTTTTGAATATGAGGATGAAAATGGGGAGGTAGTTTTGGAGGAACATATGTTATTTTATAATTGGTTGGATGATGAAGAAGAAATTCAACATAGGTTTCATGGTTTATCAGATTGGCTGTTTTTTGATGTGGAAGGAGGTAATGAAGTTTGGTTAAAATCATGGGGAATAAAACCAAAATCTGAAGCAAAAAGAAAAGAAGTTTTTGATGAATGGTTTTCTAAAATTCCTCAGCTTATCCCAATGTTGGGTCATCGTTTTGTTGTGAGTGATTCTAATTTGAAATGGAAACCTATACTTTCTATGTGGGGTACTGATATTATTGTAATGGGTTGGGATTTTAGAACTTATCTGTTAAATGAACTAAAAAATCATCTCGATATTCATATTCAGGTTTTTGATGAAGAAGACCAAATGTTTTATCCTGAATTATTACCGGAAGTGCAGGAGATTTTTGATCAGAACTTTAAATATGATGAATCAAAAGATGTTCCGTATCTTAAAGAAATGATGCTGTATTGGTCATCTGGATAGTCAAGCTTTGACATGAATTATCATCCTGAAAATTCGAAAATTCATCCAATTGTGAAAACATATAACGCTGAAGAAGAAATTTGAAAACAAAAACAAGTGCCGTAGAATAGTGTTACTTCGATATCACGACGGGGTCGCGGGTTCGAATCCCGTCTCTTCCACAAATAAAACACAATTTCTATTGGGAGAGTAGCTCAGATGGATAGAGCACGATACGCTTTTTGACTGTTGCCTTGTCTAAATAAATAAAAGTGTCGTAGAGAAAAGATACTTCGTCAACATTTGAAGGGGAGGAATAATGAAGCAGATAATTACTGCAAGATTATCCGGTTCGACTCCGGCAAGACGCTGCCCCGCTTTTCTTTTCTCGCTTTTACCTTTTATAGTTTTAATCCTTTCCGATATCCGGAGAGGATTTTTATGTTTGAGTTTTTGTGGAATTTATCTTATTGAAGTGAAATTTATTTTTAGTTTTGTGATTGATGAAAATTAGCTTTCGACTTTAATTCTAACAAAATAAAAACAAAAACCATGGAAAACAAAAAAGGAGGGATATTTTTCTTTGCCATTATCGCAATCATCGTAGGAAGTGCTTTGTGGAAGCAGATCGATTTTAAAACCATGACCGTAGACAAAATAGGATTGAGCATTCTCTATCTCTGCACGTTTTTATTTGCAGTTTTCTTTTTAGTCAGAAATCTTAGAAACCGCAATCAGAATTAGAAAAAAAAATGATTTAATACTTGGTTATTTTCCCTTTCTCTCCAAAATCTCAATCCTTTCCAAAATACTGGAGAGGATATTTTTTTGGTCAGAAGAAAGATAGCCTGCGATTCTATAAACTTCTTTTTCAGAAAATAGTTCTTTGTCAATCGCTGAAAGATACTGCAGATTTCCGTTGTCAATAAAAAGAAGCGTTTCAGGATTTTCTTCCATGAGATTTGACTTCATTAAAAAAAGAAAATCACCTGCTTTATAATTCGATAAAAGCAATTTATCATCTGCAAATTCATAGATTAAATCGATATTTGCCAATGCTTTTTGCAGTGAATTATATTTTTCATTATTGTCAATAGTATTTTCCTGATAAGGCAATTCTGAATTGAAGGAAAGCTGATATTTCTCAAAACTTTCTGGTTTATTTAAATCATCAACCGTCAGCGGAACAGTAAGAAATTTATCCAGATCGAGATTAAAGTAATGAACTACAGTTAGTAATGTAGCGATTTTGGGTTCTGAACGTCCTTCCTCGTACGCTCCTATTACGCCTCGGTTTAATTCAAATAAATCTGCGAACGCCTGTTGGCTTAATCCTTTTGCGTGTCTTATTGTTTTAATATTAGCTCCGAAATAACTCATGGGTTCTAATCTTTTTTGCAAATGTAAGATTAATTTTAATTAATTTGCTAATAATATTTGCATTTTAAGATATTTTTATTATATTTGTGAACATCCGATAAAAATGAAGTGGATAAATGAGTGTTTCTGGTCGGATTGTTTAAATATTTGAGAGGAATCAGGTATTTATTATAAAATGAATAATCTATTAATAATGAATTATGATTGATCAGGAGTTTTTACAGATAGCTTTTTCGCCGGTCAACACGGTTTTAAGTGTCTTGCTGATTTTGTCGGTCATTTACTGGCTTTTCACCATTATCACAGGTTTGGATATTGATATCGGACTGGATGCTGATTTTGATGCCGATGTCGACATTCCTGATGGTCACGTTCATGTTCCGGATGATGCTTCGGGATGGCTTCAGTTTTTGAAATTCCTGAATTTAGATATTGTGCCGATTACCTACTTTCTCACACTCTCACTTTTGTTGACGTGGTTAGGATCATTTTATCTCGAATCGTTTTTCTCCTTTGAAATCTGGGTTTCTGCTTTGCTGGTCATTCCAATATTTTTAGTCAGTATTTTATTAACGAAAATAATTTTAAAACCTTTAAATCCATTCTTCAGAGAAATTAACCATAAAGGCGAGATATCACATGATTTTCTGGGCCGGCAGGGAAGGTTGAAATCAACCATACATGGTGACAAGACCGGAATGCTTGAGGTTTTTGTAAATAAAGATCCGATGATTCTGATGGTGAGAAGCAAAGACGGCGAAGAGATAAAACACGGAACAACGGTTTACATCGTAGACGAAGACTGTGAGAAAAGAATTTATTACGTCGCAGAGGAAATTAAATTTTAAATGAAATTATGGTCACCTTTTTTATGCTGATGTTCAGCTATATTTTAGAATTACTTCTGTAATTAGTATTAATCATTTGTATTGTTAGGTGTCTTTGCTGAGTCAAACGCCTTTGCGAACGAAAGTATGCAGAACTATATGTAAACAAAATCTTTGCGCCTTTTGCGTTTAAAAAATTAAAACACATTTAAACAAATAAACTATAAAAATATGAATACACCTTTGATTGTTGGGATTGTTGTCACCGTGGTGGCGTCTCTCGGATTGATTTTCTGGATTTTATCGATGTATAAAAAAACCGTTCAGGGAATCGTAATTTTAAGGACAGGTTATGGAGGAACCAAGGTTTTCTTCAACGCAGGAATTGTAATTCCGGTCATCCACAGAATGGAATCGATGGATATTTCAGTGAAAAAACTGGAAATCGCCAGAGAAGGCCGTGCCGGACTGATCTGTAAAGACAATATGAGAGCCGATATTCAGGTGGCTTTCTTTATCAGAGTCAATAAATCGGCGGATGACATTGTGAATGTCGGTCAGACGATTGGTTGCCAGAGAGCTTCTGATATCAATACGTTGAGAGAATTATTTGAGGCTAAATTTTCTGAAGCTTTGAAAACGGTTGGTAAAAAGTTTGAATTTATCGAACTCTACGAAGCAAGAAGCGAATTCCGTCAGGAAATTCTTCATATTATCGGAACAGATTTGAACGGTTATGTTTTGGATGACTGTGCGATTGATTATCTGGAGCAGACTAAAATTGAAAATTTAGATAAAGACAATATTTTAGATTCTGAAGGTATTAAAAAGATTACCGAATTAACAGCAACTCAAAATATTAAAGCCAATCAGGTTCGCAGAGATGAGGAGAAAACCATCACCAAACAGAATGTAGAAGCCCGTGAAGCAATTTTAGAACTGGAAAAACAATTAGCTGAAAAAGAAGAATCTCAAAAAAGAGAAGTGGCTAATATCAAAGCGCGTGAAAATGCTGAAATATTGAAAGTTGATGAAGAAGAGCGTCTGAAATATGAAACCGTTCGTATCGCAACAGAAGAAAAGCTTCAGATTGCTGAAGAAAACAAGCAAAGACAGGTCGTGATCGCTTCCAAAAATAAAGAACGCGCCGATTTGGTGGAAACAGAAAGAGTACAGAAAGATAAAATGCTTGAAGCAACTGAAAGAGAAAGAATTGTTTCTCTGGCTCAGATTGAAAAAGAAAAGGCCATCGAACTGGAAAAGAAAAATATTCAGGATGCAATCCGTGAGCGTTTGACGATGGAGAAAACCGTAGTTGAAGAGCAGCAGACCATCAAGGATTTGGAAGCCTTCAAAACGGCTGACAGAACCAAGCAGGTTGAAATTACTCTGGCAACTCAGGAAGCGGAAAAGAAATTAATTCAGGAAACGAGAGCGGCAGAATCAAGAAAATTATCTGCTGAAAAAGATGCTCAGAAATACGTCATCGAAGCTCAGGCAAAAAGAGATGCTGCAGAAAAAGAAGCGGAAGCCCGTAAAATTATTGCTGATGCAAAAGCCAAAGAAGAAGCGACGGTAGGATTATCTGAAGCTCAGGTTCTACATGCAAAAGCCGATGCTGCCGAAAGGCAGGGAATCGTTGAGTCAATCGTTATTGAGAAAAAAGCAGAAGCGGAAAGAAAAGAAGGTATCGCACAAGCAGAAGTTATCAGGGAGAAAGCATTTGCAGAAGCTGCCGGAATTACAGAAAAAGCGGAAGCAATGAAAAAACTGAACGATGCCGGAAAAGATCATGAAGAGTTCAGACTGACTTTAGCGAAAGAAAAAGAAGTGGAATTGGCTCACATTTCAATTCAGAAAGCTATCGCACAGGCACAAGCCGGAGTTTTGGCGGAAGCGTTCAAGTCTGCAAAAATTGATATCGTAGGTGGAGATAATACATTCTTTGATAATGTGGTTCGTCAGGTTTCTGCAGGAAAAGGTTTGGATAAATTCATCAGCCACAGCGAAAACGCAACTTTGGTCAAAGAAAATCTTTTGGGAGACGGCGAAAATATCATCGGAAAAGTAATGGGAATGGTTGATAAATACAATATTTCTTCTGAAGACATCAAAAACATGAGCATCGCAAGCCTGATTTTCAAACTGAATGGAGTTGCCGACCAGCAGGAAAAAGGTCTTCTCGCAAGAGCAATGGACATGGCGAAAAATCTGGGTATCGAACAAAAACCAATCAGATAAAATTATTTTGAACTCACCGGAAAGTCCCAAAGCGGCGATTTAGCAAAGGATAGGATATAATCCTATCAAATAAATATTGTTTTTTTTCGAATGAATTTTTAACTGAATTATATTGTAAAACTCTCATTGTGTAATTTTTCAATGATGTTTTGAGAGTTTTTTTGAGTCTGTTCAATTATTGTAAATCAAAATTTTAATGGAATTTTTACTCAGACTCTAAAGGGCGAAAAATACCATTAAAATTAAGCAAAATTACTCCCTTTAGGGTCGGGGAAATAATTTTGATTAATTTTTAGATAGGCTCTTTATTTTAAAATAAATTTAGATTTGCAAAAAAAAAAAATCAATAGGAACGGGCTTTAGCCCGTTTAATAAAAAGTCAATTCATTCGGCTTTAGCCAAAACTTAAATTAAAGTTTTAAATTAAGACCTCGCTAAGTGTGAACACCTTTTCGAACGAAAAATACAGACAATATTTTCAAAAATATAACAGAATGATGGTACATCAAACACCCATCATCCATCACCAAACATCAAAAACCTATGTCAGAAAAATTAAATTCAGGGACATACGAAATAATTCAAAGCCGTCTGAATGAGCAGAAAAACGACCTCATTCAAAGGCTTCAGAAGCTGAACGAAAACCGTAAAGAGATTTTCGGCGGAGTTGATTTTTCACTCATCGCCAACGAAAGAATTTCTACGGAGCACAACTGCGTTGCCAAAGATATTTTTTCACTGAAAAACACGTTGATTTTCGGATCAAATGCGCATTTGGGTTTACAGAGCGAAATCAATATTACGGATGTTTTTTCGATTTATACGATTAATAACGACCGCTTTGAACCCCGCGATTCATCACTGATTAATGATGAAATTTTCGTTGAAGAATTTAAAAATCTCTATAAATATTACAGAAATACATTCTTTGCACGCTTTCATTTTACAGAAAACTATCTGTACATGGTTTTTCAGTTGTCTGAAAGTCCGTCAGATATCAAAGCCTTTAAATGGTTGATTAAAGATGGTGAACTTACCTACGTCGATTCCAGAAGCGCTTCGGAGGTAACATATCCGCCGCAGCATGGTTTTGCATGGACGAAAGCCACCCGAGATATGCAGCGAAGCGGGAAATTTCCGCACGTTTCTCTGGCGGATAAAGTTTTTGTGGAATCAATCGGTGGAGATTTAACCATAAAAATTGAAGACAATACCGACACCGGAAAAGGAATTTATTCTGAAGACGTCATTCACAAAGATCAGAATCTCGATGATGCTGAAATTCACTTCTGCGACCTTGATAATTTGGTTTTATTTAAAATCAAACCTTATCAAGAAGCAGAAAGATATTTCATTTACAATCACAAAGAAAAAATCGTTTCCCGTGTCGATACCTTGAAGCATTCGGCAGTTTTGCTTCCGGAAAATCAGGGTGTTTTGTTCTCGAACGGCTACGCTTTGCAGACGGGAGGTTTAAAGGTGATTTCTCAGGATGTCAACCGGCTTCATTATCTTAAAACGATTCAGGAGCCGAACGGTGAAAATTTCATGTACGTTTTTTACGATGATAAAACCAATAATTATCAGCTGATTTCCTACAATATCATCACACAAACCATCGAAACACCGATTCGTTGTAGTGGGTATTCAATTTTAAATGATGGAAAACTTATTTATTTAAGGGAAAGCGTAGAAACGACGAAACATCATCTAGCTCAGATCTGGCAAACACCTTATGCGAAAGAATTACTGCCGAATACGGAGAAGTCAGACACGCTGATTTATAAAATCGGGAACAAAGATATCGTTCGTGTGATGGCAGAAAGTCAGGAATTGATCACCTTGCTGAACAAAGAAGATTCCTACAGCGGATTGTATGATGATATTGTCAAACTTTCCACGACGATTTTAGATGCGTATTATTTCCTCGGCGATGATGAGGTTGAAAATCTGGATCAGCCTTTAAAGGAAATCAGAAGCATTGCTCATTCGGCGATTAATGAGTTTGAAAAAGTAGTCGAGCAGAAAAAAAATACCGCTGAAGCCGTTGAGAAAATCAAAATTTCCTGCGAAAAAATTCTGGATGATACGAAAAGAATTCACTATTCTGAACTGACGGAATACATCGACATGCTTTCACAAATCAGAGCGTTGCGTGGTGAAATTACTGGTGCAAGAGATCTGAAATACGTGGATTTAAAAACTCTTGATGCTCTAGATCAGTCGTTGGCTGCGAGATCAGAAGAACTTTCCAATGCCTGTGTGAATTTTCTGTTGCAGGAAAATTCTCTGTCGCCTTACGAAATCAGAGCGCAGTCCATTTCTGAAAATATTATCAATTTGCAGAAGGCGATTGATGCTAAAACCATTGAAGAAGAAATCACCAATTTATCTTCACAGCTCGAGCTTTTGGTGGATATCGTCAACAATTTAAAAATTGAAGACACTTCGCAATCTACTCAGATTATTGAAAATATTTCGGTGATTTTTGCAAGATTAAATCAGGAGCGTTTAGAATTATCAAAAAGGAAAAGAGAAATTTCCGGTAAAGAACTTTCTGCTGATTTTCAGGCTCAGATGACGTTGTTTGATCAGTCGGTGATTAATTTTCTTGAGCTTTCTCAGACTCCCGAAAAATGCGATGAATATTTAACCAAACTTTCCATTCAGCTGGAAGAAATGGAAACGAAATTCATTGATTTTGATGAGTTTAACCAAAAAATTGGTGAAAAAAGAGAAGAGGCCTACGGTCATTTTCAAAACAAAAGAGTTCAGCTTACGGAATCGCGCAACAAAAGAACACAGAATTTATATGATTCCGCAAAAAGGATTTTGCAGTCCGTAAAAACAAAAACCGAATCTTTCGATGCTGAAAATGAGATCAACGGCTATTTTGCGACCGATTTAATGATAGAAAAAGTCCGTGATATTTCCCGACAGCTGATGGAAATGGAAGATTCTGCGAAGGCGGAAGAAATTCAGACTTTGCTGAAAACTTCGCAGCAGGAAGCAGTCCGAAAACTTAAGGATAAAAAAGAAATTTACGCAGACGGCGACAATGTAATTGCTCTGGGTGATTATAAATTTGCGGTCAACCGTCAGAAATTAGATCTCACCCTAGTTCTTAGAAATGCCCAGTATTATTATCATTTAACCGGAACCGGATTTTACGAACCTTTGAATTTTGAAGCAATTTCTGAGTACAAAGACGTCTGGAATCAGGAATATATTTCAGAGAATTCAAATGTAAAAAGATTCGAATATTTAGCTTGGAATATTTTTTCAAAAAATAAAAACATCAACACTGAAGAGCAAAACCGAAATGCCATCCAGCAGTTTATGACGGAACATTTTGGCGAAGGTTTGGTAAAAGGAATTCATGATGAAGATGCGCTGACAATTGTTTCAAAACTTCAGCAGATGCACAATGAATTGGGATTGATGCAGTTTACGCCTTCAGAAAGAGCGTTGGCGCAACTGTTCTGGCACTTTTTGAATAATGAAAGAAAAGAATATTATCAGAAACAGTTTGAAGCAGCCAATTTAATTTCAAAATCTTTCGTCACCGATAAGGGTTTTCAATATCTCAACGAAGAACTTTCAAATGAAATAAAATTGTTTGCCCAAACCCATCATCTTTTTGCTGAGGTTAATGATTTTAATGCTGCTGTTTATTTAAAAAGAGAAAATAAATCAGCGTTTGTGGTTTCCGAAAAGGCGGCTTTGCTGTACGAATCATTTTTAAAAAATCTAAAAGAAAAAGGAAAAGATCTTGAATTTATCGATCAGCTGAATGCGATAAAAAACTATCCTTCAGCCTGCTTCTCCATTGCTGAAAGTGCTTTGAATGCGTTCTTAATAAACTCAGAACTGACTTTTGAAGATGATATTAAAAAAGAAACTGCTGTGTTTTTTGTCACCCAACAATTCAATGCTGAAAATATTCTGCATGTCACGTATGAAGCGGATTTAAAAGGTTTGAAATCATTAGAAAAAGATTTGGATTATGATCTAAATTATTATGAATTTAATTCCCGTTTATCTGATTTCAATGAAGTTGTTGTTCCGAAATATAAGCAGTTGCAGGAGTTGAAAGCAAAATGGGTGAATGATAAAAAGAAAAGTCTGAAAATTGATACGTTCAAATCTCAGGTTTTGAGTTCTTTTGTAAGAAATAAATTGATCAGCGATGTCTATTTCCCTTTGATCGGAGCAAATTTAGCCAAACAATTGGGGACAGTCGGAAACGACAAACGAACCGACAGAATGGGGATGTTACTTCTCGTTTCACCGCCGGGCTACGGAAAAACAACCTTGATGGAATACATGGCAGACCGAATGGGATTGGTTTTCATGAAAATCAACGGTCCGTCAATCGGTCACGATATTGTTTCCACTGATCCGAATGAAGCTAAAAATGCGGGAGCAAAACAGGAACTGGAAAAACTTAATTTAGCTCTGGAAATGGGTGATAATGTGATGTTGTATCTGGATGATATTCAGCATTGTAATCCTGAATTTTTACAGAAATTTATCTCTTTAGCCGACGGGCAAAGGAAAATCGAAGGAATTTATAATGGGGAAAGCAAAACCTATGATTTAAGATCAAAACGTTTCTGCCTCGTTATGGCTGGAAATCCGTACACGGAAAGTGGGGAGAAATTTAAGATTCCGGATATGTTGGCGAACCGTTCTGATACGTATAATTTAGGTGAAATTTCAGGGAGTAAAACAGAATTGTTTGATTTGAGTTTAATTGAAAATGCCTTAATGTCTAACGATTATCTCACGCGACTGACCAATCAGGGAATGGAAAATCTCTACAGTTTATACAAAAGTATCCAAACCAATTCTCCGAATGTGGATCTGGCTGGAAACTTCAGCTCCAATGAAA
Organism: Chryseobacterium foetidum; assembly: GCF_025457425.1. Classification (NCBI taxonomy): domain Bacteria; kingdom Pseudomonadati; phylum Bacteroidota; class Flavobacteriia; order Flavobacteriales; family Weeksellaceae; genus Chryseobacterium; species Chryseobacterium foetidum. The sequence goes on from NZ_JAMXIA010000001.1 coordinate 2,948,669, forward strand.
TTTCCGATTTCAGAAAAGTGTTGGAAAATACGTTGAGAGTGCGTAATATTGTTTTAAAAGTCAACAAACAATACATCGCTTCTGCCGCAATGGCTGACGATTACAGAAACGAACCGTCTTTCAAACTTCAGGGTTCTTACCGGAATATGAATAAGCTGATTTCACAGATTCAACCCATTTTAAAAGAAGAGGAAGTCACGCAGATTGTTCTGAATCATTACCAAAACGAGTCTCAGACGCTGACAACCGGAGCAGAATCGAATATGCTGAAACTGAAAGAGCTGATGAATCTGATTTCTGAAGATGAAAAATTGCGTTGGGAAGACATCAAAAAAACCTTCGTCAAAAATAAAATGATCAAAGGCTTGGGAGAAAATGATCGAATGACGCAGATTGTGGCTTTGCTGGCGCAGTTCAGTGAAGGTTTGGATGGGATTAAAGATGTGCTGAAGCGGGATTAAATTTTAAAAACTGGAAAATGAAGACCACAAATTTCTGTGGTCTTTTTCGTGCAATAAACAGATTTTAAAATCATTAAAATTCATTTCCAAGTGCCTATCTTTGCCGGAAATATTTGAAGAAATCCATTTTTCGGTGAAGTAAATATTTAATGATTAAATCAAGTTTGCAACTGCCTGAAATGCATTTTTTTAAAATCTTATCCCCTTATAATTCTGACCAGATTCAATGAGAAATACAGTCCGACTTTTTGATTTTTCAAAAAAAATAAACTATAAAAATGAGATTCTTGCCGGCTTCACAGTCGCCATGACGATGATTCCCGAGTCGCTTTCGTTTGCGATTCTGGCAGGACTTTCTCCGCTGATCGGTCTTTACGCCGCATTTATGATGGGACTGGTAACAGCTGTTTTAGGCGGTCGCCCCGGAATGGTTTCCGGTGGAGCAGGAGCAACAATAGTTGTTTTAATAGCACTTATCAAATCCCACGGTGTGGAATATCTTTTTGCGACTGTAGTTCTGGCGGGTATTTTTCAGTTGATGGTAGGCGTTTTCAAGCTTGGAAAATTTGTAAGACTCATTCCGCAACCGGTGATGTATGGTTTTCTGAATGGCTTGGCGGTCATTATTTTTATGGCGCAGGTTGAACAGTTTAAATTTACCGATGCAAACGGAACCGTAAACTGGCTGCAAGGCTCAGCTCTGTACATTATGGCTGGCTTAACCGCTTTGACGATTGCGATTGTTTACTTCTTTCCTAAAATCACAAAAGCGGTTCCCGCGTCTTTGGTTGCAATAATTGTGGTTTTTGCGGTTGTTTTAGGATTTGATATCAATACCAAAACGGTCGCAGATATTGCGAATATCAGCGGAAATCTTCCTGTTTTTCATATTCCTGCAATTCCTTTCTCCCTTGAAACCCTGCAGATTATTTTTCCTTATGCCATGATTATGGCAGGTGTTGGCTTGATTGAATCGCTCCTGACGCTGTCAATGGTCGATGAAATTACCGATTCTAAAGGCAGTGCCAACAAAGAATCTGTTGCTCAGGGTCTGGCCAATATCACCAACGGTTTTTTCGGTGGAATGGGCGGTTGTGCAATGGTTGCCCAAACTTTGGTAAACCTGAATGCAGGTTCCAGAGCAAGATTGTCGGGGATTTTTGCATCGATTACCATTCTTATCATAATTTTGGTAGGTGCTCCTTTTATAGAAAAAATTCCGATGGCAGCGCTGGTTGGCGTGATGATGATGGTTGCGATTTCCACATTTCAGTGGGTTTCCATACGGATTGTCAACAAAATGCCGAAGTCTGATATTTTTGTTGGAATTACTGTTGCTTTAATCACTGTTTTGCTTCATAATTTGGCTTTGGCTGTGTTGGTCGGAGTCATTATTGCTGCTTTGGTTTTTGCATGGGACAATGCCAAAAGAATCAGGGCCAGACAGTACACCGACGAAAATGGAATTAAGAACTATGAAATTACCGGACCATTGTTTTTTGGTTCTGTGACAGCATTTACCGATCAGTTTGATCCGAAAAATGATCCCGATGAGGTGGTGGTAGATTTTAAAGAAAGCAGAATCGTAGACATGAGCGCCATTGACGCATTGGACAAATTGTCTAAGAAATACAGTCAGCTGAATAAAAAGCTGGTTTTAAAGCACCTCAGTGAAGACTGCCGTAAAATGCTGGAAAATGCTGAGGTTGTTATTGCTGTGGATGTTGAGAAAGATCCGACGTATAAGGTGATGGCAGGGAAGCTGTAGGTAAGATAGAGATGGGAGTCTGAAGTCTGAAGAGGGGAGATGGGAAATGGGAGATGGAGGTCTGAAGTTTGAAGATGGGAGATGGGAGATGGAAGTTGGAAAAGGGATTTTGGAAAACCATCCGGCGTTACACCGGAATGGTTGTTTTAGTCTAAAGGACATAATTTTACTTTTTTAGAAATTTTGTCGTTGAAAGTCCTTCAATATCAAGGAAGTACGATCCTTTCGTTAATGCTGAAATATTGATCGTTTTTGAATCATCCAGCTCTCCTGATATTACGGTTCTTCCGTTTACATCATGTATTTTGTAAGCGTTTTTCCCTTTGAGCGGAATGTTGACGTACAAAACATCATCAGCAGGATTAGGCGCGATGCTCAAATTTGATTTTGTAACTTTTGCTTCTGCGGTTGCTAAATTGCTGCTGTAAATCTGTGAAATTTCTGTAGAAGTCAGCACACGGTTCCAGATTCCCACGTCGTCGATAGCTGCGGCAATATTTCCGCCTCCAATTGCTCTTCCAATATAAAAAGGCATTGCCGCAGATGTAGAATTGCTGTAAGTATTGGTTGAGGTCGCCACTAATGCTCCGTTCTTATAAAGCTGCATGGTCTGGGCGTTATAGACGGCAACATAGTGTTCCCAGGCTGTTGTAGAGTAATTTGGTCCGTTTGCCCATGTCCAGGATTCACCCTGTTTGTTGGTTCCGAAGATGGTTTTGGTTGTATCACATTGCAACAACCAGATGAAGTTTCCGCCTGTGTTTGAACCGCTCATCATGGCAACGCCATCTGAATTGCCGTTCTTCTTCATCCAAAATGAAATAGAGAAATTTCCGCTTTGCGCAAAGTTGTAGGAGAGGGATGACTTAGTCAGATGAGACGTAGATCCATTAAACAGGTAAGCTGAATTTGCAGTTCCGTTTCTGTCCGCAGTCAGGGTCGCTCCGTTCACGGTCAGGTCATTGGAATTGCCACTGGAATCGATTGCATTACCGCTGAAATTCCACCACGCAACGAGGCCGTTCGTTGGAACGTAAGCTGGGATTTGAGCATTTGTAAATAGAGAAAACAGAACTGATGAGAGAAGAAAGATTCTTTTCATAGATATTAATTTTTAATGGTTTCTCAAATATACTTATAAAATTTATATAAATATCATTCATATGGGATAATTTATGAGTATTTATTTAATTATGGGTGTTAATTTTGTTTTTGTTGTGTTAAAATTTTAAATATGTTGCGTTTTATGAATTTGGATTCATTTTCAAATTTATTAGTTCTGCCTTCGAGTTTTCAAAAAAATAAAGTTGATGTATGAACCATATCTTAAATAATCTTAAAATGAATTAAGATTGAAAGAAAAATTTTATCTTTGAGTTTAAAATAAGACACAAAATAATGATAAAAGAATTTTATAACTAAAAATCTTTTTCAATAAAGCTAAAAACAATTTAACTTAAATCACTTTGAAAACAGATATTGATATTCTGAACCATGATCATTTTTCTTTTGATCTGTGGCTTACCCTGATTAAATCTCATCCCGAATTTAAAGCCAAAAGAGTTGAGCTCTTTGCTTCTTTTTTTGAAGTGGAAAAACCCGTTGATGAGGTTGCGAAAGTTGTAAAATATTACGATGATCTTTGCAATACCATCAATGAAGTAATTGGCGGAAATGTAGATACTTTTGAGATTTATCTGTTGATTTTAAATTCGCTTAAAGTCGATGTGAAGCAATTGAGTAAAGATGTTTTAAACGAATTCTATCAGAAAAGTGAAAACTTGTTTTTAGAGTATAAACCGGTTGTGATTTTCGAAAATTTACATCAGTTTTTTAATGAAATTAAAAATCAGGGAAAGACGATTAATATTCTGAGCAACACAGGTTTCATCAAAGGAAAAACAATGAGAAAGTTTTTGATTGAAGAAAACCTTGATCAGTACATTGATTTTCATATTTACTCTGATGAACTGAAAATTTCCAAACCTAATCCACTCGTTTTTCAGGAAGTGAGAAATTTAGTTAAAAACCCTGATCTTTTGTCGGAAAAAATCCTGCATATCGGCGATAATCCTGTTGCTGATTACAAAGGTGCCCTCGATTTCGGATTCAGTGCGCACCTGCTCAAACCCAAAATATAGTCATGAACAAACGCTACAGTTTACACAAAATAAATTCTGCTTCAGAATTCAGTTTTTCGCCGGCAGAGTACAGTTATTTCAAATATGGTGATAAATTTTTTGCAGAGAAATTTGCAAAAGAGCTTTTCGCCGGATTCATTGCTGAACATCAGGACATTTTAGATACAGACAAAGAAATTGTTGTTTTGCCAAGTCCCTACATGGCCATACCGACGGCTTCTAACTTTCTGTGTTTCTATTTCAAAAAACATCTTGATTTTTATCTGTTCCAAAAGGGAAAAAAATCAAGTATTATTTCGAAAATCAACAGAAATCATACTTATACAACCGATTACGGAACGCTCAGTTTTGAAGACCGTAAAAATCTGATTGCCAACGATACGTATTATCTTGATAAAGATTTTTTAAGAGGTAAACTCTGTATTTTTATTGATGATATTAAAATAACGGGAAGTCATGAGTTTACGGTAAATAAAATTCTCGATCAGTACTCAGTAAACGCCGATTTTCTCTTCATGTACTACGCAGAACTGACGAATTTTGAGATCGATCCGAAGATTGAGAACTATTTTAATTATTACACCGTAAAAGACGTTCAGGACGTTGTAGAGGTGATGTCTAAAGACAGTTTTCAGTACAATACCAGAATTGTAAAATATATTTTAGGCTTAGATTCAAGTAATTTTGATTATCTTACGTCTAAAATTAAAAAACAGCATCTGGACGACCTGATTGAGCTTGCAATAAGCAACAATTATCATTTATTAAAAGAATTTGAAAATAATATAAACACTTTAACACAAACAGAAATCTACTATGGCAATTAACTTACAGAAAGGACAGAGAGAAAACATTAACGCACCTAAATTCACGATTGGTTTAGGATGGGATACCAACAATACTTCAACCGGTGGAGCTTTCGATTTAGATGCTTCTTTATTTTTATTGAATGACAGCAAAAAACTGGTTTCAGACAGTCATTTTATTTTTTACAACAATCTTGAATCTCCGGATAAATCAGTAATTCACTCAGGTGATAATTTAACTGGTGACGGCGATGGTGATGACGAGCAGATTAAAATTGATTTAACGAAAATTGACGATGCAGTAAAAGAAATTACTGTTGTGGTAACGATTCACGAGGCAGACGAGAGAAGACAGAATTTCGGACAGGTAAGAAACTCTTTCATTAGAATTTTCAACACAGATACCAACGAAGAGATTTTAAAGTATGAATTAGACGAAGATTTCTCAATCGAAACCGCAGTGGAATTCGGAAGAATCTACAACAGAAACGGAGAATGGAAATTTGAAGCGGTAGGAAGCGGCCAAAGAGAAGGCCTGAATAAATTTGTATCAATGTATCAATAATCAGTTATGGACAATCAAAATACAGATCCGCTAGGGTCAATTGAACCATTAAAAACATTTGATCCGACACCACTTCAGCCCGCACAGCCAGCGCAAAGTTCGGCTCCGGCAGTGTTGGTGGACAGAGACGGAAATGTCAACTTAAATCAGATTCAGGAAGCTGACCGTAAGAAATATGAACTGATGGCGAATTCCATCGATGAAACCAATCCTGGTTCAATCGTGAATTTTGGTTCAGAATTACAGAAAACGTTAGCGAATCAGAGTGACAGTTTCTTAGGAAATGTCAGAAGATCAAATTCAGGTGAAGTAGGAGAGTTGATCAATAATTTATTGATTGAATTAAATTACGTTGATGTTGATGAAATCAATAACGGTGGTGTGAAAGGCTTCCTGAGCAGACTTCCTTTCATGAAAAAGGTAATGAATCAGATGGATAATCTTTTTGCCAAATACGACAAGATCACAGGAAATATCGATCAGATTTCTCATAAAGTCAATGCAGGAATCATCACTTCTACGAAAGATAATGCAGTTTTGCAGACCATTTTCGACAGCAATGTCAACTCAATTAAAGCCATTGAAGAACTGGTGATCGCAGGAAACCTGAGAATGGAAAAAGCAGCCGGAGAATTGGCCGACATGGAAAATAATGTCCAGAATTTTGCTGATTATCAAATTGCTGATAAAAGAGATTTTATCAACAGGTTAGACAGAAGATTGGCTGATTTGAAAGTCGTTCGTTTGATTATGATGCAGTCGCTTCCGCAAATCAGACTGGTGCAGAATAACAATGTTTCTATTGCTGAAAAAGCACAGACGATTTTAACGACGACTTTACCGGTTTGGAAAAATCAGCTTTCATTAGCCGTTGCGATGCACAGACAGCAGCAGAATATTGAAGTCCAGCAGAAAGTTTCGTCTACAACAGAGGAAATTTTGAGAAAAAATGCTGAGCGTTTGGGTCAAAATTCAATCAATGTGGCAAGAGCCAACGAACAGACTATTGTTTCTGCTGAAACATTGAAAGAAACAACTGCAAAACTAATCAGTACTTTGAATGAGGTAAAACAAATTCAAAAACAGGGAACGGAAAGCAGAAGAAAACTGGATCAGGATCTACAGACTTTAGAATCAGAATTAAAAGCTAATATCAGAGGGTAAAAACAGTTTAAGGCGTGAATGAAGAGGTTGCAAACATAATGTCTCAGAGTACAAGAAGATTAACAAGGCTTAAACTTCTCTCTAATTTTTTTGAAAATGTTGATATCATTGCAATCTACATCAAAACCGACATTATTCATCAGCTTTTTGACAACAACAGGACGCTGGAATATAACAAACTGGAACTTTTTCATCTTCAGTATACCGACAGTCTGATTGAACTTTTAACCAAGATCAAGAAGAAAAAGGAAAACGATTTGCTGGCTGTGATCAACGAAATCAACATCAACAAACGGTATATTTCCAACTTTGAAGAGAAGAAAACCGACAGTTTTGAAATGGACAGAAAAATCTACAGCGGAGTTTTTTCTGAACATCTGAAAAATCTGTATAATGAATTGATCGAGGAAAAAAACACGCTGAACTGGAACAAGGTTTTGTATTTCCACAAGAAATACGGAAGCGAATTTTACCGTACAAAAGCAGATGAAGACAAGCTGAAACCTCAGTCTGCACCATTCTACCAGTATCAGGATTACTGTATTGAAAGAAAGCTTTTAGGTAAACTGAATATTCAGAATTTTAAGGTTCGGTTTGTCTGCGGATATAAACTGGAAAGGAATGAATATGAACTGTTCAGGATTTTTCAGAGTGATGAATATTTCATTTTTAATGTAGACGAAAAAAAACTGTATCTCATTGATGATGAATTGACTTCACTAGATATTTCCGAGAATGTATCCAATCAAAGTTCCATCATCAGCCAGCTCACCGAGAAAAACGATGAACTGACCGAAACAATGGAAATGAGAAGAAAAACCATTCCTGAAGATGTGCAGTCTGTTTTGAAAGATTATCTGCGAAACCTTGAAAGCATCGATATTATGAGCAAAATTTTCAATGTCAACGAAGAGACCAATATTCTTCGGGCGATGTTGAATTTAAATTTAAATAATTGATTTAAAGTAAAAAGTAAAGAGTAAAAAGTAAAAAGTAAATAGTGAAAAATTTACAATAATTGCCGAATTGAAATTCACAACTGACAATTCACAATTCACAATTCACATTTTCACTTCTTCAAAAATATAACTAAAACAAACAAAAAATAATGGCAATTAACTTACAAAAAGGTCAGAGAATTAACCTTACAAAAGAAAACGGGACAACGCTGTCGCAGGCTTGTGTCGGGATCAACTGGGGCGCAATCGAGAAGAAAAGTTTCTTCGGTGGTGTTTCAAAAGAAGCAGTAGACTTGGACGGAAGCTGCATTTTATATGACTCAAACAAAAATGCTACTGAAGTAATTTATTTTGGAAATTTAAAATCGAAAAACGGTTCTGTAAAACACAGCGGCGATGATTTAACAGGTGATGTAAACGGCGATGACGGTTTGGATAATGAGGTAATCACTGTTGATTTTGCCAATTTGGATTCCAGTGTTGAGCATGTAGCTTTGGTTTTAAACAGCTACAAAGGTCAGGATTTCGGAACAATTCCTTTTGCGTCAATACGTATTTATGAAGGAACTCCGACGAATGTGAGAGAAGTTTTTGCGAAATATGACATTGCCAATGACAAATCTTTCAACGGTCACGTTGCGATGGTGATGGGCGTTTTTTACAGAAGAAACAACGAATGGAAATTCAATGCCATCGGAGATCCTACCAGCGATAAAAAACTGGAGCAGACGATTGAAACGGTAAAACAGAAATACCTGTAAAAACATTTAACAAATTGTCTGAAATAAATAATTTTAGGCTCATGAATTAAGCAATACCTGTATCTTTACAGCTATTGCTTTTATCATATAATAACAAAAAAATAGTGGAACAACACAACATTTTAGATCTTCACCCAGGCCTGGTGTGGGGATTTGCGGTAACAGTCGTTATCATGCTGCTCCTGGATTTGGGAGTTTTCAACAAAAAAAGTCATGAAGTATCTTCTAAGGAGGCAACCATCTGGTCAGTCGTTTGGATTTCACTTTCGATGATTTTTTCCGGCGTTGTGTATTGGGTTTTCAATACCGACGGCTCGGCGACAAGTCATGCTGTTGCGGTAGAGAAGTTTACGCAATATCAGGCTGCGTACTGGATTGAGAAAGCACTGTCTGTAGATAATTTATTTGTATTTATCCTCGTTTTCGGCTTCTTTAAAGTTCCAAAATTCCTTCATCACAAAGTTTTGTTCTGGGGAATCATCGGAGCTTTGATTTTCAGGGCGATCTTCATTTTTGCCGGAGTTGAGTTGATTGATTTAACCTATTTACCGGAAATGAATATTTTTGGTCATGCAGTAAGAATCAACGTTGTGATGACGCTTTTCGGACTGTTCCTGATCTATGCAGGAATTAAATCCTGGGGCGACGGCGGCGATGACGATGACGAAGATTACAGCAATACTGCCGGAGCAAAACTGATTAAAAGGTTCTGGAAAGTTTCTGATAATTATGTTGGTGACAAGTTTTTTACAGTACAGAATGGAATCAGAATGGCCACTCCGCTTTTGGTTGTGGTAGCTGTAATTGAGTTTACCGACGTATTGTTTGCGGTGGATTCTATTCCCGCGATTTTTGCAATTTCAAATGACCCTTTTATCCTTTATACATCGAATATTTTTGCGATTTTGGGATTAAGATCACTGTATTTTCTACTGGCGAATTTCATTCACATGTTCAGCAAATTGCCTTATGGTTTGGCAATTATTTTAGCCTTCATTGGTGTAAAAATGCTGATTGCACCGTGGTATCACATCTCATCACCTGTTTCATTGGGAATCGTAGGTGGTGTCTTAGTCATCTCGGTTTTACTTTCAATTATTTTCCCCGATAAAAAGGAAGACGAAAAGGAAACATTAGAATAATAAATAATGAAAGGCTTTACAATGTGTAGAGCCTTTTTTTATGTACTCAAACCTTCAAGGTTTCCAAAACCCTGAAGATTTTTTATGCAAAATTTTTCAGGAAAATAGTTTGTTTTTCAGCGATCACCCATCTCCCATCTCCCATCTTCCATCATCCATCATCCATCTTCCCTCACCAAACTCACCTATATTTCAAAAGCTTATTAATTTTCTTCCTCGTCTGCAGCGACACTTTATACGCCTCATCCCTCAATTTCTGAATTTTACCAACGGGCTGAAAGATTGCAGCACTTTCAAACGGATTAAATGACAGAAGTTCCTGCTCACAAATGTTGGGGTTAAGAACCGAATTTTTTTCAAATTTAATTTGACCTAAAAGAATATCCGTAGAGTTTTTCCAATGTACATTCAGCTTATTGACAGGTTGATTTTTGAGGTCGTAACATATCTGAATGAAAACATCGGCAGTATAATCAAGGTCTTTAAAATAGGTTCGGATCTTTTTTCTGTTACTCACTTTCTTTATAAATTTCGTCGGAACGTTTAAGGGAACTATTTTTATTTTGACAATTTTTTCGTCTAATCTGTAGGCTCCAACTGAGTAAAATTCATGAGAAAGAATAAAATTATTTCTCTTTTTTATAAATTTAAAAACTTCAGAAATAAAATCTCCATTAAAACATGATGGTAAAATCTTGTACAAACTGGTGAGAAGCGGAAAAAAAGTTCTGATTTTTTTTAAATAAAACCTGTTGATATTGGTGAATAATTTCAGAGAAACTGACGGAGAATTAACCGGAAACAAAGGAAAATTGACCAATGGATAATTAGCAATCGTACGTCCTGCGTCATCTTTAATCTTGAAAGCAAAACCATAAGCCGGAATCTGTTTCTGCTTTTTACTTATTTTCATATTGGCATTGGAAACCCTTGCAATAATGTCAAATTGGTCTTTATCAAAAAGATATTTAATGTCCGGACAAAGATCAGGATTGATTTCCAAAACACCATGCAATACAGAATGCGTCTTTGCATGAGCATTTCTCGTCGCAAAATTTAAATCGCTGATTTCCGGTGAGCTTTCAACGAAATCTGCAATGCTCTGTTTGGCTTCATCAAGCAGTATTTTTTCGTCGTAAGACAGCTTGTCGAAGTTCCTGTTGTATTTCAAGGGATTTAACATAATTTGAAAAGTCAAGTATAACGCCAAGTTTTTAATTCTACGTTACGAGAATATTAAACGTTTTTTAATGTTTGGTATGCTGTAAACAGAAGCGTTGAGAAGCAGTTTTTTTAAAAAAAATATCCTGACCTAAAAATCCCTCTCTCCAAAGATCTAACCCACTAACCCACTAATCCACTAACCCATTAAAACTCTCAAACTCTCAAACTCTCAAACCCTCAAATTCCCAAACCCCCACTTCCCGCCAAATCCCTATCTTTGCAAAAAAAAAATATTATGGGAGTAGCAGATATGTTATTTAAGCGTAAAAAAGAACAGGCAGCAAAAAACCTGAAAGACGGTCAGGAATACATGGCTGAATACGGAAAAAGAGAAAGTGTTGTGGAATTGCCAAGCGGTTTGCAGTACGAAATCATCACGGAAGGAGACGGTGAAAAACCAGGCCCAAGATCAACTGTAAAATGCCATTACCACGGTACAACCATTACCGGAAAAGTATTCGACAGCTCTGTAAAAAGAGGAACTCCTGCATCATTTCCTTTGAATAAAGTGATTAAAGGCTGGACAGAAGCTTTGCAGTTAATGCCTGTTGGCAGCAAGTGGAGATTAATTCTTCCTCCGCATCTAGCTTACGGCGAGCAGGAAATCAGCAAAGAAATCGGACCGAATTCTACTTTGATTTTTGAAGTTGAGTTATTGGATATCAAGTAAATTCAGCTCACATATTAAATTAAAATTACCTGTTTTTCGGGTAATTTTTTGTTTAAATAAATAGTTTGAATCAGTAAATTTGTTCTCGTAAAGTTTAAGCAATGTCGGCATTAAAAAGAATCAGGGAAGAACAAAATCTCACTCAGGAAGAATTGGCAGAAAAATCCGGACTTTCGGTGAGAACCATCCAAAGAGTTGAAGCAGGAACTGAACCAAAAGGATATACCCTGAAAACCCTCACTGCAACTCTTAATATCTCTGAAAAAGACTTATCAGATGCTGATAATTTCAGCAGTGAAGCAGAGATCATAATCGAAAGTGGAGAACCTGGTTTACAGACAGAAAAAGTTGAAACTTTCAATTCCACAATAATTAAAATCATCAATCTTTCTTCTCTACCTTTTGCATGGTTTCCGGTTGTTAATTTTTTGCCGCCTTTGCTGTTGATGATATTCACAAAAGAGAAAACACTCATCGTGAAACAAATCATTTCGCTTCAGATATTTTTAGCTGTAATCTGTCCTATTATTTTTCTCATCATTGCCTTCCTGAAACTCGGTTCGGGATCTGTAATGCTCACCATGTGTGGATTGACCCTCACAAATGTCTTCATTATTTTAAGGAATACTTACGAAATTGACAGGAAACAAAAGCTTCGTTATTGCCTGAATTTCAATATTATATAAATTCTTTCAGCCGATTGTCGGGTTTTTGTCGGGTTGTTTTTTTGAATTTTAACTGATAAATTCAGAATCTTTGTCAAAAATTTATTCATGACAAGACAGTTTTTCCTCGGCATCATAATTCTCTTTATTTTCTTTGGGAATCTTAAAGCTCAAATCAGTAAAAATTCACCATTATTTTTAGAATTAAAAAAACAGGACAGCCTCTTTTTTGAGCGTGGTTTTAACCAGTGCGATATGGTTTTTTTGGATAAAAATGTGGATGAGAATTTAAAGTTCTATCATGATAACGGCGGTTTTCAAAATAAGAAACTGTTTATGGAAAGAACCAGACAGAATATCTGCGGAAACTCTAACCAAAAGCCCATCAGGAAAGTGATTGAAAGCAGTCTTGAAGTTTTTGCTCTATATAACGAAGGTAAGCTGTATGGTGCAATTCAAACCGGAGAACATCAGTTTTATATCCGTGAAAAAAGTAGGGCAGATCTGTTGGGCGGTCAGGCAAAGTTTACCACAGTTTGGACAAAAAAAGAAGGAAAATGGCTGATGAGCGACGTTTTAAGTTATGATCATGGCGATGCAAATAAAAGAGAACTTACAGACGGTTTAGAAAAGTTATTAAAAGACAATAAAATTCCCACTTTGGGATTGGGTGTGATTGAAGATGGAAAATTAACAGAAATCAAAGTTTACGGAACGCTCGACGGAAAAACCAGAGCTCCTTACAACAGCCTTTTTAATGTAGCTTCTTTAACAAAACCTGTAACTGCAATGACTGTTTTAAGTTTGGTGAGTTCAGGAAAATGGAACCTTGATGAAACCCTTGAAAAATATTGGATTGATCCGGAGATTGCAAATGATCCGAGGTACAGAAAATTAACCACGAGAATGATTTTGAGCCATCAAACAGGGTTCCCGAATTGGCGCTGGATGAATAATGACAAAAAACTCAATTTTGAATTCGAACCGGGAACGAAATATCAGTATTCAGGTGAAGGTTATGAATATTTGCGAAAAGCCATTGAGAAAAAATTCAACAAAAGTCTGGAAGAATTAGCGGGAGAACTTATTTTTAAACCATTGAATATGAACGATACCAGCTATATTTGGAATGAGAAAAAGCAAGCCGGAAAAACTGTAATTGGTTACGACAATAACGGAAAATCCTATGAAACTGTAAAAAATAATACTGCCAGTGCAGCAGATGATTTAACGACTTCTGTAGAAGATTACAGTAAATTTTTAATTGCGGTGATGAATAATAGTTTGCTCTCAAAGTCTGTTTTTGAAGAAATGAAAACAAAGCAGATTAAAACGAAATAAAATAAATTTTTCGGACTGGGTTTCGAAATTTATGATTTGGGAAATGATGAAATAGCACTTTCGCATGGAGGTTCAGATCAGGGTGTTAATACCATTTTTATTATGCTGCCAAAGACAAAACAGGGATTGGTAATTTTTACTAACGTGGATAATGGAAATCGTATTTATGAGCCAGTCATTAATAGCTATTTGGGAAATATCGGGAAGAAAATTGTTGAGATTGAAACCAAATAATGTTAATTCAAAGTTGATCAAGTCAGAATTTAAATTGTAATAAAATATGTTACATTAAAAAATTTCCTATCTTTGCAGTAGAATTATGAGCAATACAAGATTTGCAACTGCGATACACATCATGACTCTTCTGGCAAAATGTCCGGAAGAATGGCTTACGTCTGACTGGATTGCAGGAAGTATCAACATCAATCCTGTGATTGTTCGTAAGGAATTGGGAATCCTGAGAGATTCAAATCTTGTGATCAGCAGACAAGGGAAAATAGGAGGGAGCCAGATTGCCTCAGACCCTGCAAAAATTAAAATTTCAGATATTTATAAAGCCATAAAAAACTCTGAGGTTTTGGGCAAAAAAAATCAGAATCCAAATCCTGTCTGTCCTATAGGAAAATGTATCAATGAAAATTTAAAGAATTTATTTGTGGAAACAGATCAGCTTGTTGTTGACTTTTTAGGAAACAAAAACCTGAAAGAATTTGCTGATCAGTTCAAATAAAATTTTTTTGACTATAAATGTAATAAAAAACATTACAATTCAAACAGAGGAAAAATAAAACCGAAAGGTTGATAAAATTAATTAAAAAAAAATAAAGAATTATGAGCAAAAAAGTAGCAGTAATTGGTGCAACAGGATTTGTTGGAGCCCACGTGGTAAAAGAATTATCAGACAGAGGATATCAGGTTGAAGCCTTGGCGAGGGATATTTCAAAAGTTCCCGCTTTTGAAAATGTTTCAGCAAAAAGTGTGGATATTAATAATTTAGAAGAACTTTCAGAAGCTTTGAAAGGAAATGATGCAGTGATCAACACCTTCAATCCAGGCTGGACGAATCCTAATCTGTACGATGACTTTTTGAATGGTTCAATCGCCATTGAGAAAGCTGTGGAAAACTCCGGAGTGAAAAGATTTATTACCGTAGGCGGAGCCGGAAGTTTATACATCGACGGAAATCAACTGGTAGACGGTCCGGATTTCCCTGCAGACATCAAACCTGGAGCAACTGCAGCAAGAGATTATCTGGATGTGATTAAGAAAAACACAGTGCTCGACTGGACGTTCTTCAGCCCCGCCATCGAAATGCATCAGGGTACGGCGGGCGTAAGACTTGGAGAATACAGAACAGCCCTTGAAAATCCTGTTTTTAACGAAGAGGGCAGAAGCGTGCTTTCTGTGGAAGATGTTGCGGTAGTTTTGGTAGATGAGCTGGAGCAGAACAATCACATCAGAGAAAGATTTACTGCTGCTTACTAACTTTTAAGCGGTTTAAAATAAAATTTCGGATGAGCATTTAGCTGATCCGAAATTTTTTCTGTAATATTAATTTTGCTCCCAAAGAGACGAATTATTAAAGCATCGGGTAAACCCGAGGTAAGATTTTAAATGTTATAATTTTAAAAGTTCATAAACAATTTAGGATTTACCGGAGTATTGTTTTTATGCACTTCGTAATGAAGATGCGGTCCCGTAGATCGCCCTGAGTTACCTGATTTTGCTATCACCTGTCCAACTTTCACTCTGTCATTGGTTTTGGCAACCAATTGTGACAAGTGGCCGTACAGTGTAGCCAAACCATTTCCGTGAGAAACAATCACACAGTTTCCGTAGCCGCCTTTTTGTCCTGAAAAAATCACTGTTCCCGCAGCTGTTGCAATTACATCAGATCCGAACGGAACGGCGATGTCTAAACCTTTGTGAAACTGCATCTGATCAGCTTCCGCAGGAGGATTGTTTTTCTCCATCGGTTGGTTTTTTATCACAGCACCTTGTGCCGAAGGACTTGAAGTGGCTGCAGAAGCCGTTTTGGCAGCGGCTGGTGCTTTTGGCGTTACCATCACTTTTACTTCTCTCTTATTTCCGTAGCTGTCGGTCACTTCAATAATTTTTTCTACAGGTGTAGCTTTCACTTCCGGAGCCGAAACTGCCGTAGCAGCAGCCGGAGCATCATTTTTTGGTGCAGAAACAGAAGCCAAAACTCGCTTGAAAGGAATCGGATTTTTTCTGATCCCAAAATTTGACGAAATATAGCCTTCAGAAGGCATTCCCAAAGGAACCTGCTGTAGTTTTTCCTGCAGATTCATCAGATATTCACTGTATCGGTTGGCTTGCTTCGAAAGATAAACCGAGTTGGAAATGCTGTCCTGATCCAAAACTTCCAGTCTTCCGTTGTTAATATTTTTGGCTTTCAGAAAAGAGTTGAGTTCGGTAACGGTTTTGTCTACCATTCCAAGATCAGTTTTCATTTTCAGATAGTCTACACTGTCTTTTTCGGTATTTATCTTTACAAGATTAACCTCGTAGGTTTTGTCGTCTTTTTGATTAAAAAGTTTTGCAATAAATATACTTTGAGCAAAAACAGCAGTAGAAAGCAGACCGATCAGAACGGTTACTTTCTTTTTGTTTGATAAAAAATTCTTCATTTTTCTTTCATTAAACTTACTTACACCAGAAGGGTGCAAATTTACTTAAAATATTTTTCCTGAAAATTTTTTGTTTGATTGACCTTTTAGTCGTTATTAAACGCAGTTTTTTATAAAAAATTGTTTTCCATATTAAATTTTAGCAAAGATTTTGATAATCTGCATTTCGGTCTTTCATTATTTCATGGTTTTAATATATTTGCAATTCACAGTATCATTATGGCGAAGAAAAAAACAAATTCAGATTCTACCTCAAAAAAACCAAAGACGGAGTTGGCAGTTGGCGTTCTGGGAAGCGGAAGTTTTGCAACTGCAATTGTAAAAATGTTGGTTGAAAACTGCAAAACCGTGCATTGGTGTGTAAGAAATGAGTTTGTGAAAGGAGCAATTGAGCTCAGAGGTCACAATCCGACTTATCTTACGGCGGTTAATTTCAATTTAAAAAATTTAAAACTTACAACGGATATCAACGAAATGGTTTCTGCCTGCGACATTGTAGTTCTGGCAACACCTTCCATTTACCTTTCAGATTCAATGGATAAGCTGAATTGCGAGTATGGCGACAAAATTTTCGTATCAGCCATCAAAGGTATTATCCCAAAAGTCAACGACGTTGTTGCCCATTATCTGAAAGATGAATTTAAAATAGGTTTCAGAAATCAGGCGGTGATCGCAGGGCCCTGTCACGCAGAAGAAGTGGCGATGGAAAGGCTTTCTTATCTTACGGTAGCAACTGTAGAAGATGAAAATTCAAAGAAATTACTGGATATTTTCTCATCAGATTTCATCAAAGTAAGTGCGAGCAAAGATATTCTAGGGAATGAATACAGCGCAATTTTAAAAAATATTTTTGCCATTGGAGCTGGTATTGCAAGTGGATTAGGTTATGGAGATAACTTCACCGCAGTTTTCGTATCCAACGCCATCCGTGAGATGGAAACGTTTTTGGAAGCGATTTACGAAGCTCCAAGAGACGTGAACGAAAGTGCTTATCTGGGAGATTTACTCGTTACAGCTTATTCCTTATTCTCCAGAAACCGAAACTTAGGAAACTTAATTGGAAAAGGATATACTGTAAAATCTGCAATTCAGTCGATGAACATGGTGGCGGAAGGATATTACGCTGCAGATTCTATTTATAAAACAGCTCAGGAGAAAGGTTTAAAACTACCAATCATAGAAACCATTTACGGAATTCTCTATGAAGGTAAAAACGCCGAAAAACAATACCGCAAACTTACAGCGAAGCTGAATTAATCTCAATAACAATCTCCTTTTTCGGGAGATTTTTTTTGGTATTTAACTAAAATCAATTTTGAATTAAAATTTTGATGAAATTTAAACAGGCTTTAAATAAGAGCTGAATTTTTTTTGATATATGATTTTTAAAACAGAAAATGGACAGAGTTTCATTAAAACTTCATTTGTATTAAACATAATTCAGATGAATTATGAGTATTATCAGTTTTAAACTGAAGCAATGATCGCCAGTTTTGAAAACTTTTCCCGAAATTCGTAGTAAATTTTTAGAACAATGCCACACACTTTAATCAGCGTAACTCCAAAACCGAAATATGATGTCGTGATGATCGGCGGAGGTATTATGAGTGCTACACTTGCCACACTACTTCATGAGCTTGATCCTCAGTTGAATATTGCCATTTTCGAAAGACTTGGAAGGTTTGCAAAAGAAAGTACCGCCGCGTGGAATAACGCAGGCACAGGTCATTCAGCGTTTTGTGAACTCAATTATACTCCGCAGAAGGCAGATGGAAGCGTAGAAATTTCAAAAGCAGAAAATATTGCTGAGCAATTTGAAGTTTCAAAACAGTTCTGGTCTTACCTTATCAATAAAAACTATATAAACAGACCTCAGGATTTCGTTAATTCCTGTCCCCATTTGAGCCTCGTTTTTGGAGAAAATGATGCCGAATTTCTTAAAAAACGTTTCGATAATATGTCGAAATCTGTTCTTTTTGAAGGCATGGAATTCACCACAGACCACGATAAACTCAGAGAATGGATCCCTTTGGTAATGAGCAAAAGAAATCAGTCTGAAGTTTTGGCAGCCACAAAAATGGATGCCGGAACAGACGTAAATTTCGGAACGCTCACAAGAAAAATGGGTCGCCATCTGATGGCCAATACTAACGTTGAAATATTTGTTTATACGGAGGTAAAAGATATCGATCCCATCAAAAACGGTTGGAAAATGAAAGTGAAAGACCGTACACACAATATCAAACACGACGTTACAGCAGATTTTGTGTTTATCGGAGCAGGCGGTTACGCTTTGCCGCTTCTGGACAGCTCGGATATTGAAGAAAGTGCAGGTTATGGTGGTTTTCCCGTTTCAGGACAATGGTTGGTAACTCACAATCCGGAATTGGTAGCGCAACACGAGGCTAAAGTCTATACACAGGCACCGGTAGGAGCACCACCGATGTCAGTTCCCCATCTGGATCTCAGAATTATTGACGGTAAAAAGGCTTTGCTTTTCGGTCCTTTTGCAGGTTTTTCAACTAAATTTCTGAAAGAAGGAAGCTATCTCGATCTTCCGGAAAGTGTAAATACAAAAAACATCAGATCTCTTTTTGGTGCGTGGTGGCACAATTTGCCGTTGACAAAGTATCTTATTCAGCAGGTAGCGATGAATAAAGCCCAAAGAATTCAGCATTTGAGAGAGTTTGTAAAAGACGCCAAAGAAGAAGACTGGGAACTGAAAGTGGCCGGACAGAGAGTGCAAATCATTAAAAAAGATGATAAAGCAGGTGGAAAACTCGAATTTGGAACCGAAGTCGTAACCAACAAAGACGGAACAATCGCCTCATTACTCGGCGCATCTCCCGGTGCATCCACCGCAGTAAGTGCAATGATTAACGTTCTTGAAAAATGCTTTCCAGAAAAAATGGAAAGTGAGTGGAAGGACAAACTGAAAGAAATGATTCCATCCTACGGAACAAAACTTTCTGAAAATCCGGAAATGACAGCGATGCTGCGTGCCTACAGCAAAGAAAAACTGCAACTCAAACATTAGATGGGTAATTAGTAATGTGCAATCAGTAATACTTGCGCCGCTACTGACATTACTTATTACCTATTACCCATTACTTATGTAA
The DNA here is from genome assembly GCF_025457425.1 of Chryseobacterium foetidum. Classification (NCBI taxonomy): domain Bacteria; kingdom Pseudomonadati; phylum Bacteroidota; class Flavobacteriia; order Flavobacteriales; family Weeksellaceae; genus Chryseobacterium; species Chryseobacterium foetidum. The sequence continues at coordinate 2,968,106 of NZ_JAMXIA010000001.1, forward strand.
ATATGGAAGTCATTGTAAAACCAATCATTGCAACAGAATTGCTTGCATCTCTGAAAACTAAAATAGAAGAAGAGAAGCAGGTGATTGTGCATTGCTGTTTTCCTGCCTCGCCGTCTTTGGGAAATCTTATTCGTATTTGGAATTCTACTTATCTCATCGATAATCATTCTGATCACAGGAGCAAACTTATTCATGCAGAAAATATTTCGCTATTTCCGTATTGGACTCCGGTGCCGTTTATGAAAGATTTTTGGTTTACGCTAATTTTTTCCGGACTTCCGAAAGAGTGCAAAAGCTTTGATTTTCAGGAGGTCATTCCCGAGGAAGGTGGTTTTTTTGTAAATTCGATTAAAAGAAATTCCTCAGATGTTTACAGAATTAAAATTTCAGAATGATGATAAAACAAATAATTTTATGCCTTTCAATTTTTCTAGTTCCGGTCTGTGGTTTTTCGCAGAAAAAGGAGATTAAAGAAATAAAGAAATTTCAGAAAGAGCTTAACGAAGGCTATTTAAATCCAAAAGAAACACCTTTGAGAGATGATAATTTTAAAAATTTTAAAGCTCACCCTTTCTTTCCTATCGATTTAAAATATAGAATTAAAGCCAGATTTATTAAAAATGAGAATCCGGAATCATTTGATTTTCCAACTTCATCCGGACACACAAAAAAGTATCAGGAATTTGGAAAGGCTTATTTTAATTTAGGTGGAAAAGATTTTGTTGTAAATATTTACCAAAGTCTGGATCTGATGAAGCAGGAAAAATATAAAAATGACCTCTTTCTTCCATTTCGCGACGCAACTAATAATAATCAAACCTACGGTGGCGGAAAATATGTTGATCTCACCATTCCGAAAGGCGATACGATTCTTATAGATTTTAATCAGTCTTATCATCCATACTGTGCTTACAATGCCTATGATTACAGTTGCCCGATTGTTCCTGAGGAAAACAAACTTTCCGTGGAAATCAAAGCGGGCGTGATGTATGAAGATATTTATCATCATTAAATTATGGTAAGTCTAAATTTTTATCAAGCCAAAGATTTAGCTGATCTCGATTTTCAATTGGACGAAATTCAATCCGATTATTCTGCCCTTCCTAAACTGGCTTTGGAAAGAATTGAAGAGCGAAATCTAAACGATGATTTTTTCGCTTATCCCGTTACCGTTTTCGCTGAGGGAAAAATTGCAGGCTTCTTTGTTCTGGATTTTGGCAATGATAAATTTGAATTTACCACCCAATCAGATTCAGTTTTGCTGAGATCATTATCAATAAATCCCAAATTTCAGGGTAAAGGAATCGGAACTTCGGTAGTGATTACAATTGATGATTTTGTGAAAGAGCATTTTCATAACTGTAAAGAAATCGTTTTGTCAGTCAATGAAAGAAACATTTCTGCATTAGAAATTTACCTGAAAACCGGCTATCACTTAACAGGAAAAATCAAGGAGGGCAGAAGCGGACCGCAATTGGTGATGGCGAAAATTTTAGATTAAATTAAAGTGCAGTTTTCAAGTTTGGCGTGATACTTTCAATTGGTTTTGAACATCACAAAAATATTCTATGGAAATCTCTCTTAAAAATCAAATTGCTATTGTTACAGGTGCTTCAAGCGGAATTGGAACCGGCATTGCGAAATCCTTAGCTGCCGCAGGAGCTACGGTTATTGTTAATCATTCATCAGAACATTCAAAAGACGAAGCTGAAGAAATTTTAAATGAAATTAAAAATGCCGGAGGTAACGGAATGGTATTTCAGTGCGATGTTTCCAAAGAAGATGAGGTGAAAGCCATGTTTTCAAAAACAATTTCTGACTACGGAACGGTAGATATTTTAATCAATAATGCAGGACTTCAGAAAGATGCAGAATTTACCGAAATGACCGTTGAAGAATGGGATACGGTAATGAATGTGAACCTGCGAGGCCAGTTTCTTTGCGCCCGCGAAGCCATCAAAGAATTTCTGAGACGCGGAATTAATTTGTCTAAATCTGTTGCCTGCGGAAAAATAATTCATATCAGTTCGGTACACGAAGTCATCCCATGGGCGGGACATGTGAATTATGCTGCCAGTAAAGGCGGTGTAAAGCTTTTGATGCAGTCGTTGGCTCAGGAGTACGGTGCGAAAAAAATCAGGATCAATTCTATCTGTCCGGGAGCGATTCAGACGCCGATTAACGAAGAGGCTTGGGGAACTGAGGAGGCAATGAATGATTTATTAAAACTGATTCCGTACGACAGAATTGGTCAGCCCGAAGATGTAGGAAATCTGGCTGTATTTTTGGCAAGTGATTTTGCGGATTACATCACAGGAGCCAGCATTTTCGTCGATGGTGGAATGACGGTTTTGGAAAGTTTTTCTAAAGGAGGATAAATTTAAATCATTCATAAATCTGCTGAATGATTTCCAGTGAATTCGGAATTCTGAAATCTGTAAAATGATAGTGGTAATACACCAAAATACTTTCCAGTAATTGTTTTCGGTCAGCAGTTTTTATTTTAATCTCATAAGGATTTTCTGAGGTAGAAATCTGTTTCCAAATTGCAGAAATTTCCTTTGTAAAAAGATGATGTGTTCCGTTTAAACTAAAGTTTCCTGTCTCCGGATCAAGGTATTCTAAATGGCTGTTGAGTGGAGCAATTCCCTGTATTTTCAATAAAAGAATCAAAAAAACCAGATGCGATCTGTAATTCTGAGCATCAAGATTCTGATTAAACTCAATGATTGCTTTAAAAATATTCGGGTTTGAATTTTCATGTTTCAAAACCTGATTCAGAAAATCTGAAATGAAAAAAACGATGGTATTGGCTTTTATATCTGTATAAAAATCGTAAGATTGTTCAAGCTCAAATTTTAATACAGAATTGATTTCTACACCGGGTTTTGATTTTCTACAGTTAAAACTGAGCATGCTCAATGGCAGCAAGAGTGCTTTTTTCTTATTTTTCTGTGTGAAAACAGACTTTAGAAAAAAGCTTTGAAAGCCTTCTTCTAAAGTAAAACAATGCAGAATTGCATCACTGTCTCCATATTTTAAAAAAGAGAGTATAAAACCTGTCTGTGAAATCATAGATTAATTGACCACGGCGATTTTAGCAGTTGCTTTATCGCTTCCGTCTTCGTTGGTCATCAGTACAAAATAAATTCCTGAAGCCACTCTTTTTCCTTTTTGGTTGTTAAGATCCCATTCATAATATCCTGTTCTTGCCTGTGCAGAATGAACGATATTTCCGGCAGCATCTGTAATTCGGATGTTGGCAACCTGTGCAAGTCCTTTAATCGTGACCTTTCCTTTAAACTGAGTGTAAACCACAGGATTAGGATATACCAAAACATTTCCGAAATTTGAGGTTACGTCAGCTACATCTCCCTGATAAGTAACAACTCCGTCATAGGTTACGAAATAAACCTTTCCTGTTTTTTTGTCGATTTTAATGTCAGTTACTGAGTTGGTAGGCAAAGGAGAATTTTGTCTTGTAAAATGCTTGATGGTACGCTCCCCATCTGCTGAAAGGTAATATACGCCGCCACCGTCTACCGATACCCACTTCTGATTTCCTGCATCCACTTCTATTGCGAGGATCTGAGAATTTCTGAACAGTTCTTCTGCCAAACCATTCTGCTCAATTACAACAGCCTCAAGTGTCGGGTTATTTTTTACTTCCGATGTTGCATTAGGTAAAATTCTGATTCCGAGGTCGGTACCAATCCATGCATCACCATCTTTATCGATAGCTACAGAAATTGAGTTTGCAGGAAGATTATTTTCAGATCCCAAAATGTAGGAAGTGTCATCAGATGTACTTACAGTTCCTTTATAATCATAAGCCAAAACGTGTTGAGAACGTGGCAGTGCTGTCCAAAGCAGTCCCTCATGAAATATGGGGACTTGTATCCCGTTGCTGGTGAGGATGATAGTATTAATCAAAAACTGGTCAGTATCCCTTTTATAAGGAGCTATTGCCGGATTAGCACCGGTTTCAGTATTAAATGCAATAGAGAGAAAGATATTGTTTTTATCATCCACAGCAAATCCTACTGGTCTGTTGACATAGATGTTAGGTTTGTCGAGATCATAATACTTTACAAAATCAAAATCTTTGTTGGCTGCATTATATTTCATTTTATAAACGCCCATTCCGGCCCAAATAGTGTAATTTGTGAAAAACACGATGGATGGATCTACAGGATCAGCTATAGCATCGAGTACATTATAGATATTGGGATTTGTTTTAAAATAAGAAGGATACACCCATTCTGTACCATTAAAATAATAGAAACCAGGATTTCTGGGGTTTTCTAATCTAAAATTAAATCCACCTTCTCTACCGCCGGAAGATAAGAGTAACTGATTATCGTTAAACGGTCTTATTTTATAGGAATAATTGAATGCTGGTCCATCTGGTTTGAAAGCATTATTGCTTTCATTTTTAATTCCGGACAAAGCAGTTCCGAAATAAAATTTGCCGGCAATTCTTGTAGCGGTATTGCATTCTTCGCCCGGAGATGCCGAGCCGATAAAATTCCCGTTATCGGCATAAGAATACACTCTGTTATTATCTGTAACAGTAATGTTTCCGGAGGTTGCTACCACATCTTTCACATTAGTAAATGTCTGAGAAATAGGTGTAGAAGTTCCGTTACTGTACAGATAAGCGGTTGTAGCACTTGCGTAGGATAAAATACTTTCAGAATCTATATGTTTAAAATTTCCCGCCTGCTCAGTAACCCAGGTTGTAAATACAGGGAATGTTGTATTGAGTTCATGGCTTTTAAGACCAGTATTGGTTACAGAGTACACTTTATTTCCGAAAATTGTTGCTTCATTGCTGGCTTCAAAAACACCACCAGTTACAAAGAAGGCAGAATCTGCAAACTCTTTCTGTTTTAATTTGAAAATTGAAACACCATATCCCACAGAAATCACAGCCCGATCTCCAGTAATGGAAATATGATTAATTCTTTTGCTTCCTGAATATCCCGTTGCAAGCGGAATATCCACAATGTAAGTAACGCCGTCGGGAGCGATTACATCCAAAGCACCGCTTTGATAACCTACCAACGCAATTTTAGACTGAGGATCATAATCAAACGCTGAAATTTTAACCTCATGAAGACCCGAAGCCTTAGAAAGTTTTGAAATTTCCCCACTGGATATATTGTAATAAAAAATTCCGTTTTCTGTGCCGGCAATTATTTTTCCGTTGTCTTCTTTCATGGCAAGGACGTTGTTGTAGGAAAACAAATCCATCCACTTTTTAGAAGAAATATTCTGAGCTTTCATCATTTGGAAAGCCATAAGAATACCGAGGGAAATTATAGAGAATTTTTTCATATTTTAAGCTGTTATACTGCTGTCGATCGCCTGATTGTTCCAGGAAACCTGTTTTATATTTTTATTATGATCAAAAAAGAAATCTATTCTTCCTAAAAGGAGCCCTGCCCAGCCCACCTGGTTTACCAAAACGTTTTTGCCCTGTCTGTTTTGGAAGGTTTGGGGTTCAGGTAAGAAAGTATGGGTGTGACCGCCTAAAATTAAGTCAATATTTTCTGTTTTTGATGCTAAAATTTTGTCGTTTAATTTTTCAGGTTCGTCGTGATAATCGTACCCGATGTGGGAAAGACAAATCACAAGGTCACATTTCTTTTCATTTTTTAAGAAATTTGAATAATGTTGCGCCATATCAATTGGGTCATTCCAAATGGTTTCCTGATATTGTTTTTTACCGACCAAACCGTCAAGCTGAATTCCCACTCCGAAAATTCCGACTTTAATTCCGTTTTTATTGAAGATTTTATACTGAGAGGTTTTTCCGTCTAAGATGGTGTTTTTAAAATCATAATTAGAACAGATAAAAGGAAATTTTGCGTTTGGTAAAACTTTCAAAAATCCGTCTAAACCATTGTCAAAATCGTGATTTCCCATTGTGGAAGCATCGTATTTCATCATTGACATCAGTTTAAACTCAAGCTCGCCACCGAAAAAGTTGAAATAAGGTGTTCCCTGAAAAATATCTCCGGAATCGAGCAACAAAAGATTGCTTTCTTCGCTTCTGATTTTCTGAATTACAGTTGCTCTTCTCGCAAAACCACCTTGATTCGGATTTCTGGTGTAGCTCGAATCAAAAGGTTCAATTCTGCTGTGCTGGTCGTTGGTGTGAAGTATCGTTAATTTATTGGCTGAACTGAAAGAATTTAAATTTAATTCTTCTGCCATTACCAGATTCGGAGCTAAAGTCATTGCTAAAGTTCCGCCAGTTATCGTTTTTAAAAAACTTTTTCTATCCATTACTTCTTCCCGATAAAATTTAAACGGATTTCCTCCTGAGGATTAATCTGCTGATTTTTCTTAAAATATTCAATAAACAAATCTCTCAGTTTGATTCCTGTCGGAATTGATTCTCCTCTTGCAAAAAACTTCATATTATCTCCACCTAAAGCCAGATAATCTGACGTTGCAATATAATAATCCTGATTTGGATTTACAGCTTTTCCATTAATAAAAGATTTAGAAGCTAAACCATTATTCGTTTCGATATACAGATGTGAAACCGGATTGTTTTTCTGATTTTTTGCATAATAATCAAAAAGTCCCTGCAAATCCGAACCTTTGAATTTGACGATAATTACTTCATTTTCAAAAGGCATTACTTCGAAAACATTTTTCAGAAGAATATCGCCTTTCCCAATTGTGGTGCGGATTCCGCCGATGTTGATCAATGCTGCATCAATGTTTTTATTCAAATTGGCTTTTGCCCAGACAGTGGCTCCGTCAAAAGTATAATCTGCCAAAAGATTTCCCAGATTGCTGTTGTCGCCTTCTTTCGTCAGATCAACCTGTGTGTAAGAGATTTTCTGATTCATCTCTTTGTTGAGTTTCTCGGTGTAAGGCTCGATAAATTGAGCAAAATCTTCATTAGCCTTCAGGTCCTGATTAATAGAAATATTCTTCTGCGTCTGTACACTGGCCACCTGCAACGAAGTCGTTTTGCAGGCTGTGAGCGAGAGCAGGGCAATTCCTATCAATAAGAATTTATTTTGCATAATTTCTTTAGTATAATGCAAATATAATTATATGTATAATAAAACAGGATTAATATTGCAAATTCTTGCGTGAAATTATTAAATTTGGGGAAAATAATTCGAACAGATGAGCATTTTAAAAGGAGTAGGTGTTGCTTTGGTGACGCCCTTTAATGAAGATTTATCCGTAGATTTCGAAAGTTTGACGAAACTCATTGAGTACAACATCGAAAACGGAACCAACTATTTGGTAGTTTTGGGAACTACAGCGGAAGCTGCTACACTTTCTTCAGACGAGAAGAAACAGGTGGTTGAGCACATCATTAAGGTTAATAATAAACGTCTTCCTCTGGTTTTAGGAATCGGCGGAAACAATACTCTTGAAGTCAAACAGCAAATTGAAGAAGCAGATTTATCTGATTTTACAGCTGTTTTATCGGTGTCTCCATACTACAACAAACCGAATCAGGAAGGGCTTTACCAGCATTATAAAATGTTGGCTTCTACCGGAAAAAATATCATCATTTACAACGTTCCGTCAAGAACCGGACAAAATGTTGAGGCAGAAACGACTTTGCGTTTGGCAAAAGAATTCCCGAATTTATTCCTAATCAAAGAAGCTGCGCCCAACATCCTTCAGTACTTTGATATTTTAAGAAAGAAACCTGAAGGCTTCAATTTGGTTTCGGGAGATGATGAATTTACACTGCCCGTAACTCTGGCGGGTGGAGCAGGAGTGATTTCTGTAATTGGACAGGGTTATCCGAAAGAATTTTCGACAATGGTTCAGCTGGCTTTTGATAAAAAAGTAGATGAAGCCTATGAAATTCATAATAAATTAGTTGAAATCACAAGATTGATTTTTGCAGAAGGAAATCCTTGCGGGATTAAAGTGGTTTTGGCAGAAAAAGGCTTGATTAAAAACTATCTGAGACTTCCATTGGTTCCTGCATCAGAAGGACTTTATGCGAAGATTAAAGCTGAAATGAGTAAAATTTGAAATTTGAAATTTGAGGTTTGAAATTATAATTGAAGTGAAAGGTGTGATGCTTTTCACTTTTTTAATCTAAAAAATTGAACTTTAACACATGAGTCACATTAGTTTTTTAGTTATTATGTTTGAAAACATTTTTAGAGCACATGAGTTGTGAAAATCTTTGATTTTCTCTCTTATGTGCTCTATAATATTTTCAGGATTAATCTAAAATCTTTGTGACTAATGTGTTTAAATCTATCTTTATCATATGAAACTAATCAAAGCAAAAGAAAAAGACATCCCATTAATTCAGGATTTGGCGAAAAGGTCGTGGGAAGACGCGTATGCCGAAATTCTTTCTCAGGAACAGATGAAATATATGTTGGAAACCATGTATTCGGAAACTGAAATTTCAGACCACTTAAAAAATCCAAATTATCACTATTACTTGGTTTTTGATGAAGTTTTAAATGTTTTTGACGGATTTTTAGGCTACGAAAATCATTATGAAGATAAGACTACAAAATTGCACAGGATTTATCTCGTTCCTGAAAGCAAAGGAAAAGGTTTAGGCAAAAAAACTCTGGAATTTTTAAATGAAAAAGTAGAAGAAAGTGGCGACAACAGAATTATTTTAAATGTAAATAAATACAATTCCGCTCAGAAATTCTACGAATCACAAGGCTATAAAATTTATGATGAAGGTGTTTTTGATATTGGCAATGGATATGTAATGGATGATTATCTGATGGAGATATCGCTCTATAATTCATAATTATTAAACAGCTTATTTGTCATGCTGTAAGCATCTCTAAAAAGTCTGTTTAGATTCCTACGGAATGACAAAATTAGGTTGAAGTGATCAATAATTACGAAATCTTACTCCACTTATTTTTCCCTTTATAATACTGCAGATAGTAATTTTTTATAATCAAATGTTCGCTTCTCGACAGTAATGGATCGGTTTCCAGAATTTTTTCAACCAGACTTTTGGTATTTTTAATAATCGCTGAATCATTCACCAAATCCAGCTTTTTAAAATCAACCACGCCGCTTTGTTGAGTTCCCAAAATATCGCCGGGACCACGTAATTGCATATCAACCTCAGAAATTTTAAACCCGTCGTTGGTTTCGGTCATGGTTTTAATTCTCGTTCGGCTGTCTGAGGACAATTTATCCGAAGTCATCAAAATACAGTAACTCTGCTCGCCGCCTCGCCCAACGCGGCCTCTCAGCTGATGAAGTTGCGATAACCCAAATCTTTCTGAACTTTCAATCACCATTACAGAAGCGTTTGGAACATTCACACCAACTTCGATTACGGTTGTAGCGACCATAATCTGCGATTTTCCGGATGCGAAATAATTCATCGCTGCATCTTTTTCGTCAGGTTTCATTTTTCCGTGAAGCATCGTGACGTTGTAGTTTGAAAAATTATCCATCACGCTTTCCAGACCTTCCATGAGATTTTTGTAATCCAAAGTCTCAGATTCTTCGATTAATGGGTACACGAAATAAATCTGTCTGCCTTTGCGGATTTCTTCATGACAGAAATTGTAAACGTAAGCTCGGTCTTTTTCTCTTCTGTGAGCCGTGATAATCGGTTTTCTTCCGACAGGCATTTCGTCAATCACAGAAACATCCAGATCAGAATAAAAACTCATCGCCAAAGTCCGTGGAATCGGCGTTGCAGTCATGACCAAAATGTGTGGCGGAATTTTATTCTTTGCCCAAAGTTTTGCCCTTTGAGCCACTCCAAACCGATGTTGTTCATCAATAATGGCTAAACCAAGGTTTTTAAATTTCACTTTATCTTCCAAAACGGCGTGCGTTCCAATTAAAATGGAAAGTTCACCGTTTTCCAGTTCTTCATGAATGATTTTTCTTGCAGAAGCCTTTACAGAACCCGTTAGAATGCTGACTTTGATTTCCGTATCTTTCAATAAATCTTTTATTCCGGCAAAATGTTGCTGGGCGAGAATTTCAGTCGGAGCCATCAGACAGCTTTGAAAACCGTTGTCCATAGCAATCAGCATCGTCAGCAAAGCTACCATCGTCTTTCCGGAACCGACGTCACCCTGCAAAAGCCTGTTCATCTGGATGGGCTTTTTCATATCAATCCTGATTTCCTTTAAAACTCTTTTCTGTGCATTAGTCAGTTCAAACGGAAGATGATTTTCGTAAAAACCAGTAAAATAATCGCCGACAATCGGGAACGGATTTCCGTGGGACTTTGTTTTGTGATGTGCTTTTTTTAAACCAAAACCCAATTGAAAAAAGAATGATTCTTCAAACTTTAAACGGGAATCTGCCTTGTCAAGATGCTCCTGATTTTTCGGGAAATGAATATTGAGAAACGTATGTTGCCTCGATAAAAAATGATAGTGCCGAATCATGTATTCCGGAAGATTTTCCTGGATGAGATTGGGGATTTCTTTGCAGATACTTTTCAATATATTTTGAAAGAATTTCTGGCTTAAACCTCTCTTGCTGAGTTTTTCGGAACTTGGATAAATGGGAGTTAATCTTGTTTCAGTTTCCTTGTTTTCTTCAGCTTCAATTTCCGGATGGGGCATTGAAAACTGATTGTTGAAAGCATTGATTTTTCCAAAAATATATATATCTTTATTCACGGGAATCTGCTCCTTCAGCCATTTTGAATACTGAAACCAAACCAAATCCATCGTTCCGGTGTGGTCGTTAAATTTTGCCGAAAGTCTTTTAATTTTTCCGGTCTGAATTTCCTGAACAGAAGTTATTTTTCCCTTCAGCTGAACTTCAATATTGCTTTCCTTAAGCATTGAAACCGTTAAGATTTTACTTTTATCCAGATATCGGATAGGGTAGAAGTTCAGAAAATCTTCCACAACAGAAATTCCCAGCACATTTTTGATGAGCTTGGCGCGTTCGGAACCGATTCCTTTTACAAATTCTATGGGAGTTTCTAAAGTCAGAACTGAATTTTTTGAAGCACGAATTTCGGGAAAATTTAGTAATAAAAAAAGCTTTCGATTTTGAAAGCCTGATTGTTTTACGTCTCCCGCAGATCATGCAGATAGAGCAGATTTTTAAATTGAATGAAATTGCAAAGATGTCAACTAAAATCAATTTAAATTTAAAATGTTTCTTTTAAAAATATTGCCACGAATAAACGAATGAGTTTGAAACATTTCAAAACAATTTAATTCGTGAATTCGTGCCAGTTTATAGCCAAAAGCTAAAAGCCAGCAGCCATTCGCCAACTATTCTTTTATCTTAGACTTAAATTTTTTCTGATAATCTTCCCACTCAGCCTGAGTTTTAAATTTTTTATGAAGATCTCCCGAAATGAAAACGAGGTAAGGCTCCAGTTCCTTAGCTGTCAATTCGCCCTGTAACATGGTAATCGGACGACCGGTTTCATCCAGGAAAGCGGTTGTGGGAACTGCATTCACATTCATAAACTGAGTAAACTCGTGAAGGGAATTTCTTCCTCTTTTCTGCGAAGTGTTTTCATTTGAAAATTTCCTTCCGTAAACTTCTATCGTTTTTCTATCCTCAGCATTGAATTTTACGGGATAGTAACTGGTGTTGAGAATATCGTAAATCACGGCGTTTCCGTAGGTTTTTTTATCCATTATTTTACACGGTCCGCACCAGTCTGCATAGAAGTCGATGAGTATTTTTTTTGGTTGTGTTTTCTGGGCTTCAAGTGCTTCTTCAATGGTCATCCATTTTACCTGAGAAAAGGCGAAAACGGATTGGATAATGAAGATGAAAGCGAATATTTTTTTCATAATTAATTTAAAATTAAATCGTTAGCGAACCTCCTGCATCAGTTTTTTCACCCACGGAGATATCAAAATCAGTACCACTCCGGCAATTACGGCGTAGAGGCCGAGCTGTTTGTAGCCTTCGGTGTACGTGATGAGCGCATCAAGATTGGTAGAGCCTTCTTTGGCATCAGCAAGTCCAGCACCGATAATTCCGGCAACGTACTGTCCGTAGGCAGAGGCGAGAAACCACATTCCCATCATCATTCCCTGAAGATTTTTGGTGGAAAGTTTGGTCATAATCGAGAGACCAATTGGGGAAAGGCATAATTCTCCCAATGTAATAACTAAAAGCGCTAAGGTGAAGAAGTTTAATGAAGTAATTCCCTGCAAATCCGCAAATAATCTTGTGGCAAACAAAACGTAATATCCTAAGCCCAAAAATATAAAACCAAGACCGAATTTGATAATGGTATTGGGCTCTATTTTCTTTTTGCTCATCCAAATCCATAATAATCCGAGTAAAGGCGCAAGAAAAATGATAAAGAAAGCACCTCCGGAATTGTTGACACCATTCGGATCTAAACCTAAAAGATCTTTATTTAAATTTTTGGCTGCAAAGATACTCAGCGAGCCACCGCTCTGCTCATAGATTCCCCAAAAAAGGATTGAAAATATAATAAAAATCAGAGCTGCCCAAAGTTTATTTCTCTCTGCTGAAGTTACTTTTGACATTTCGTAAAAAAGATAAATCAATGTCAGCGGTCCCACGGTCCACATAAAATAATCGGTATATTCAGGAACGGAAACCATCAGCATAATCACAGGAATTAATGCCAGAGAAATAAGATAGACGGCATATTTTAAAAATTTCCCTCCCAAATAAATCAGATAAGATGTTGCAGCAAATAATGCAGTAAAAGCTACGAGACTTAAAACAATTTTCACAGCGTCATCTTTAAAGATGCTGCTGTCTAAAAATCGGACAAACATTCTTGCCATAAATAAATAGGCAAGAATTGCAATGATGCCAAACTTTTTAACATTTTTCTTTATTGAAAGCTGTACTAATTCAGGTTCTAAACCAATTGTTCCCAAGCTTCTCTGAGTAAATACGAAATTAATCAAACTGATTACCATTACAATTGCTGCTAAACCAAAAGCAACATTCCATCTTATGCCTTCAGGAATAATGCTGCCGAACAATTCACCTTTGCCAATGGCAATACATAAATAACCACCAAGCAAAGCACCAAGGTTTATTCCTGCATAAAAAAGCGAAAATCCGGCATCGGCGCGTGAGTCGTTTGGTTTGTAGAGCTGGCCAACCATTAAGGAAATATTGGGTTTGAAAAAACCTGTTCCAACAACGGTGAAAGCGATTCCCAAAAAGAAAAACTGATGTGGATCTGCTGCTAAAATCAAACTGCCGACAATCATCAGAAGGCCTCCCCAAAACAGCGATTTTCTGAACCCTAAAATTTTATCAGCAAAAAGTCCTCCTACAAAAGTGAATGCATATACAAATGCCTGAGTCGCGCCGTACTGAAGATTAGCTTCTTTTTCGTGGAAGTTGAGCTGTGAAATCATAAAGAAAACCAGCATTCCGCGCATTCCGTAGAAGCAGAATCTTTCCCACATTTCAGAGAAAAAGAGTGACCAGATCTGTTTTGGATATTTTCCTTTGAAATTTTGGATTTCGTCGAGGGTTAGGTTCATGGGTTATGATTGATGGATGATTAGTGATAAGTGATTGAATTTGTGAAATATTACGTCAAGAAAAAATCTCCGGAAATTTCGATAGTACGAATGTAAAAAAAACCTCTGAAAAATCAGAGGTTTAAGATAATTATTTTGGAAACACGAAATTAGTTTACACCGTGCATCATTTTCTTTAAAATTGGAGAGATTAATGCAAGAATTACTGCTGCAATTCCACAAAGAACCACGAATACCATGAAGAATTCAAATAAATTGTGGATTTCAAACCCGACAAAAGTAGGATTTTCCAAAGGTAACTGTGCTTTTTCGAAAGCCGCAACCTGAGTTGGATTTAAGGTTACTTTTTTATCCAGTACTTCCTGTAGATTCACTCCGATTTCTTCAGCTTTTTTAAATTTATCGCCTGTTGCAGGAATAAGTGCACCCAAAGATCCAGCTAACGCATAACCCGCTGCATTTGAAATAAAGAATACACCGTAAAGCAATGAAGCAAATCTTTTTGGAGCTAATTTTCCAACCAAAGACAAACCGATTGGTGAAAGACAAAGCTCACCACAAGTCTGAATGAAATACAGTAACATCAACCATTTGATAGCCAATAGCCCTGAATTTCCTAAATCTTTTACATTATATGCGATGATGAAATAACTTAAAGCAATTAAAGCTAATCCCATTGCCTGTTTCATAGGTGAAACCGGTTCTTTGCCTTTAGCTCTTAATTTATCCCAACATAAACTGAAAGGAACTGCCAATAATACAACGAAAATTCCGTTGAAAATCTGTACCATTGATGGTGGCATGTTCCACCCTAAAATATTTCTGTCAGTCTGGTTGTCAGCAATAAACGTTAATGATGAACCTGCCTGCTCGAATGCTGCCCAGAAGAAAATAATGAAGAATGAAACGATGTAGATCACCCAGATTCTGCTTCTCTCAATCTTGTTTTCTGCTGAAGACATGATAAGAAACGCCAATGAAATACCGGCTGCATAAATGAAAGGATAAATAATTCCTTTAATCATCTGCCCCATTTCTACAGAGTTGAATCCGAATTCACCCACCAAAAGATATCTGAAAACAAAGAATAAAACAACAAATAGACCTCCTGTGATTCCTAATGCTCCACCAGTAAATTTTGCAGTCTGAGTTTCACCCTCTTCAAAATCTTCACTTGAATTGTTTTTAGGTAAACCTCCGATTGGTCGCCCCTCCGGAGTTACAACGTATTTGTTTTTAAGGATAAAAAATGTGATTGTACCTATTACCATTGCGATTGAAGCTGCAAGGAAACCCCATTTGAATGCAAAAATATCTCTTACTCCTGTCGTTGCATCCTTCACGTCACCAACGTAAGGGCAGATAAACTGTCCTAAAAATGCTCCGATGTTGATTCCCATATAGAAAATCGTAAACGCAGAGTCTAATTTAGATTTTTCCTGTTTTGGATACAGACTTCCCACCATTGATGAGATGTTTGGCTTAAAAAAACCATTACCAAATATGATAATAAATAAAGCCAGCCACATAAACATTTTAGCTCCATCGATATTCGCAGAGAAAGTTGATGCACTGATGAACAGTAAAAACTGACCAATCGCCATCAAAGATCCACCGATCAAGATTGCATTTCTGTTTCCGATGTATTTGTCAGCGATAAATCCACCCAAAAGTGGAGTTAAATAACAAAGTGCTAAAAATCCACCATAAATGATTGCTGCATCGGCTTCTCTTATAAGTAAAGAATTTACCATAAAGAGCGTAAGAAGAGCTCTCATTCCGTAGAAATTGAAACGCTCCCACATTTCGGTTCCGAATAATACCCATAATCCCTTTGGATGTTTGGTCTTCGACTGAACTGCTGTATCCATATATACTTGTTAAATTTTTGTTAAGACCCACAAATATAGTTTTTTTTGGGTTTTTGGCAAGTTTTAATTTTTATTTTAAACAAAAAAGCTGCAGAAGAAATCTACAGCTATGGTTATGTTGAATGAGAATAAGAATTTAATTAACTCCTTTTTCCTTCATTATTTTATTTAATCTTTTTAAAATGGATAAACCCAGAAGAGTTGCTAATAGTAATAATCCAAAATTCACAATAAAGAAATTGGCTTTGTTATCGTAGTCATACCAGAAACTGGCTAAAACTCCCGAAAGTTTGTTCCCGATAGATGTGGAAAGGAAAAATCCTCCCATCATTAATGCTGTCAATCTTGGCGGAGAAAGTTTTGATACCAAAGACAGTCCCATAGGCGAAAGACAAAGTTCACCCACTGTAATTACGCCATAAGCTGCAACGAGCCATAAAGCTGAAACTTTTACCAGACCGTTTTGTCCCGCATACACGGCTCCCACCATGACCAGACAAGATAATGCTGAAATGAAAAGTCCCAAAACAATTTTTGAAGGCGTGCTTGGCTCTTTCCCTTTTTTACGAAGCATCATAAAAAATGCAACTACAACTGGAGTCAGTAAAATTACCCAACCCGGATTGATGGACTGAAACAGTTCTGTATTGTATAAACTCACCTGTTGTGCAGGGTTTGCCTCAAGTCTGGCTCTTTCAGTTGCAGAAATGTTTCTGAAGTAGATATCTTTCCCCTGTTCTTTGATTGCATCGCCGGCTTCATTCTTTTTCACCTGATACTGATCATCGTAGACCGAAACTTCCTGATCTTTATAATCTTTTATATCAACCAGATAAATTGATTCCAAAGGTTTTTCGAGTGGGGCAGGAATGGTTCTGTCTGTGTAATTTTTAGCCCAACGGGTCAATGCTGTTCCGTTTTGTTTGAAAACTGCCCAAAACATTAAACTTACTGCAAAAATTGCCAAGAGGGCACCAATAGGTTTTTTGTCTTCTGAATTGGCTTTTACATAAAGCATGACGTAGAAATAGATAACCGGAACACAGGCGAAAATAAATGCGTCCGTGCTGTCACTTCCGAAAATATTGTTTGGAATAAACCATCCAATCAAACCAAAAATTACTGCAGGTAAAAATACTTTCACCAAAACATCAGAAATTTTGGTATCACCATCCTGAGCAGGTTTTAAAATGTTTGCCTGAAGAATATGTTGTCTGCCGATGGTAAAAACTATTAAACCAACAAACATTCCTACTCCTGCCGTCATAAAAGCCGGTCCCCATCCATATTTATTTCGCATAAAGGCAGCGATGATATTACAGACAAATGCCCCGATGTTGATTCCCATATAGAAAATGTTGTAACCCGCATCTTTATTGGCTTTGTAAGGTTCTTCGTTGTATAGATTTCCCAGAAGAGTCGAAATACTTGGCTTAAAAAATCCGTTTCCAACGATGATGAGTGCTAAAGAAGCGTAAAACAGAGGCAATTCTTTAAAAAGCCCAATCCCAAGATAGCCCAATCCCATTAGAAATCCTCCGATATAGATTGCTTTTACATATCCTAAAACTCTGTCGGCTAAAAATCCACCTAAAAATGGGGTCAAATAGGTTAATGCTATAAAAGTTCCGAAAATATCATCAGCACTTTTATCGTCAAAAGCCAATCCGCCTTTCTCGCTGTCGATCATATACAAAACGAAAATTCCGAGAATTAAATAATATCCGAAACGTTCCCACATTTCTGTGAAAAATAGATAGGGAAGCCCTTTAGGGTGTTTGCTTTTCATGAATATAATTTTTTACAATTTCACAAATATAATTTTTTTAAAACAATATTTGAATTTTATTAACTTTGAGTAAAATAAACCATAAAAAATTCCGAACCTCAATCTGAGATTCGGAATTTTTCATCTTCCGACTTCCATCTTCCATCTTCCAACTTCCATCTTCCTACAAATTCTCCAAAATAAAATCTGTCATTTTCTGATAGAGCTGCGGTCTGGTCTGTCCGCCATAAATTCCGTGGTTTTTATCCGGATAAGCCATAAATTCAAACTGTTTTTTGTTTTGAATCAAAGCTTCAGAAAACTCCATAGAATTCTGGAAATGTACGTTGTCATCGGCTGTTCCGTGGATTAGAAGGAATTTACCTTTCAATAAATTTGCATAGGTTGTAGGCGAATTTTCATCGTATCCAGCCGGATTTTCCTGTGGAGTCAGTAAAAATCTTTCTGTGTAAACAGAGTCGTAATATCTCCAGTTCGTTACCGGAGCAACTGCGATTCCTGTTTTGAAAACATCAGCACCTTTTGTCAATGCTAAACTCGCCATATATCCACCAAAACTCCATCCGAAAATTCCGATTCTTGATTTGTCGATATACGATTGATTTCCAAACCATTTTGCGGCAGTAATCTGATCTTCGATTTCGTATTTTCCTAAGTTTTTGTAAGTCACTTTTTTAAATTTCGCACCTTTATAACCTGTTCCACGCCCGTCTACACAGGCAATGATGTAACCTTTCTGAGCCAGCATTTCAAACCAAAATGTATTTCCGTTATCCCACGAATTGGAAACCTGTTGCGAGCCCGGACCGGAATATTGATACATAAATAATGGATATTTCTTGTTCTTATCAAAGTTTTTAGGCTTGATAATCCATGCATTCATCTGATCTCCGGCTTCGTTCGGAATCGTGATGAATTCTTTTACCGTAAAATTATCCTGCTGCAGTTTTTGAAGCTGAGCTTCGTTGTTCTGAAGTTCTTTCAGTTGCTTTCCGTTGCCGTCTTTTAAAACAAAAGTGTAAGGTTTTGCAACAGTTGAAGAAGTTTCGATGAAATAATTATAATTTTTGCTGAAATTTGCAGCGTTGTTTCCTTCAGCATTGGAAATCAGCTGAGATTTTCCGTTTTGAATATTGATTTTAGAAACAACTTTATTGATGCTTCCTTTTTCTGTTGTCTGAACGAAAACTTCTTTTGTCTTGGGATTAAATCCATAATATTCAGTGACTTCCCAGTTTCCTTTTGTGATTTGTTTTTTCAGTTTACCATCTTTGTCGTACCAGTACAAATGTCTGTAACCATCTCTTTCAGAAGCCCATAGGAAAGAATTATCTTCCATGAATTCTAAAGTTACGTTGTCAGTATCAATCCATTTGTCATCGGTTTCGGTAAACAGTTTTGTAGCCTGTCCGGTTTTGGTGTTTACTTTTAAAACATCCGATGCATTCTGAGTTCTCTGTGAAGTAATTAAAACAATTTCATCCGGATTTGAAGTTTGAATCACATTCGGAATGTAATAATTTTTAAAACCGTCCAGATTTACTTTGGTCTTTTTACCGTCAGAAAGTTGATAAATATGCGCTGTAGCAATTGAGTTTTTTTCTCCGGCTTTTGGATATTTATAACGCATTTCCGTTGGATAAAGTGATTTCCCATACATTGGAATGTAAATTTCCGGAACATCAGTTTCAACCAGTTTTACAAATAAAATATCTGCTGAATTTTTCGTCCATTCATACAATCTTGCATGCCCAAATTCTTCTTCGTAAACCCAATCCGCCAAACCATTCAGAACCTTATTTTTTACACCATGTTGTGTAATCTGAGTGATTTTTCCTGAATTTAAATCTTGGTAAAACAGATTATTATCAACAATGAAAGAAATTTTCGTCGCATCAGGGGAAAACCTTGGTTCCTGAACAGCTTTTCCTTCATTCAGACTAACGGTTTTGCCTGTTTTTAAATCCTTAATATCGTATTTTCCTAAAAAAGAATGTCTGTAAATTGGCTGACTTTCTTTTAGCAAAAGAATTTTAGATTCATCATCAGAAAACTCATAGCTTTCGAAATTTCCGTCTACCAGATTGCCTTCTTTCTGTGAAGTTTTGTAAGAATATTTGGCAATTCCGCCCTGTTCAATGACCAGATAATTTTCACCGTTTTTCATAGATGTAATTCCGGCGATACCTTTACCGCGGTAGTAGCCCGAATATATCTTGTCTAAAGTAATTTCCTGAGCATTCAGGCTTTGAAAAACAGCAGCAATGCTGAGTGTAAGTATAAGTTTTTTCATTTTTAAAATAAAAGGATTCCAAATATAACATTTTTAATAAAATCTTTTAAGAATGAATATTAAAACTTCGTTTTTGGCAAAAAAATTGGAGTAGACGTTTCATTAAATAAATAATTATGGAAACGAATAACGAAAAAAAGCTCAACCGTTACGAACTGACGAACGAAATTTTATATACGGGATTTGCAGATTTCAACGCTGCCGAACTTTACGCAAAAGAAAATAACGGGAAATTGATGGAAGTGGCTTTCAAGGATGGTAACGACAATCCTGTGGAAACTTCCGAAGCGGGCCTAATCGAAAAGAAATTACATTATTTTGTGGATGCCGGACCGGAATATAAATTTATTCATTCATCAGACGAAGGTTTCAAACAATATGCTGACGAGCTGCAGAAAATCAAGGCTAAACTTACACAATCTCCGCCGGACGAAAGATATTTAGCCAATTTTGAAATTGAAAACGCCGAAGATCCGATTGTTGTTTTAAAGAACGATCAGTTTGAATCTGTAACTTCAAGAGAACGTTCAAAATATCTTAAACACGCGAATGTGTATGAAATCGCTGTTTCAAAACCGAAAGCACAAGCGTAACAAACAAAGTATCATAATAAAATCAGCCCGAACAAAACGTTCGGGCTGATTTATTTATAAGATTTTGTCAGCATTATTCTTAACCTCAACCTAAGCCTTAACCTCAACCTCAAGATTATACAGCATTTTGTAATATTCATCAGCCATTCGGTCAGAATTGAACTGGTCTTTTACATCATTCATGGCATTGTACTGAATTTTTCTCCATTTATCCGGATTATCGTAATACGTCGGAAGAATTTCTTTTTCAAGAATTTCGTAGAGCTTATTTAAATCATAATTATCCTGCTCATAGATGCTCATGTTGGCATAATCTGCTTTTGGAACAACGAAAGAATTTTCTCCGTGTTTTGCATATTCGGGAATCCAGCCATCATCGGTAGAAAGGTTTACACTACCGTTCATAGAAGCTGTCATACCCGAGGTTCCCGAAGCTTCTCTTGGTACACGGGGATTATTTAACCATAAATCTGAACCTTGTTTTAAAGATTTGCTTAATGCTAATTCATAGCCCGTCAAAACTGCCATATTTTTATTGTTCTTGCTTTCTTCCACAAGAGAATTGAAGGTAGAAATCGCAGAATAGTCCATCGGATAAGGCTTTCCTGCCCAAATTACCTGGATTGGATATTTTGGATGATTTAATAATTTATAAAATCTGGATTTATCGTGCAAAAGCAAATCTGCTCTCTTGTAACCTGCGAATCTTCTTGCCCACACAATGGTAAAAACATTCGGATCGAAAAGATTTCCGGTCTGGTCTGCCACAATTTTAAAAAGCCGCTTTTTAAGAAGTTTCTTGCGATAATCAAACATTGTTGCGTTGTTCTCATCCTTTGCATTGTACAAAGGTTTATCACTCCAGTATTTGAATTCCTGAGCGTTGGTAATTGATTTTATTTCGCAGATTCCGTCATATTTACTCCACATTTCACGGGAAACTTCGCCATGCAGCTGAGAAACTCCGTTGGCGATTTTTGCCATTTTCAGAGCACACAATGAATGATTGAAACGCTCATCTTCAGAACCTTCAATTTTGTTTACTTCTTCTAAACTTAAACCTGAGAAATAGGACATTTCGTGGCAAAGTCTGCGATTGTGTTTTTCGTTTCCGGCTTCTTCCGGTGTATGAGTTGTGAAAACCAGTTTTTCTTTTACTTTATTTAAATCTCCATTAAATTTTTTCAATAAATGGAAAGCTGTCGGCAAACCGTGAGCTTCATTCAAATGATAAATATCTCTTTCTAAATTTATTTCTTCCAGAAGTCTAGCTCCGCCTTTACCTAAAAGAATGTATTGAGCCAGCTTTGTGGATTCGTTGGCATCATACAATTTGTGACTGATGGTTTTTGAGATATGATCATTCTCAGGAACATCAGTAGACAGGAAAAACATAGGTGCCGTGTTGAAAGTTTCAGGATTAAGATAAAAAACCTTTACCCACACCGGTGCACTGTGAATTTCAATTTGAAATTTTATACCCGTATCTTCCAGAAAACTGTACATTTTCTTTGTCCACGTCGGCTGAAGGGTTTGATCATGGTTTCTTGCCTGATCGTAGTAGCCAAATTTCCAGAGAATTCCGATTCCTACAAGATCCTGCTTCAGATTATAAGCACTTCTCATATGCGAACCCGCCAGAAATCCCAGACCTCCGGAATATATTTTAAGAACCTGCTCGATGGCAAATTCCATTGAAAAATAAGCGACTTTTTTTGTGTATTGCTGGTTTACAGCGTAAGGTATTTTGAAGTTTTTGAAATCCATTTTGTGTTAATAATATTTTAGATATTGAACAAATGTAATTATTATCGAAATAAATCGATTGTTAAATAATTAATAATTTAAAATTTTAAAATCATTTCAATTGAAAAATTCACTACATTTAACTTGTAAATTTTTGATAATCAAAATGTTTATGCTTGAGTCAGTTTTGTAATTCTGCTAAAATTTAAACTCATGAAAAAGACTTTTTCAGATGAAGATCTTGTGAAAAATCTCAGTTTGTATCATCTCAACAGACATCTCAAAAAGAAGCCTATAGAAAAATACCACCGCAGCATAGACGCTTCTGCTCTGCACGACCGTGAGAAATACAAAAAGAAAGCCGAGATTTTACTGCTGAATTCTTTTATGCACCATTTTCCTGAGATGAAGTTTGAAAATCTCACCTGCGAAAGTCCGGATTTTATTGCAAAATTAAACGACAAGAAAATTGGTATTGAGCTTACCGAAGTGATCAATCATCTGGAAATGAAAAAAGTAGAAAGCTGCTTAAACAAGATTTTCCGTCAGGCCGAAATATTATTGGAACAGGAAGACACTGCGAAATATCGTGGTGTTTATTTTTTAGAATTTAACACAAATCTTAAAATAGATAAACCTGAGTTTCAGCAGGAAATTATTTTGGATATCTACAAAAGCGTCCGCAAAAAAAAGCCGGTGGGCTGTGTAAAAAAAATCAGAAAATC
Source organism: Chryseobacterium foetidum (assembly GCF_025457425.1). Lineage (NCBI taxonomy): Bacteria > Pseudomonadati > Bacteroidota > Flavobacteriia > Flavobacteriales > Weeksellaceae > Chryseobacterium > Chryseobacterium foetidum. The sequence goes on from NZ_JAMXIA010000001.1 coordinate 2,990,598, forward strand.
TTCGCACCGCAGAAATGTTTTTATCACGCATGAGTACAATCTCAATCTCTTTGATGAGCTTTGTTCAGAAAAAATCCTTGAACTGATTGAAAAGAAAAACGAAAAATTTCCGTACTACGATACTTCTGTGGATGAATGCTGGCTTGTGATTGTTTCAGATATGAATTCTCTGGCTTCACGATACACTTTCATTCAGAACAGGGAAAGTCTCGATGAGGTCAAAAGCCCGTTTCATAAAATTTTTCATCTTGAGAATCTTTTCGGCAATATGACGAATATTAAATCATAGAATTTGCTTATTTATTAAAAATTAACAAATTACATTCAAAATTCTGCTTCTTTTTTTGTAAAGGTTTAAATATTTGTTTAAATTTGATACGAACTAATACACGGGGGTATGAAAAAAACTATACTGTTTCTGTTAATCATCATTTCAAATTTTTATTATTCTCAGGGAGACTGCATCACAGCATTAGGTGTTTGCGGAAATTCGAGCATTACATATAGTCCAACTGGAATTGGAGCTGTTGATGAGAGCTTAGGCGACTGCCTCAGTACGGGTGAGCATAATTCTATCTGGTACAAATTTAAGATTGCCACAAGCGGAACGCTTACTTTTGTAATCAATCCTGTAGATCCCACTGTAGACTACGACTGGGCTGTTTACGGACCCAATACAACTTGTGGAAGTCTTGGTTTCCCTATACGTTGCAATGCCGCTACAGTAATTGGCGTTAATCCCGATACCGGTTTAAACATGACCAGCACAATAACCAGTGCAGCAGGAGGATCTCTTACACCATACTGCAGATACATGGATGTGGTCGCAGGTGAAACTTACTATTTGTATCTGGATAATTTTCAGGGAGGGGCAAGTACAAATGTTTCACCTTTTACGCTTACTTGGGGAGGTACAGCAACCTTAGCATCGCCGTTTACCGATCCGGCTATACTCCAGTTTCCTCTTGTTTCACCGGGAACGCCGGCTGCAAATCCTGCAGATCCCAAAGAGATTTTAATATGTCTGAATCCTTCGGTTTTTAATTTCAGTACTTTAACACCGGGAATCTTAAATGGCAACAGTAATTTTGTAGTTTCTTATCATCTGAACCAAAACGATGCAATCTCCGGAGCAAGCCCAATTACAACGCCAATTACTGTAAATACGACCACGGTGTATTACTACAGCGTGCATTATCAGGATCCTGCCAACCCCACCAATCCTATTAATTATTGCAGGGAAACCGGTAAATTTAAATTTAAACTTGGATCCATTTCTGCCTATGACGGGAATCTTGAGGTCTGTTCAAATCCCGGAACTCCTAATTTAGGAACATTTAATCTTGAGCTTGCAAACGTCACTGTTCAGTCAGGAGCGATAAAAAAATTCTATGCTACACTGGCAAATGCTCAGGCAGGAACTAATGAAATTTCTCCTGCTACGGCATATATCTCAGCAAGCGGAGAGGTTTATGTGAGGGTTTCTGATCAAGCGGGATGCTATACGATTGTAAAAATTACGCTCAAAATAGTTCCTCCAAAATATTCTACCGTCCTGAAAGATCAGGTGATCTGTATTGATGGCCGTGCTACACTGGATGCGGGGCCTGGTTTTACTTCCTACGAGTGGAGTACAGGCGATACAACTCAGGTTGTTTCTGGGCTTCCGGTAGGAATGTACTGGGTGAAACTTCAGACAGGAAATTGTTTCGCACTTCAATATGTAAGCGTTTTGCCTTATAAACAGCCTGTTATTACAAGCATTGATATTTCTTTCCAGAAAGTTGTTGTAAATGTTTCCGGAGGAACAGCTCCATATAAATACTCAATGGATGGCACAAACTGGCAGGATTCAAATACTTTCACCGGTGTGAAAAGAGGAGAGCAAACCGTCTATGTGAAAGATGCCAACGACTGCCAGCAGGTGGAAATAGAAATTACAGTTCCCAATATCGTGAATGCTATCACCCCGAACGGCGACGGGTTGAATGATTATATAGACTATTCTGCGCTTGCTTACAAAGCAAATCTTGTTTTCACGGTGTATGACAGATATGGAAATAAGCTTTTCACAGCAGATAAATTCAACGATTACAAGTGGGATGGCACCGCAGGAAATAAGAAAATTCTTACAGGGAATTATTGGTTCTCGTTCACATGGAATGAGCCAAAAAGAAATAATACACCTGTAAAATACTCAGGATGGATTTTATTGAAAAACCGGGAATAACTATAAATAATTGATTGTTAAAAGCCATTTCGAAAGAAGTGGCTTTTTAACTGAATGCTTCAGTATCCTTGAAATAATCTGACAAATAAAGGATTTTGCCGGATTCTGAAAATTGTATAAGTGTACAGATCTGGTTTGTGTAAGGATCTCTTCCTGAAAGATTTCCCAAAGAATCGGTGAGATAAAAATATTTATTGTTTCCTAAATTGAAAATCTCGGAAACATTCCATTCGATTTTTTCGTATCGTCTGAAAATAGCTCTGAATAACGCCAAAACACGCGTCTTTCCGGAAATTTCTTTTGCTGGAGGAATCCAGATTACGGTTTCATCAGTAAACCATTTTTCCAGTTCTTGAAGATTCAAGGAGTTCAAATCCTGCATAAAATGGCTGATTTTACAATTCATAGGCTGCAATTTACCATAATATACGTGAAAAACAGTAAATTGGATTTACCAAATTTTGGAAATTAGAACAATGTAAAATTATCCAAATCAACATTATTTCAATGGAAAATTTCAAAATACAGATCAACGGAGGTACTATTTCTGAACAGTTTTTGAAAAGAAGTATCGCAGATTTTCATGCCGCCTGTAAATACATTTCAGAACTTCCGTACAAAAGAAATTCAGATAAAAATAACATCCAATGTGTTTTTGATGATTTGGGCGGAACGTGTAGCACCAAACATGCAACCCTTCGAAAACTGGCTTTAGAGAACAATCAGCCCGATGTAAAATTGATTCTCGGTATCTTTAAAATGGATTCAGAATACACAGGAAAAATTAAAAATACTTTAGAAAAATTTAATCTGAATTACATTCCCGAAGCTCACAATTATCTGAAAATCAATAATGAATACTTTGATTTTACCAAACCCAATTCAGAATATACTCAATTTAAATCTAAATTATTGATTGAAAAAGAAATAGAGTTTAATGAAATTGTTAATGAGAAGATCTCATTCCACAAAGATTTCCTAAAAAAATGGATTCTAGATGAGAACATTTCTTACAATTTGGATGAAATCTGGAATATCAGAGAACAATGCATCAAAGATTTAGAGGAAAATGATGACAACGAAATTCAAAATTCTTCGCCCGTCTGCTTTTCCAACAGTCCTGAAGTGCGGGACGATTATAAAGTATAGATTGAATCAATTTAGTTTTCATATTTTAAATTATTATCTTTGCACCCACAAAATTCAGAACAATAAATGTCTCATATTCACAGAACTGCCGCATTTCATACCCTTGGCTGCAAATTAAATTTTGCAGAAACATCCACTATTGCCCGTCAACTGACAGATGCTGGTTATGATAAGGTGAGTTTTGATGATAGAGCAGATGTTTATGTAATCAATACGTGTTCAGTCACAGAAAATGCCGACCGTGAATGTAAACTTCATGTAAAACGAGCCATGAAAGCCAATCCGGAAGGTTTGGTTGTGATTGTCGGTTGCTATGCCCAGTTAAAACCGGAAGAAATTTCTCAGATTACGGGAGTAGATTTGGTTCTTGGAGCGAAAGAAAAATTCAACATACTGAGTTATCTGGATGATTTGGAAAAGTCTGAAAGTGAAGGTGTTGTCCACTCATGTGAAATCGAAGAAACCGATTTTTTCATCGGAAGTTATTCAATTGGAGACAGAACCAGAGCTTTTCTGAAAGTTCAGGATGGTTGTGACTACAAATGTACCTACTGCACAATTCCTTTGGCCAGAGGGATTTCCCGTTCAGACACCATCGAAAATGTTCTGAAAAATGCAAGAGAAATTGCAGCCAAAGATATTAAGGAAATAGTTTTAACCGGTGTCAACATTGGAGATTACGGTAAAGGTGAATTTGGAAACAAAAGACACGAGCACACTTTTTTAGATTTAATAAAGGAACTGGATCAGGTTGATGGGATCGAAAGAATCCGTATATCATCGATTGAGCCGAATCTTTTGAAGGATGAAAGCATCGAACTGGTTTCTAAAAGCAAAAGTTTTGTTCCTCATTTTCATATTCCTCTGCAGTCTGGAAGCGATGATTTATTAAAAAAAATGAAGCGCCGTTATCTGACGAAATTGTACAACGAAAGAGTTAACAAAATCCGTGAGGTCATGCCTCATGCTGCGATTGGCGTTGATGTCATCGTAGGCTTTCCGGGAGAGACAGAAGAATTATTTATGGAAACCTATAATTTCCTGAATGAGCTTCCCATCAGTTATCTCCACGTTTTTACTTATTCAGAAAGAGAAAATACCGAAGCTGCAGAAATGGACGGTGCGGTTCCGGTTCCTGAGCGAAAAAGACGCAACAAAATGCTGAGAATTCTTTCCGAGAAGAAGAAAATGTCATTCTATCAAACCCAGCTTGGGCAAACGCTTCCTGTACTTTGGGAGCACGAAAATAAAGACGGAAAAATGTACGGCTTCACAGAAAATTATGTGAGGGTGCAGAAAGATTTTGACTCTGCCTCTGTCAATCAGATCGAGTTTTTGAAACTTGAAAAAATTACTGAAGATGGTGCGGTTTCTGTCATGAATTCATTTGAGAGTTTTTTGGAGAAAATCTAATCCATTTTTTTCTTTCTATCTTTTACAATAAAAAATACAATCATTGCGCCTATTAGACCGTAGAAGCAAAGACTTCCTATAAGTTTACCAATCTTATAAGCCTGAGAATCTTCTTGATTTGTATTGAATTGATTCTGTGCCGTGAGATTATTTTTTATTTTTATAGAATTAATGATTTTCTTTTCAAAAAATGCTGTGTTTTCACCATTTTCAGAAGGACTTATCAGTAAAAACGAGTATGGGATTTGATTAAGTAATAAAACGTAATTTGTCCAAATGTTTTCTGTACCAGTGATTTTCGTGCTGAAACTTGATTTGAAAAAGTGAAATCCATTTATTGTAACAAGTTCTTTTTTAATGAGTTTGCCTTTACTTTTATCCACCATTCCTTTAAGAAAGCTTTCGTAAAATTTTAGAAGTTCACTCTGGTCTTCCAGATAATCATTTATTTTATCCGTGGGTTGCATCACGAGAATCAGATCATCTCCCAAAGCAGACTGTATCACTTTTTGCCCAAGAGTATCTGCAATGCTGAATTCCTGTGGAAAATCAATCGAAAGATCATTACTGAACTGGTAAGGAATTAGTTTTTGTCCAAAAGTATTAATAGACAGAATACAGAAGAAAATAAAAGTATAATAAGATTTTTTATTGGTCATAGTTCTGTTTAAATTCATCAGTGCATATTTTTCCAAAGATAATTATTCGGTTTATAAATTCAGTGATTAATAAAATAGAATAAGAAGAAATGGCGTGTTTTCTGCATGATTGTATGCTTTTTTAAGGGAAGAATATTCTTTTAATCTAAATAATACTATATTTAATTTTTAAAACCACATTTTTATGAGAGATAAGTTTTTATCCTGGGGATTGGCGTTGGTTATTGCAACATGGGTTGTCGCATTACTCATCAAAGCCCATTACTGGATCCCAATATTTTTAACAGCAGTTTACGCGCTGGGTGTTTATAATACCTATCAAACGAAACATGCTATTCTTCGAAATTTTCCTGTTTTAGGGTATTTCAGATATTTTTTTGAAGGCATTTCTCCCGAGATGCAGCAGTATTTCATCGAAAGAGAAACCGACGGAAAACCATTTCCACGAAATCAGCGTTCTGCAGTGTACAGACGTTCAAAAAATTTAAGTGACACCGTTCCTTTCGGAACTCAGCTGGAAGTGAATCACCGAAAATATGAGGGAATAAAACATTCTATTTATGCGAAATCTCCAAAAGAAGAATTGCCAAGAGTTTTGGTGGGTGGCGAACAGTGTACACAGCCTTATAATGCGTCATTGTTTAATATTTCAGCGATGAGTTTTGGTGCATTGAGCGACAGAGCACAGATTTCGTTAAACAGAGGAGCTAAAAAAGGAAATTTCTACCACAATACTGGTGAAGGTGGGATTTCTCCGCATCATTTGGAGGGTGGAGATTTATGCTGGCAAATCGGAACGGGGTATTTCGGTTGCAGAGATGAGGAAGGTAACTTTAATCCGGAATTATTTACAAAATATGCAACGCTCCCGAATGTCAAAATGGTTGAAATTAAATTATCCCAAGGCGCAAAGCCCGGTCACGGAGGCGTTTTGCCTGGCGTAAAAAATACTCCGGAAATTGCAAAAATCCGTCACGTACAACCGGGAATGACTATTATTTCGCCACCATCTCATTCCTCTTTTTCTGATGCGGCAGGTCTGCTAAATTTTGTACAGCATTTAAGAGAGCTTTCAGGCGGAAAACCTGTTGGTTTCAAACTGTGCATCGGCGATACCAAAGAGTTTGAAGACATTTGTGTTCAGATGAACGTTTTACAGATTTATCCCGATTTCATCACTGTTGATGGGGCAGAAGGAGGGACAGGAGCGGCGCCACCGGAATTTTCCGATGGAGTAGGAATGCCTCTAGAACCTGCATTGATTTTCGTCAACAGAACACTTAAAAACTATCATTTAAGAGAAAAATTAAGAGTCATTGCCAGCGGAAAAGTGCTCACGAGTTTAGATATCCTGAGAGCGGTCGCAATGGGAGCAGACATGTGCAATAACGCAAGGGGATTTATGTTTTCTTTGGGTTGCATTCAGGCGTTGAGGTGTAATAACAACAACTGCCCGACGGGTGTTGCTACGCAGGATAAAATGTTAATCAAAGGTCTTGATGTCACAGACAAAGCCGAGAGAGTATATCATTTCCACAAAAATACGCTGCACACATGTAACGAATTAATCGCTGCTGCAGGCAGAGAATCTTACGAAGAAGTTGATGCCACAATGTTTATGAGAGGAGATGAGTTTGAGCACCTTTCAGACCATTATTTCCCTGATATTTTAGGGAATGTTAGAAAATAAAAGATTTCAATTCAAAATTTTTATGCGCCTTTTTCCACCCGAATTTATCCTGAGTTTTGTCGAAGGATTCCCGCTTTTTTGTGCCTTTGCTTTCCCATTGCTTACAAAAAGAGTTCCATTCAGGTCGGGGCGTGCGGGATTCGCTTTCAGATTTAATTAAAAAAAATGCTTCGTCACAAACGAAGCATTTTTTCTTTAATAATATATTTTCTGAAATTTAATCCTGAGTAGCCATGTTTCTTGGCGTAGATTTATATACCTGAAGATTAAAGATAAATGTTGTATTTCTAAAAGGCGAAGAATACTGTGTTCCGAAATTAAAGTGCTCATCTCTGGCATAAGCTGCTTTTGAAGGAACAATAATCACTCCTTGAAGATTGTAATTTTCAGAATCTGCCTGGTCAAAAGCTTTAAATTTTCTGATAGCTTCCTGAAAACCTTCCATTTCATAATAGCTTCTCTGCTTGGCTGCATCTGTAGTAGCTTTTCCAAGAGTAGAATTTTTCACATAATAAAAAATAGGATCTGAAACAGGATTTCCTGTCTCATCAAGGGGAGAAAATCCTGAGAAATTAGAACTGGTAAGAAATGATGTATTTCCGTCAGTATTTCCTGCTAAATAAGCTTTAGCTCTCATCATAATTCTCATCACATCTGTATCACCGATTGCAGTTCCTGGATTAGGCTGTCCTGTAGCTCTTATAATATAAATGGCTCCTGATGGCGTTGTCTGAGGATTGAGATCCTTTAACTTTGTTTCATTATCATCTGCAGAATCGGTACTGCTGAATGGTTTTATATTTCCTTTGGCATCAAGATAGTTATTTTCCATAAACTTCTGAATCGCCTCGTTGTCGTAGGTATTTTGAAGGTTAATGTCTTCAGGTTCTTTATAAGTTTCTACTTCATCGTCTTTTTTACATGCTGAAAAACAAAGTGATCCGGCGAGTACATACAAAAATATTTTCTTCATTTTAAAAACTTTACTTACTTTACAAATAATTATCGACAAAAGTATAAAAAAAAATATGAGAATAGATAAATTTTTGTGGAGTATTCGGTTTTATAAGACAAGAACAGTTTCTACAGATGAGATAAAGAAAAACAGAGTAACCATTGGAGGCTCTGTAGTTAAGTCTTCAAAAGAGGTAAAAGAGGGTGATGTCATTCAGATCCGGAAAAACCAGATTGATTATAAAATTAAAGTTTTACAGATCCCTACAGGCAGAATGGGAGCTAAATTGGTTCCTCTGCACATTAAAGACATCACAGATAAAGAACAGATTGAGTTGCTCAAGCTTCGCCGTGAATCTCAAAACTATTACAGAGGAAAAGGCGAGGGCAGGCCTACCAAAAAAGACCGCCGTGACATTGATGATTATTCCGGGAATGACATCGATCCGGATTTTACAGACTGGGATGATTTCTTCGGCGAATCTGATTCTGAAGATAAAAATGAAGATTAAATTAGAAAACTTTACCTCACAGGTAAAGTTTTTCTTTTATTTCCGAAACAATGTCTTCAGGATTTCTACCATCGGTACTGATCATAAACTGGGATTTTGAATAAAAAGCATTTCTCTCAAACAGATGCTTCGCAATAAACTCAGGTAAATCTTCTTCCGGAATTTTCGCCACTAAAGGTCTTTTGTCTTTTTGTTTTGATAATCTTGCGACCAATGTACTGATATTTGCCCTCAGAAATATACTTTTAGAATTCAGGTTGATAATTTCCATATTATTGTAATAAGCCGGAGTGCCGCCACCAAGGCTCAAAACGATGTTGTCGTCGCTTACCAGAATTTCTTCCAACACTTCCCTTTCTGTCTTTCTAAAGAAAATTTCTCCTTTTTTTTCGAAGATTTCGGGTATTGTCATTTTTAAACGCTTAGAAATCTCTCTGTCGAGGTCTAAAAGTGTAAAATTTATTTCGTCGCTTAAGATTTTGGAAATGTGAGATTTGCCGCTCCCCATGTATCCGACCAGTGAAATTATCATGAAATTATTTTAAACAAATTTGCAAAAAAGTTTTGAGATAACGAAAAAAGCTATATCTTTGCACCACTTAAAACGGAAGACGTTACAACAACGAAAAACGTTACACAATAAGTGACCGACTCGGTAGCTCAGCTGGTAGAGCAATACACTTTTAATGTATGGGTCCTGGGTTCGAATCCCAGCCGGGTCACTAGCAAAAATGAATTACTTTTCTGTAATTTTTTTGCCTGCGTGGTGAAATTGGTAGACACGCCATCTTGAGGGGGTGGTTTCCTAAGGATGTGCTGGTTCGAGTCCAGTCGCAGGCACAAGCAAAAAAAATGTTTGTTAACTTGTAAGTTTTATAAAATTAATTATATATTTACGGCGTTAATATTACGTGACCGACTCGGTAGCTCAGCTGGTAGAGCAATACACTTTTAATGTATGGGTCCTGGGTTCGAATCCCAGCCGGGTCACGAGTTTACTGAAAAGTAAATTTTTTTCATATTAATATTTTGTGATTTGGTGTTTCAAAGGCTTCTTTCCAGAAGCCTTTGATTTTTTATTTCATCGGGAGATTGTCAATTAACCTTACTCCGTCTACAACGACAACAATAAATGCTCTGTAATCTCTGTCTGCATAAAAGAATTCTGCTTCTTTCAGATTTTTTTCATCGGCAATCAGAAAATACTCAAGCTGCATATTTTGCTGGTCATCAAAAATATCTTTTACCTTATGTTTGATAATTTCATAAGAATCTTCTTTAAACCAGGTCTGCACCTTTTTTAAAGTTTGATAAATTACCTTTGATGCTTCTCTTCTGGCTTCAGGCAGTCTTTGATTTCTGGAGCTTAATGCCAAGCCGTTTTCTGCTCTGTAAGTGGGAACTCCCACAATTTTTACCGGAAGATTCTGCATTTCAACCATTTTTTTAATAATGGCAAGCTGTTGAAAATCTTTTTCACCAAAATACGCACAATCCGGTTTTACCTGTCTGAAAAGTTCTTCCACTACAGTTCCCACGCCATCAAAATGCCCGGGACGTGATTTTCCTTCCATTTCATTTTCCAGTCCTCCAAAATCATAGCTTTTACTTTTCGCCTGCTCAGGATAGATATCTGAAACTTCAGGGATGTAAACAGCATCAACCAAACCGGAGTTTTTCAGAATATTGATATCCCTTTCTGTATCTCTCGGATATTTTACCAGATCTTCCTGATTGTTAAACTGGGTAGGGTTTACAAATATTGAGGAGATGACGAGATCATTATCTTTACGTGCTTCTTTATATAAGGAAAGATGCCCGTCATGCAATGCTCCCATCGTTGGAGCAAAACCAATCCGCTTTCCCATTTCCCTCTGTCTCTCTATAAAATCCTGAAGAATTTTTCTGCTTTTTAAAACTTCCATATTACTTTAATAGTTTATTCAAAAATAATAAATATTGGTGTAATTGAGATCATTTGTTGAAAGGATAAGTGGTCTTTTATCGTAAAAAAATGTTAATTAAAATAATGTTGAATGTTTTTTCGTAATTTTGCACCTTATAGCATTTTTAAATATAGAAAAGAATTTATGCCCAATCAGAAAATACTGTACATTACCACAGAGATGTACCCTTATCAGGAAGATACAAATTTAGCTTCGGTGGTAAACAAAATGGCGCTTAAAATGCACAATGAAGGCAATGATGTAAGAGTTTTTATGCCAAGATTTGGACAGATAAGTGAAAGGAAATTTCAACTGCACGAGGTGATCCGCCTTTCCGGGATGAATATAATTATTAATGATCTTGATCAGCCACTAATCATCAAGGTAGCTTCTTTACCGGGAGAAAGGCTTCAGGTTTATTTTATTGATAACGAAGAATATTTCAAGAGAAAACAAAGTTACTTCGACGATGAAGGAACTGCTTTTGAAGATAATGATGAGCGCGCCATCTTCTTTGCAAGAGGTGTAATCGAAACAATCAAAAAACTCAACTGGGTTCCGGATGTTATTCATTTGAACGGGTGGATGGCTTCTTTTGTTCCGGTTTATCTTAAAACATACTATGGTTCAGATACTTATTTTAAAGATGCAAAAATTGTACTCTCGGTTTACAATGAGAAAAATGCAGCTTTAAGTTCTACTATTTCTGAAAAACTTAAGTTTGATAATATTTCAGACCTCAAATCTTTGGAAGACCCAAGTTTTGAAAGCTTCGTTATTGAAAGCATGAACTACGTGGATACCATCGTAAAAGGGGACGAATTTTTAAATGAAAATCTGGATAAAGCTTTTAATGAAGCTTCCACGCCAAAGTCGGAATATCTTGATGTAGATTCAATTAAAACTTTATATTAAAAACATATTTAATGATCAATAATATTAAAAGAGCATTTGCCGTGCTGTCTCTGATGATTTTCGGAAGTGCTGTGCTTTATAATTGCGAACCGGAAATCGACAGTTTGGGTGAGCAGCTTTTTTTAAACGACGGAACTAACGGAAATGAGGTTTCCTATGACCTTATCGCCTATAATATTGATAATAACAATGCAGTGAGAGCCGATTACAATACTTTAGGAAGTGCGGTAATCGGAGCTTTCAATGAACCGCAGTTTGGGCGTCAGGAAGCATCTTATTTTACACAAATCAGAATGTCTGCTTACGACCCTGATTTTGGAACAAACGCAGTTGTGGATTCAGTCGTTATGGTTTTAAAACCCGTTATTCAACAGAGTTCAGATTCATTAGTAACTACAACAAACGAAAGTTATGTGTATCCTGATGGAAATGTTGATGCCAAACTTGAACTTAAAACTATTCCTGTTACAAAATATGGAAGAACGAAAACTGCCGGTAATATCACCCCACTTACTTTAAAAGTACATGAAGTAACTGAGTTTATGGGAAGTTTCACAGACAGTGTGTATTCAAACAAAGAGTATTCGGCAGGTGTTGAGCTTGGCTCAAAAGTTTTCAGAGGATTGGCAAAATCTGTAACAATCACAAAAGATTCAGACAATAGCGTACTGTTTACATCTACTAACGATATTAGAATTCCTTTAGATAAAACTTTCTTTCAAAATAAAATTATCGCCAAAAAGGGACAGCCTGAGCTTAAGGATATGTCAAACTTTATCAGATATTTCAGAGGTTTAAAAGTTTCTGTTCAGGAGAATGACGGTTATTTGTTTTCAATCAATCCTAATGATGCCGGAACGCAGGTGATTATGTATTATAAATATGATAAAACTGAAAATGGAACTACTACAGCAACGCGTGCAAGCTATAATTTTGGTTTAGGCGCAGGAAATGCACACTCTTCTTTAATAAATTATACAAGACCTGCAGGTTTTACCGCTGCAATTAATGCAGATGCGACCAACGGTCATGCAAAATTGTATGCTCAGGGAATGGGAGGGCCTTCAATTGGAGTTAAATTTAGACCTGATGTAATTCAAGGGCTTAGAGAACGTTTCAAAAACGATAAAACGGCAATTGTTTCAGCAAAGATCAGAATGTATACAGATTCTTTAAATTGGAATAATTCATTATTAAAGCCAAGTGAACTTACTATTGTACAGAGATATAAGAAAAAGAATTCTACTGATATAGTGTCCAGCTTCACATCAGATATAACATCATTAAGTGGTGCTCCTAATTTTGCTTATATGAGAGCTTTTAACTTAGATAAAAATCCTGCTTATTATGAATTTACGGTTACGAAATCTTTGAAAGATATTGTTGAAGATACTGAACAGAAGGATTTCTCAGATAAATATTTCAAAATTGATCTTGCTCAGTTTTTAAGAGGTTCAGATGGAGTCGCATTGGCGGGATATAATCTTACGACAAGACCCTTTGCAAGGGAAAGAATGGTTTTTGTAGGGTCAGATCCACTTCATTCAAGAAAAATTCAGTTAAAAGTAGTTTACGGATCAAAATAATTTTAATAAAAACACAATATATAATTTATGTGCGGAATTGTAGGATACACAGGTTTCCAGGATGCTTACGAAATTGTAATCAATGGGCTTAGAAGACTCGAATACAGAGGTTACGACAGTGCAGGTATTGTACTTGAAAAACCGGATCACAGCCTTGAAGTACAGAAAACCAAAGGTAAAGTAGATGATTTGGAAGGAATTGCAAGTCAGTTAAAAGGAACTGCAAAAATTGGGATGGGGCATACAAGATGGGCTACACATGGTGTTCCAAGTGACAGAAATTCACATCCTCATTTATCAAACAACGGCAAAATAGCAATTATTCATAATGGTATTATTGAAAATTATGATACTATTAAAATTATGCTTACTGAGAAAGGATTTACTTTTCAGTCGGAAACAGATACTGAAGTTCTGGTGAATCTTATTCAGTATTTTATGGATCTGAATGCCGAAACAGATTTTCCTACAGCAGTAAGATTTGCTTTGAATGAAGTTTACGGAGCTTACGCAATCACCGTAATGCACGAAGATTATCCTGGAGTTTTGGTAGTTGGCAGATTAGGATCTCCTTTGGCTATCGGAATTGGTGACAAAGAATATTTCATCGCTTCAGATGCATCTCCTTTCGTAGAATTTACAAAAGAAGCTATTTATCTTGAGGAAGGTCACATGGCAATCATTTCTCTTGAAAATGGTGTTGACATCAGAACAATCATCGAAAACTCTAAAATACAGCCTGAAATTCAGGAGCTTAAATTAAGTCTTGAGCAAATAGAGAAAGGAGGTTATGAGCATTTTATGCTGAAAGAAATTTTCGAACAGCCAAAATCTATACACGACACAATGAGAGGGCGACTTCTTGTAGATGAAGGAATCATCAAAATGGCCGGGATCTGGGATCATATTGAAAAATTCAAAAATGCCAACAGAATCATCATTATCGCTTGCGGAACTTCTTGGCACGCAGGTCTGATTGGTGAATATTTAATTGAAGAATTTGCAAGAATTCCTGTAGAAGTAGAATACGCTTCTGAATTCAGATACAGAAATCCAATTATTACTGATAAAGATGTTGTGATCGCAATTTCCCAATCTGGAGAAACGGCAGATACAATGGCTGCTTTAAAATTAGCTAAAGAAAAAGGCGCATTTATATATGGTATCTGTAATGTTGTAGATTCGTCTATTGCACGAATTACAGATGCAGGATCTTATACACACGCTGGTCCTGAGATCGGTGTTGCTTCCACTAAAGCATTTACAGCGCAGCTTACTATTTTATCCATGATTGCTTTAAAGTTAGGTAAACATAATGGTAACTTAGGTAATGCCGAATTCATGAATCTTATTGCAGAACTGGATGCTATTCCTAAAAGAGTGGAAGAAGTTCTGGCTGCAACACATGAATTAACTCAGGAGATAGCTAAGGATTTTATCAATGCGACCAACTTCCTATATTTAGGAAGAGGTTACAATTATCCTGCGGCTTTGGAAGGAGCTTTAAAACTTAAAGAAATTTCTTATATTCACGCCGAAGGTTATCCTGCTGCAGAAATGAAGCACGGGCCGATTGCTTTGATTGACGAAAATATGCCAATTGTAATCATTGCACCTAAAAAAGGTCATTACGATAAAATTGTAAGCAATGTTCAGGAAATCAAGGCGAGAAAAGGTAAAGTAGTTGCGGTTGTAAATAAAGGAGATACTCAGGTAAGTGCCATGGCTGATTACGTGATTGAAATCCCTGAAACATCTGAATGTTTTTCACCTATAGTGGCGTCTGTTCCTTTACAGCTCCTTGCTTATTACATCGCAGTTTATAGAGGGGCAAATGTGGATCAGCCAAGAAATTTGGCAAAATCTGTAACTGTAGAGTAAAAAAAAGACTAGGAAATAAAATAACTTTAGTTTTTTTTCGTTATTCTAAAAAAAATCTTAAAAGTTTCTTAAAAAAATTATATATTTACGGCTTAATTATAAAAATTAACATGAAAAGGATATTTCTTTTATTAGTGTCTGCGTCGGTAGCATCGGTATCTTGTTCAGGTGGTGGATCTTCTTCTGTTGGGAAGCCAGGAACAAAAGGAGAATTGATACCTAGAGAAAAAACATCGTCATTTGTAGCGGAAAGACCATACGGTATGGTTGCAATTCCCGGAGGTTCATTTATTGCTGGTATGTCTGGTAAAGACTTAACAGACAATCCTGAAAAAGCACCTCTAAAAACAGTTACAGTTTCTTCATTCTTCATGGATGAAGCTGAAACTACAAATGCTGAATACAGAGTATTCATTAATTATGTAAGAGATTCTATCGCTAGAACAATGCTTGCTGAAGCTGCCGGTGAAGGCGGTGACGGTGGTGGCAGAGGCCAGAGCATCGGAGACTATGCTTATCTTGCTAAAAAAGAAGAAAACCTTACTCCGTACCAGGAATATCTTGACGGTGCTGGTGGAAGAGATGACGGTTTCGATGCTACTAAAAGATTAGACTGGAAAATTCCTTTGCATTGGAGCACTTCTAAATATCCTGATGTAGAATATGCTGAAGTTCTTGAGTCTATGTATTTACCGGCTTCTTCAAGAGTAGGTAGCGAAAGACTTTTGGATGTTAGTAAATTAAAATATACATACAGATGGGGAGATATGGATGCTGCTGTAGCTGAAGATCAGAGAGGTGCAAGCTTCCTGAGAAGCGAAAGTATCGCAATTTATCCTGACACAACTGTCTGGAAAAAAGATTTCCACTTTACTTATAATGAGCCTCTGTTTGAACAGTATTTCTGGCATAAAGCTTACAAAGATTATCCTGTAGTAGGTGTTACCTGGGATCAGGCAAGAGCTTACTGTAATTTCAGATCTAAATTAAAGTCTGATTACAATGAAAGCTTGAAAAGAAGAAAGCAACCGCCAATGAGATTCAGACTTCCAAACGAATTTGAGTGGGAGTACGCAGCAAGAGGTGGTATGCAGAATGCAGATTATCCTTGGGGTGGTCCTTACTTGATGGATGACAGAGGTTGCTATCTTGCAAACTTCAAGCCAAAAAGAGGTAACTATATGGAAGATGATGTAAAAGGTACTTATACTTACACAGCTCCAGTTAAGAAATTTAAAAAGAACGGTTTCGGTTTATTTGATATGGCCGGTAACGTTTCAGAATGGACAGTTTCTCCTTACAATAACTCGTCTTATACATTCTCATCTACACTCAATCCTTCTACCAAAGATAAAACTGAAGTGAAGAAAGCTGTAAGAGGTGGTTCTTGGAAAGATGTTGGTTACATGTTGATGAACGGTGCTAGAGATTGGGAAAGAAAAGATTCTGCAAGAAGCTACATCGGTTTCAGAACAGTACAGGATATTCCGGAAGCTGCAGTAAAAGCTAAAAGAGTAAACAGATAATATTACCATTTAATTTATATATCAATTTATTTAACAACTCATTTAAAAAAAACTAACGTATATGTTTAAGACTAAAGATGCGTGGATGAATTTCTTCTATTCATTCGGTGCGGCAATTGTAATTCTTGGAGCTTGGCTTAAAATTACTCACATTACTCTGGGACCTATTAATGGTAATATCGCACTTACTGTGGGATTGGTTACTGAAGCGATCATCTTCATCATCTTCGCTTTCGATCCACCTGCAGCAGAAGAATCTTACCACTGGGAGAATGTTTACCCTGAATTATTGGATAAGCATGCAAACCCAAATCCTTTACACTCAAATGTTTCAGCTAAAAATACTGTAGATCATTTTGCAGAATTAGAAAATTCTTTATCAGGTAAACTTGATAAAATGCTTCAGGATGCTAAACTTGATGTACAGTTATTCGACAGATTAAGAACAGGAATCGATAAATTCTCAAGTTCAGTTGATCAGATCAACCAAACTGTAGACGTTTCTGCTTCTACACACAAATATAACGACCAGTTAAACAAAGCTGCTACCCACATGGAAAGCATGAACGCTCTTTATGCAATGCAGTTGGAGAACGGTCAAAGACAGTCAGAGTTTGCTAAAAAGTATGTTGATGACATGCAGAAATCAGCAGAACAATCTGAGAAGTTTAACCAAGAATTACAAGGTTTAACAACTAACTTAAACAGCTTAAACAGAGTTTACGGTGGTATGTTAACTGCTATGAAGTCATAATCCCTAACCATTAATTTAATCAAAAACTAAAGAAAAGATAATGGCAAAAGGAAAACAGACTCCACGTCAGAAGATGATCAACCTGATGTACTTGGTGTTCATCGCAATGATGGCCCTAAACATTGATGTTGAAATCATCAGATCATATTACGATTCTACAAGAGCTCTTAACGAAACCAGAAGCTTAACGGAAGATAAAAACGAGAAGATTTTTGAAAAGACACTTGAAGCAAAAGCAATGCAGGTACCTGAGACTTATGCAGAACCTTTGAAGCAGTACCGTGTTCTTAAAACAAAGATCGATGAGTTGGTTAAATTCGCTGAAACTGTAAAGGTTGATCTTAAAAAGAAATCTGAATTTTTTGATACAGATCCGAAGACAGGTAAAATCATGGATGTAAGTGAGAATTTCTCTGCACTGAACAACAATGAGGCTACCACTGAATTTTTCTTCAAGGAAGGTGATGAGAACTCTACATCGAAAGGTGCTGCAGATCTTAAAGCTAAAATGGATGATGTGAGAAATTATATCAATACTACCTTCGGGAAAAATCCTCAATTGGTTGATGTAGTAAACAGAGCGAACAAATCTATTATTACAGATTATCCTCAGGGTAAATCTCCAAACGGAAAAACATGGTTCCAGAATAAATTTTATCACCAGCCGCTTATTGCAGCAATCTCGAATTTAGAAATTATTCAGAATGATGCAAGAAATGTACAGTCTGATGCATTGGCAATGTTATTATCTGAAAAAGTTGATGCAACCATTAAATTTAATCAGTATGAAGCAATTGTTTCTGCACCTACAGACATCGTTGCTGGTGGTAAAGCTGAAGCTGTTGTAATGTTAGGATCTTATTCTAACAGTGATAAAATCAGAATCTCAGGCGTAAGCAGACAGGAAAATGGTAAGGGTTATTTACCGTTAAATACTGGAGGTATTGGTAAAAGAGAATTTTCAGGTGTAATTTCATTAACTGATTCTGAAGGTAAAGTAACAACACACCCTTTCAACCATACATATAATGTAATCGCTGGTCCGCAGGAAGTAAAACTTGAAAAAGGATTATTATTATCTGCTGATAAGATGAATGTAATGTATAGAGGTTTAGAAAACCCTGTATCTGGATCTATCTTAGGTGCTGATAATGCTAGACTTTCTTTAAGTGCATCTGCAGGGGCAACAGTAAAAAGTACTGGACAAGGTAAATGGAATGTAACTCCTACAACAGGGACTGTAGTTAAACTTACACTTTCAGGTACTGAACCAAATGGAAAATCTGTTTCTCAGGTATTTGAGTATAGGATTAAAGGAATTCCTAAACCTCAAGGTCAAATAAGAGGTAAGAGCGTAAACTTTATGCCAGCTGCATCTATCGAGAATCAAATTGTCACTGCGGCATTGCCTGACTTTGATTTCCCGGTGTCATTTACAGTTAATAGTTTCATCTTGAAATTACCAGGCAGAGCAGGTACTTTGATTCAAGGGAATTCATTATCATCTGCTGCTGGTTTACTTAGAAACTTGAGATCTGGTGATGTTGTACAGATTTATGACATAAAAGTTACTGCAACAGGCTTAGGTAATCAGATTTTAAAAGAGCTGTCTCCAGTTACCATTAATGTTCAATAAGATTATAATTTGAAAAATCATATTATGAAAAAATATATAAGCAGTCTTTTAGTTTTAGCCTCTGGGTTTGCTTTTTCTCAGACTATTCTAAATGCTTCATCTCCTGAAGAATTCAGACAGATGAGATCAGATAACATGAGAAAGGTAGGAGATACTGTGATCAGTAATAAAGTTGCACCGTTAGAATATGGCTTTGTTGATGAGAAAGATATTCTTAAAAGCATGATGGTATGGGAAATTATCGATTTAAATGATAAAATCAACCAGCCTTTCTACTATGATAATCCAAATGGTTTATTATCTAAGAATACAAGATCTTTATATCAGATTTTGCTTGATGCAGCTTTAAATGGTGAAATTGAAGAAGTTTATGATGATGAAAATTTTACTACAAAGTTATCTCCGGATGGAATAAAAGCTAAATTAGAAAGTGTAAGAATCGCAGAAGAGGCTATAGAAATTCTTAATAGTGGAAGAGCCCTTACTGAAGAAGAGAAGGTTAGATATACTGACTATATTAAAACAACTACTGATAAGGTAAAAGTTTTAAAAATCATGGGTATGTGGTTTATCGACAGAAGAGATGGACAAATGAAGTACAGACCTTTAGGGATTGCTGCGATGGGTCCTGATCCTACTTCTCAAGGTAGAGTTGATGCTGAAGGTAAGTTAATGGAAGGAGCTAATGATCTTGTTGATTTATTTTGGATTTACTATCCTACAGCCAGAGATATTTTAGCAAATAATTACGTTTATAACAAGAAAAACTCTTCAGCAGATATTTCTTTTGACGATGTAATCAACGCAAGAAGATTCTCTTCTGTAATCTACAAATCTTCTACAGGAACAGGTGATGGAGTTATCGAAGAATATATCCCTAAAAATGCAGAAGAGCAGTTAGCTGAAAGCCAAAGAATCAAAGAACAGATTCTTCAAATGGAAAATGATATGTGGAATTATTAAAAATCCACTTGATATTTATAAAAAACCTGAGTACTTTTACTCAGGTTTTTTTATTATGAAAAATGTAGATTATATTATTGTCGGAGACGGTTACGCAGCACTTTTTTTTGCTCATCATTTAATTAAAGAGCAAAAGTCTTTTAAGATATTCTCAGAAGGCAGAAAAGGTGCATCCCAGGTCTCTGCAGGTATTATCAATCCTGTTGTTCTCAAAAAATTTACAACCTTTTGGAAAGCTCATGAACAAATCGATTATTTGACAAAAGTACTTTCAGAAATTGAAAAGTACACCGGCATAAACTATTTAATTAAACAGCCCATCCATCGTATCTTCCATGATGAAAATGAAAAAAACTTATGGCTTAAAAAAGCTGCTTCCGAAGAGTTAAGGAATTTTCTGAATACAGAGTTTTCTGAATTGGATGATGTGCGAAATCCATACGGAACAGGCAGTGTCAGCCAATCTGCGCGTCTGGATGTGGCTTCTTTTTTCAGCGATATGTTTTCTTATTTAGATTCAAAAAATTGTTTAGTCAAAGAGAAATTCGATTACATTCAGATCAGTCTTTCAGAAAATATTTATCAAGAATTTAAGTTTAAAAATATACTTTTCTGCGAAGGAATGGGAGTTACAGAAAACCCTTTTTTCAAAGATATTCCGGTTATTCCAAACAAGGGTCATCATATTAAAGTTAAGCTTCAGAATGATTTAAAAACAAGTGTAACTATAAAAAAGAAACATTTTCTCTTTCCCTTAAAGAACGGACTTTATTTCTACGGCGGAACTTACGACAGAGATCAGCTCCATTCTAAAATCGATGATTCTGCGGTAGAGCAACTTGTCAACAGCTTAGCCGAAATTTATCCATACGATTTCGAAGTTAAAGACATCAGTTTCGGCTTCAGACCCACTGTTAAAGACAGAAGACCAATTGCGGGAAGACATCACAATTATAAAGATTTTTACGTCTTCAACGGCCTAGGTGCACGCGGGATCCTCAACGGATGTTATTTCTCAAAAAACCTCTACGATTTTATTGAGAAAGATATCCCGTTGCCTGAAGAAATTTCGCTTGAAAGATTTTTAGTTTGAAAAATTGTAAATAAAGCTCAACTACTGCATTTGAGTTGTAGCCTGCTCAGCGCTTTTCTTTGATGTAAAAAGAACCATGTTGTAATTCTTTTTCAGAAAAGTAACTTCCTTGTTGTTTTCAGTAAACTGATATTCGTTATCAGACGTGGAGTAGGTGTTGCTCTCAAAATCTTTTTCAAGAACGTAGACACTTCCGTTGTACTTCACTGTTTTGGCTTTTTTCTCTTTGTGAGTTCCCACAGAAAGTTTTTCACCGAGCTGATCTGTGTAATCGTGAAAAACGATTTCCTCGTGTGCTTCAGTTTCCTGTTTCGGAATCTGGATATCCGGATCCTTTGATGGCGCTGTACAGCTGTATAAGACGACAGCTGTCATGATGATGAATAGTTTTGATGACATATTGTGTTTATTTTGTAGCTTTAGTGTGATGCAAAAATACAACATTTTATGCTAATAAATGTTAATTTTTATTAAAATAACGAATATTTTATAATAAAACTAAAATATTATGCGAATGTGATATTCAAACCTGGTGTATGGAAACAAAAAAACCGCCTGTAAACAGACGGTTTCAGCAGAGAGGAAGGGATTCGAACCCTCGATACAGTTACCCGCATACTACCTTTCCAGGGTAGCTCCTTCAACCACTCGGACACCTCTCTAGTTTGAAGACTGCAAAAGTACAGCAAATTATTGAATTAACAAAAGCTTAATTTCCCAATTCGCTGATTTCCCCACAAATATTTTCAGAAAAATTGTCTGCAAAGCTTCCTTCATACTTTGGATTGTTCAGCAAATGCATCGCTTTGGTAATCGCAGCTTCCGCAGTCATGTCTTTTCCGCTGATGGCACCGATTTTTGCGAAAATATTGCTGTTCTCATATTTTCCGAAAGAAATTCCGCCGGAAATACATTGGCTCACCACCACTATTTCCGTCCCGTTATTTCTGATCTGTTGCAACGTTTCAAAAGTCTTCGAGCTGCTGAAAATAGTTCCCGAACCAAAAACCTGCAGAATCAAAACCTTCATTTTCGGTATTTCCTTAAAATGATTCAGATTCATACCCGGAAAAATCCGCCAGAAAAGAATGTCCTCACAAATATGATCGTCAACGTAAAACTCAGATTGTAAAGAATCTCTCCATAGATTATCCTTATCAATCTTCAAATGCACTCCGGACTGCCCAAGAATAGGGTAGTTCGGACTGGAATAGGCATCAAAAAATTCCGCAGAATATTTCAAAGTCCGGTTGCCTCTCAAAAGTTTATATTCAAAGTAAATTGCAACCTCCTGAATTACCGCTTCATTGTTTTCATAAAGACTTGCGTAATAAAGGCTCGTCAGAAGATTTTCCTTCGCATCCG
The DNA here is from genome assembly GCF_025457425.1 of Chryseobacterium foetidum. Lineage (NCBI taxonomy): Bacteria > Pseudomonadati > Bacteroidota > Flavobacteriia > Flavobacteriales > Weeksellaceae > Chryseobacterium > Chryseobacterium foetidum. Next base: position 3,012,870 of record NZ_JAMXIA010000001.1, read on the forward strand.
TTCTCAAATCACCAATGGGCAGCTGAGAGCCTGTTAAAATCACGGGTTTGGAAAGACCTTTCAGCATAAAACTCAATGCTGATGCAGTGTAAGACATCGTATCCGTTCCGTGGAGAACAAGAAAACCGTCGTACTGGTCGTAATTTTCAGAAATTAACTTCGCAATCATTCGCCATTCGTCAGGTCCCATATCAGAAGAATCGAGCGGTTGTTCAAACGGATGCACAAAAACCTCGCACTCCATCAGCTTCATTTCGGGCATTTTCTCAAAAATATTTCCAAAATCAAACGCACGCAGACTTCCGGATTCGTAGTCCTTTTCCATCCCGATTGTTCCGCCGGTGTAGATCAACAGTACTTTTCTTTTCATAGATTCAAAAATACGTTTTTTTATAATATTATTTTCGTTTTGGGCGCCTGTATCCGTCTTCCGTTCCCGCTTTTTTGCTCGTCGTCCCTCCTCACAAAAAGAGCTCCACTCAAGCCGGGGCGCAGATTGTTTTGTTAATCAACAGTGTTTCAGTCATCACTTTCATTTTATTTTCCGCCTTATTTCAAACCTTTTGATCACTCGTTTTGCCTCAAAAAAATTATTATTTTTGCCGGATGAAAGACCAGCAGATTTACGATTACCTCAAAAATTTCCTTACAGACGAAAGACTTTCCAAAATAGAACATTTTGCCCCGGAGAGTTCAGATTTTATACTTCCGGTGATTGAAGATATTTATCAGTTCAGAAATGCAGCAGCCATTGTGCGTTCCGTTGAAGCTTGTGGTTTTCATAAAGTGGTGGCATTACAGGAAGACAATAATTTCGAACCGAATTTGAGAGTCACAAAGGGTGCAGATACTTGGGTTGAAGTAGAAAGACTTCCCAGAAATATGGAGTCCTTCCAAAATATCAAAGACCGTGGCTACAAGATGGTTGCTGTTTCGTTAGAGAAAAATGCAAAATTTCTACCCGAATACGAAATTACCGAACCGATAGCTTTGGTCTTCGGAACCGAAATGCAGGGCGTAACTGAAGAAATTCTTGATTTTGCCGACGAGACTTTAGCGATTCCAATGTACGGTTTTACGAGAAGTTTCAATGTTTCTGTTGCGGCTTCAATCTGTATGTATGAACTAAAACAGAAACTGATCAAATCAGATATCGATTATAAATTAGACGAAGAAAAACTGCTGCAGATGAAAATCCGCTGGGCTGTAAATTCCATTAAAAGTGGACAGCAGATTTATGATAAGTTTTTGAGGGAAAATACATAAATTCATTTGATGAAAAATACAGTTGTGTTAATTGTCTTGATTTTGATTTTTTCATGTCAAAAAAATGAAAAATCGATATCTCATTCACTTGAAATAGTACAGCATTCTCCGGTAATTGCAAAAGATAAAATAGTTAAACTGTCCGACGGGGAAATTTTGAAAATTCAGGAACAGGAAGAGAAAGAAAGATCTCAAATAGTGAGAAAATACACAGTTTCGAAAAAAGGAAATGGTTTTGAATACAAGGTTTTCTGTGAAGAACAGAAAAGTGGACTTATCAATTTTCCAAAAGTAGAGGTTTTAAAGAGTGGAAAATTATTTCAAAAGTTAGAGGCTGAAAAAGATTCAACGTTGGTTTTGCATGATTATGAAGTGAGTTTTTCCTGTGATGAAGACTGGAATTTTGATGGTCATAAAGATTTTAAACTGATCAAGTGGGTAGGAATGGTTGACCAATCGTATTACCTGTGGCTTTTTGATAAGAAATCCGGCAAATACGTATTTTCTCCTTCATTCGGTAAAATTATAAATCCGGTTTTAGTTAAAAAGAATAAAGAAATCACGTCCGGTTATCACGCTGGTCCTTCCACTTATTACTACTCAACGTATCAGTTTAAAAAAGGAAAGTTTGTAAAAACACATTTTAAAATTGAGGGTGAAGGCGATTAAAACATCTGATTGTAATTCCATGCCGCTACAAAAACTCCAGCAGTTTCTGTTCTCAATCTCTGATTGCCCAAAGAAACCGCTCTAATTTCCTTTTCAGCCAAAAATAAAATTTCCTTATCCGAAAAATCCCCTTCAGGACCAATCAGAAAAGTGTAATTCTCAAGTTTTGGAATTTCATTCAGATTGATTCTTTCTAGATTTTCGTTGCAATGTGCTACAAAAGTGGTTTCAGAATTTATATTTTTGAGAAAATCAGGAAGTTTAATTAAATCATTAATGACAGGAAAATGAAATCTTAAGCTTTGCTTTGAAGCCGCAACCGCCTGTTTTCTGATTTTATCAATGTTCAGATTTTTGCGCTCTGTTTTTTCTGTTTGAAGAATAGTAATTTCAGAAATTCCCATTTCTACAGCTTTTTCAACGAAAAATTCAATACGGTCAATGTTTTTTGTCGGAGCAATTGCAATGTGAAGTTTTGGGTTAAAATCAGGAGTTTCAGTTTTAATTTCTACAACTTCGATTCCTGCTTTTTTTCCTTCAATAATCAATGTTCCGGAAGCCAGATTTCCCTTTCCGTCGGTTATGTGAATTTCTTCACCACTTTTCATACGGAGAACTTTCACAATATGCTGTTGCTCTTCGTCGTTGATAATTGCTTTTCCGTTATTGATTTCGCCAAAAAAAAGTTTCATAAATGATAAAAATTATAGTCTGCTTAAATTTTATTTAAAATGAATAATCTGCATTATCAAAAGTTGATTGAACGTTGTCAGACTGAGCCTGTCGAAGTTCCTTTCTGTAAACGGCTCCGTCAATTCTTTAATATTTAAAAATAAATCTCATTCTCACTTACAAAAGCAACTCCTGTTTTCATTGTCGTGTAAACATCGCCTTCGCAGTCTCTGTAAGAACACATGTAAATTTCTTCCACCCAAAGAGTATTCATGAAAATTAAATTCAGATATTCATTTTTTCTCAAATTATTTTTGATGGAAAGATAATCACCTTCTTTCGGTTCATAATCAAAACTGAAAACATTCTCAGCATTGATTTTTTCAATAATTTCTTCCTTTACGTTCTGAATAAAACCGGTCTCTGAACTTATCATTTGAAAATCATCTTCATCAAATTCAGACGAAGCATCATTTTTTCCTGTAATGGTTTCCAAAACCCAGTAGTATTTTGAGTTCTTTTTAGATTGGGTTCCCAGTATTTTTTCTTCCAGTAATATTTTCATCTGTTAATGTTTAATTTAATTTTTTTTAGAAATTTTCCAGCCTTGTCATCCTGAGCCTGTCGAAGGATTCATTGAAGTAAGGAATTTTTCTTTACAAATCGTATTTTGAAGTTGCAGTTGTTCTCAAATCTGTAAATTCTCCTCTCTCAAATTTCAGTTGAGCCACCATCGCAATCATCGCTGCGTTATCAGTTGTATATTCAAATTTCGGAATGTAAATATTCCAACCCAGTTTTTCGCTGTTGTTCTGCATTGCTTTTCTCAGTTCAGAATTGGCAGAAACGCCGCCGGCAATCGCAACATCTTTTATGTTTAAATCTTTGGCGGCTTTTTGAAGTTTATTCATTAAAATTTCAACAATACATTTCTGTACCGAAGCACAGATGTCATTCAGGTTTTCTTTAATGAAATCAGGATTTTTCTTTACTTCTTTCTGAATGAAATACAAAACAGAAGTTTTCACACCACTGAATGAATAATCATAATTTTCAAGCCGTGGTTTGTTAAACTGAAAAGCATCGGGATTTCCTTCCTTTGCAAGTATGTCAATAATCGGTCCTGCAGGATAATCAAGATTTAAAATTTTTCCGATTTTATCGAAAGCCTCGCCAGCTGCATCGTCTATTGATTTACCGATAATTTCCATCTCAAAATAGTCTTTTACAAGCACAATCATGGTATGTCCGCCGCTTACGGTAAGGCATAAAAACGGGAATTTCGGAGGCACGGGATTTGCATCGTCGATGAAATGTGCCAAAATATGTGCCTGAAGATGATTGACTTCAATCAAAGGTACGTTAAGGCTCATCGCCAGAGACTTAGCGAATGAAGTGCCCACAAGCAGGGAACCCAAAAGTCCGGGACCTCTTGTGAAACCTATCGCAGAAATTGCATTTTGTTGTATATTTGCTTTGACGAAAGATTTTTCAACAACAGGAATAATGTTTTGCTGATGTGCTCTGGAAGCCAGTTCCGGAACCACACCACCGTACTCGTTATGAATTTCCTGATTGGCTGCGATGTTGGAGAGAATTGTATTTCCTTTGATAATCGCCGCAGAAGTGTCGTCACAAGACGATTCGATACCTAAAATAATAGAGTCGCTCATTATAATGGCAAAGTTAGAGAATAATAACGAAAATAAGAACAAAAAATCGGTAAGTGAAAATCTGGGAGATCAGGTTCAGAAAACCGTAGATAATGTTCAGGAGTCGGTGAAAGAAGCTTCAGATTTTGCTGCCGAAGCCATTAAACATCCTATAGACACCGCTCAGGAATTGGGAAAGCAGGCTGCAAAGGATGTGGTAAGCTATTCGTGGTGGGCAAAATTATTGTTGATTCTTTTCTGGACGGTTCTTTCCATCGTCGTTCTTGTTTTTATAGCCATCAATTTACCGGTCACCAAAAGATGGGCTGCCGATCAGGCTTTGCAGATTGTCAACAGAGATTTTAAAGCTAAAATGTCTACAGAAAGTGTTGAAGTGGATTTTTTCGGCGACGTTACCATCAAAGGTCTTAGAATCAAGGATTATAAAGATGTAGATTTCATCAAGGCACGCGAATTCAAGGCAAATTCAGACTGGTTTTCTCTCGCAACCAATATCGGAAAACACAATTCTTTAAGTTTTAACGGTTTAAGATTGATTGATGCTGATATAAAGGTTATTACGTACAAAGGCGACAGCATCTCAAACTTCATCCGTTTTACCCAACTTTTCGACAGTGGCAAAAAGAAAGATTCCACTAAACCGCCATTTCAGTTAAATTCAAGACTGGAAATTTTAGATTCTAAAGTTTCAATCGTTAATCAGAATTCCGTGGGAGAGGCAGGAAAGTGGCTTACTGCAACGAATGTGAATCTCATTGCTCCAAAAGTAAAAGTAAATGGAGTCAACATCGCAGCCACCATCAATAATTTTACTTTTACCACAAAACGGTGGGGCAAGGCTCACTTTGTAGAGACGTTTTCCACAGACTTTGCGATGACCAAGGATTTCCTTTTGCTGAAGGATTTAACTTTTAATACAGATCATTCACTGCTTCAGGGAGATATTAAATTTAATTTAAATGATGGCTCGTGGGCAGGTTTCTCAGATAAGGTAAAATGGGAAATGGATATGAAGCTCGGAAGCCAGATCAGCGGCTACGACATCAGTTATTTTGTGACGAACTGGGATAATTTTATTCCTTTCAATGTGTCGGGGAAAATGACCGGACCTTTGAATAATTTTACGCTTGATAACTTCCTGATCAGAAATCCGTCTGTCAACATTGCCACCAAAAAAATGGAGGTAAAAAACTTATTGAAAGGCAATTTTTTAATTGAAACCAAAGATTTATCTGCGGACTTTACCTACATAGATTTAAAAGCGATGATGCCGAAATTCATCTCTGCTAAAATGAAGAATTTTGCAGACGATTTTGGTAAATTAAAATACAACGGAAGTGCAAGGGTAAATGCAAAAGAGGTTTATGTGTCCTCCGGAAATCTTATTACAGGAATCGGACAGGCGCAGATCACCAATTTTTCTTTAAGGGAATACAGTTCGCCAGTGCCGAAATATTCCGGTTTGGCAGTTGTGAAAGATTTGAATACTTCAGTGATCACCAAGAGCAAAGCTGTAGGTTTGATTTCTGGTAGATTTGATATTAACGGGCAGAGTTTCGATGTTAACACGATGAGAATTTCCACTAAATCCCAGATTTCAAGCATCGAAATTATGGATAGGGAAATAAACAATCTTAACCTCGACGGTCTGCTTGATCACAGGAAATACAACGGTCTCATCACCGTAAATGATGAAGAAGTAAAGGCGACTGTAAAAGGCTTAATAGATTTCAGTACAAAACGGATTTCTGCCGATGTGGATGCAGATATCAATTCTTTAAATTTAAATTATTTCACCGGACAGGCTGGAAAACAGATCGTCAGCGGAAAGATCAACGGGAAAATGGCGATGTCTGATCTGAATGATTTAGGTTTGGATGTGAGTGTAGACAATGTTCATTTTGCGAATGGAGGAAAACAATATCACATTCCTCACGCCAAAATCAATACGAGGGTAGAAGGTGGCAACAGAATTATTGATGTAAATGCTCCGGAAGCGATCAACGGACAGATTTCAGGGAAATTTAATCTCGCAGATCTTTCTGGAATGGTGCAAAATGGTCTGGCTAAAATTCTCGTCGGTCCTGCCCCAAGAAAACTCTACCGCGGACAGAAATTTAATCTGAATTTTGATATCGAACAGGGTTTGGTAGCGTTATTTATGCCTGATCTTCAGCTTTCTCAGGGAGCGAAAGTGGTCGCTGAATATGATGGGGAATCCAATAATTTAATTCTTGATCTTGATGCTGCTTCGATGAGATACATCATGACCAAACAGCAGGAAATTACCGATGCAGACCGTGCATTGGCAGAAGCGAATCCTAATTATAAAATCAACGACCGCCTCGTGATCACCCGCGACAGTGCGATGGTAGACAGTGTAAAAGTAAGAATCAATACAGCGAGTCTTGATCAGCAGATTTTTGCCAAAGTCAACAGACTTCAGTATAATCAGAATGTTCTCAAAGACATTACAATTACAGGTAAAAACGAAAATAATTCGCTGCTGAAAATTGCCACAAGCTTCAAACACGGAAGTCCACAGGATGAGGAAGATGAGAATCTTAAAAGTTACACCGTTAATTTCAATCAGTCGAGCAACGAATTTGGTGATTATGTTTTCAGATTTGAACCGACGGAAGTTAATTTTAACAACGTAAAATGGGCGATTGATACGAATCCTGCGCTCGATCATTCGATAACTTACCGAAAAAAGACAGCCAATTTTGAAATTAAGAACCTGAGAATTTTTTCTGATGAAAGTTCACTGCAAATTAACGAGTCCACTTTTAAATCTGCCAAAGATTTTTATGTAGATGCGGAAGTGAGCAATTTTGCCATAGGAAAGATTCTTGAAATGACTCCAAACGGAAACACCATGGATATCAAAGGTCTGGCGAACGGAAATGTGAAGATCAGGATGGATCAGAGCACGCTGCAACCGCTGGTAGATCTCACTATTGATGATATCATGATGAACGGAAATGATATGGGAGATATTACCATTTCTGCAACCAACAGTTTTTCACTGAACGTATACGATGTGGATGTAAAGGTGACTTCAGCAGGAATTATCGGAAACAATAATCTTCATCTCACAGGAACGGTGAATAACAACACAGCTACACCAACTATTGATCTGAATGCTGAGCTGGATGAGTTTGATCTCTCTTTTGCGCAGCAGTTTGTTCAAACGGTTTTCGGTAACATGAGAGGTAAAGCAACCGGTGACCTGAAGATCAACGGAACGATGAAAAACCTTGATTACAGCGGAAGTATTGGCCTGAAAGATTTTGGTTTAAAACTTCTTTTCACCGGAGTGGATTATTCATTTGACAATACAACTATTGATTTAACTAAAGGTCTTGCGATTCTGAACAATATCGGTGTGCACGATGGAAGAGCCAATTCCAAAGGAACAATTTCAGGATTGATCAGATTTGAAACACTTTCGTCGATGGGAGTTTCGCTTCTGATGAGAGCTGATAATTTATTAATGCTTGATACCACTCAGAAAGATTACGATTTGTTCTGGGGTAGAGTTTACGGTCAGGGCGAACTTTTCGTTGATGGGCCAGTTTCGGCTTTAAGTCTTTCAACCCCAAACATGAAGGCTTTGAATGGGAGTAATTTTACTTTTAATTCAGCTTCTACCTCAAATGTTGAGGAATTTAAAATGTTGAGATTTCTACAGGAAAACAAGAGCGGATTTGTAGTTTTGGAAGAAAAGAAAAAAAGCGGTGCCAATATGGATATCGATTTTAATCTTGATGTAGATAAAGGTACAAACGTAAACGTTCTGGTAGGCGATGACGTAGGAAACATCAATGTAAAAGGTGTTGCAGATGACCTCAGATTCAGAATGAGCCGCACAGGAAATATAGAACTCAGCGGAGATTACATTGTAGAAAACGGAACTTTCGTTTCGAAAGCAATCCTGAACAGAACTTTCCAGATCCAGAAAGGAAGCAGCATCAGCTGGGATGGCAACGCAATGACTCCAACCCTTGATATTACCGCCAACTATGTGAGAATGGTTTCCAATGCAGGGGAATACCTGAATATGGGAGTTGGGCCGATCAGCGTCTTGCTTCAGGCAAAAATTACGAGAACATTAAATGATCCTGATGTAAAACTGGGTGTAACGGCTTTGGATGTTTCCAGTCAGGTGAAAGAAGCTTTGGCAACAAGAATCAATCAGGCTGAAGGTGAAGATGTGTTACAGTTTGGTTCAATTTTACTTTTAAACAGCTTTAATACAACAAGTACGGTAAGTCTGGATGCCGCAGGTCTGGCGCAGTCTTCAGGTTACAATCTCGCTCTGAAGCAGCTCGGATCAATCATCAATACGATGAGCAGCGAGTTTCAGATCGATTTAAATTATATCCGTGGTGACGTCGGCTCTAATACAGGAGACCGTGCCAATGCAGGTTTGAGCTTTGCGCTTTCACCAAGAATTGAAGTTAAAACAGGTCTGGGAATACCGTTAAATCAGACTGAAGGAACAACTCAGAATTATTTGTCTGGTGAAGGTTCAATAGAGTACGATATTTCTAAAAAGAACGACGGAACGCTTATCTTAAGAGGATATTCTAAGCCCAGTAATATTGGAATGAGCAATGGAGCTAATGGAGCGGTGATCTCTAACGGTTCTGCAAATCAGGCGTATGGTGGCGGTATTGTCTGGAGCAAAAGTTTCAATTCTTTCTTTAAAAAGAAGAAAAAAGATAAAAAACCGGCGGTTAAGAATGATTCGATAAAAACAGATTCCGTAATTTCAACAAAGAAATAATCCTAAAATCATAATGATTTTTATCATATCTGTTAATTATAGTTAATATTTGATATTTTTTTTTCAGTTAAATAATTTTTCCTAATTTTGTAAAAAATTTATGGATTTTTTAGGAAAAATATAATTTCACTATTATGAACTATCAACTGGACGAAATAGACAAGAAAATTCTTGACTTCTTAGTAGAAAACACAAGAATGCCTTTTACAGAAATTGCAAAGCAGATGGATGTATCTGCAGGAACAATTCACGTAAGAGTAAAGAAAATGGAAGATGCGGGTATTATTTTAGGCTCATCTCTAAGCATTGATTATGGTAAATTAGATTATCACTTCACCGCTTTCATCGGTATCTTATTAACAAAATCAAACCGTACTCAGGAAGTTTTAAAAGAACTTTCTACATTACCAAACGTAATTGAAGCGAGCGTGATTTCAGGAAAATACAATATTTTCTGTAAAGTAAGAGCTAAAAATACGGATGATGCGAAGAGAATTATTTATCAGATAGATGATATTCAGGATGTTATGAGAACTGAGAGTATGATCTCTATGGAAGAATTCCTCAGCGACAAAAACAGATTGATCAACGCAATCACGATTTAATTTTTTTTACGATATAATTATTCAAAGGAACTTATGATTTTTTTTCATAAGTTCTTTATTTTTGCACTATGGAAAAGGAATATAAAGAATACAGTTATTTTGATGAAGATCCAAAAAAAGGCTGGGGTTTTATTTTAGCATTGGCTGCTCTGCTGCTGTTTACTTTTATGGGAATCGGGCTCGATCTTGATGAATATCTGCAACATGAAGCTTTAAACATTCCAAAAGGTTATTTTTACCTGATTTTCTCTGTAGACGCTTTGATGATTTTAGGAATTGTCCTGATTTTTTTCTACAGAAAAATCGGAATTTTTTTGTTTCCATTTATGCTGTTGATGCATTTCTTTATGCACAACTATTACCTTTCTACATTTTTGTACTCAGATATTACCAATCTTTTTCTGTTTACGGGCTTCGGAATGTTGGCAATTATCCCAAAATGGAAGTTTTTCAGATAATATTTTCCAAAAATTAATATTGAAAGGTGCCTTTTTTTTCGATTAATAAATAAAAACATTATTTTTGTATAAATTTTTAAAATTACTATGGCAGAATATACTTTTCGTGAGGTGATTGCACAGGCAATGAGCGAGGAAATGCGCAAAGACGAATCTATCTTTTTAATGGGTGAGGAAGTTGCAGAATACAACGGTGCTTACAAAGCATCTAAAGGAATGCTGGATGAGTTCGGTGCTAAACGTGTAATCGATACACCAATTGCAGAGCTTGGTTTTACAGGTATTGCAGTGGGTGCTGCGATGAATGGTAACCGCCCGATCGTAGAGTATATGACTTTCAACTTTGCGCTTGTTGGGATTGACCAGATTATCAACAATGCTGCGAAAATCCGTCAGATGAGTGGTGGACAGTGGAACTGCCCAATCGTTTTCCGTGGTCCTACAGCTTCTGCAGGTCAGTTGGGAGCAACGCACTCTCAGGCTTTCGAAAACTGGTATGCAAACATTCCAGGTCTTAAGGTGGTAGTTCCTTCAAACCCTTACGATGCAAAAGGATTGTTGAAGACTGCTATTCAGGATAACGATCCGGTGATTTTCATGGAATCTGAGCAGATGTATGGAGATAAGATGGAAATTCCTGAGGAAGAATATTATTTACCAATAGGAAAAGCTGATGTAAAAAGAGAAGGTACAGATGTAACTCTGGTTTCTTTCGGAAAAATCATGAAACTGGCTCTTCAGGCTGCTGAAGACATGGCTAAAGAAGGTATTTCTGTAGAAGTGATCGATTTGATGACCGTTCGTCCTTTGGATTTTGAAACGATTCTTACTTCAGTGAAGAAAACAAACAGATTGGTAATTTTGGAAGAAGCATGGCCATTTGGTTCAGTATCTTCAGAGATTACTTATATGGTTCAGCAGAAAGCATTTGACTATCTGGATGCACCAATCAAGAGAATTACAACTCCTGATGCTCCTGCTCCTTATTCATCCGCACTGTTTGCAGAATGGTTCCCGAAACTTGAAAAAGTAAAAGAGGAAATCAAAAACGCAATGTACGTTAAGTAAAAATTAAACGATTATAGAAAAAAACTTCCGAAAGGAAGTTTTTTCATTTATTCTATTCATCGATAAAAATTCTTCGGGTTATAATTTTAGTATAAATTTGCCCGTTTAAAATTTTAAAATTGCTGATATGGCAGAAGTTACAGAAGGCGGTCATCATATTGATCTGAAAAAGCTTTCTTTTGTTGGGGTTTTGGTCTCGTTAGGGATTGTATTCGGGGACATCGGAACCTCGCCTTTGTATGTAATGAAGGCCATTGTAAATGCGCGGAAGGGTGGAGGCTCATCCATGTCGATCAACGATTACATTGAGGGAGCGCTTTCCTGCATCATCTGGACGCTAACTTTGCAGACTACGGTCAAGTACGTGATTATTGCTTTAAAAGCAGACAACAGAGGTGAAGGCGGTATCCTGGCTTTATATTCTTTGGTTAAAAAGCTCAAGAAAAAATGGCTCTACGTCGTGGCCATCATCGGTGCTTCAACTTTGGTTGCAGACAGTGTAATTACGCCGTCTTTAACGGTAATGTCGGCCATTGAAGGTTTAAAAATCTACAATCCGGAAACGCCTGTTGTTACTATTACTTTAATTATTCTTTTTGTAGTTTTTGTTGTACAGCAATTCGGAACAGCTTTCATCGGGAAGTTCTTCGGACCTGTGATGGTAACGTGGTTTCTGGTGTTGGGAGGTTTTGGTTTCATGCATATTTTTGATCATGTTGAAATTTTAAAAGCTTTCAATCCGATGTATGCTTACAACCTGATCACGCATTCGCCAAGTGCGATTGTGATTATGGGTGCTGTTTTTCTTTGTACGACAGGAGCAGAGGCTCTGTATTCAGATTTGGGACACTGTGGAGCTAAAAATATTCAGTTCAGCTGGGTTTTTGTAAAACTGATGTTGATTTTAAATTATTTAGGTCAGGGAGCCTGGCTTTTGGATAATTACGAGCAGGTCTATAACGGAACCAATCCGTTTTTTGGTATTATGCCGGAATGGGCTGTTCTTCCTGGAGTAATTTTGGCAACTTTAGCGGCGATTATTGCAAGTCAGGCGGTAATTACCGGTTCATTTACGATGTTTTCTGAAGCGATGTCGATTTCTTTCTGGCCTAATCAGCATATCGAATATCCATCTGGGGTAAAAGGTCAAATGTACATTCCTAAAGTGAATTGGGGATTAATGATTTTATGCTTTATTGTGGTAATATTTTTTGAGAAATCAGAGAATATGGAAGCGGCTTACGGTCTTACTATAACCATAACCATGTTGATGACAACGATTTTACTCACCTACTGGCTCAGCCGTACAAGACTGAATAAAATCTTCATTTTTGGTTTTGCGTTGATTTATTTTGTCTTGGAATCAGGCTTTTTCTATGCAAATGTTACAAAATTCCTTGATGGTGGTTGGCTGACTATAGTTTTAGGCGGATTTATCGCAGTCTGTATGTATGCATGGTACAACGGCCGACTTTTGAAAGCTACCTTTACCCAATACGTTAAAATCAGCAAATACGTAGAAATTATCAAAGACATGAAACTGGATAATACGATTCCAAAATACTGTACCAATCTCGCTTATCTCTCCAGAGCAAAGAAAAATGATGAGGTGGAATCTAAAATTATCTACTCAATCATTAAAAAACAGCCGAAGAGAGCAGATCATTATTTCATTTTAAGTATTATCAATCAGGAAGATCCTTATACTTTTAAATATACTGTGGATGAAATTTTGCCTGGAACGATTTTTAAAGTTAATTTCCTTCTCGGATTTAAAAGAGACAGAAGAATCAACGATTACTTTAATATGGTGCTGAAAGATTTAATGGCAGACGGAACAATACCTTCACGAAGCAGCCACCCTTCTCTGAGAGCATACAATATTCCGCCGGATCTGAAATATGTAATCATCGATAATACCTATATCAACGATATGCTTCTTACGGTGAAAAACAAGATAACACTCAATATTTACAACTTCGTGAAATATATTGGCAGTGATGATTTCAAGTCATGGGGCGTTACATCACACAATGTAGTGGTGGAATCTGCACCGCTCACCGAAGAAGCAGTAGCCAATAAAGACAGAATTCAGCAGGCGAAGTTTGAACGTCATGATTCTTAAAATAAGTTAATCAGGATGATCCGATTTTATATTCAATAAAAAATCGATAAATTTGTAGTATAAATTGATTAATGGATACTTTACAGAAAGAAAAAAATATAACGCTGATAAAAGATGTTTTACGAAACTATTTATTGGAAAAAGGTTTCAGAAATACACCTGAACGTTACACTATTTTAGAAGAAATATACGGGATGGATCATCACTTCAATGTTGATGATCTCTACCTGTTGATGATGCAGAAGAAATACCATGTTTCAAAAGCGACCATCTACAATACAATTGAGATTTTCCTTGATGCAGGGCTGATCCGTAAGCATCAGTTCGGAGAAAAAACGCTGACTTCATCTTCCTACGAAAAATCTTATTTCGACAAACAGCATGACCATTTGGTGATCTACAAAAAAGATTCAGACAAAGAAATTCAGGAGATTATAGAGTTTTGTGATCCTCGTATTCAGGGGATTAAGGAAGCAATTGAGCAGGCTTTTGGCGTAAAAATTGATTCGCATTCGCTGTATTTTTACGGCACCAAGAATGATTAATTAATGAAGATATTCTGTTTTTTGTTAATTTTCCTCGCTGCATTTTTTAAGGCACAGGAAAAACCTAAACCTGTACAAAAAGATCCTTTTTTACAAAACAATTCTGCAAAAACACCATCCGGCCCCGGAAAGAAGGTGAAAATCATCAATGCAGATGAGATCATTAAAGATCCCAAAATATACGATGGCAATCAGACGCTGAAAGGAAATGTGAAGGTTGAGCATCAGGGGTCTATTTTAAGTGCAGATATTATCGTTATTTACGAAGAAGAAAACTTTGCCAGAGCAATTGGTAATGCCAGACTTGTAAATCCCGATGGTTCCGTTATCACTTCTTCAGAAATGGAGTACGACGGAAATACTCAGAAAGGTGTAGCCAAGAAAAACGTTGTTCTGAATGATCCCAAAGGCACCATCATTAAAACTGAAACGCTTTATTATGACAGATTGGGCAATCAGGCGTACTACAACACAGGAGGAACAATCAATGACGGTAAAAGCACTACTTATTCAAAATCTGCAACTTATTTTTTAGATACAAGAACGATCGATCTTACCGGGAGGGTAAAGATTGAAGACCGGGAATATACGCTGGAAGGTGATAATGTGGTTCAGAACCAGAATACCAATGTCGTGACCATCAACGGTTATACCGTAATCACCAACAAGAAAAATCCTAAGAACAGGATTATTACAGAAAAAGGTACTCATAACATGAATACCAAAGAATCTTTTCTTACAAAGAATTCAAAGATTTACTACAACGATAAAATCCTCACCGGTGACGAACTGTACTTTAATCAGCTTACAGGTTACGGAACAGGAACCGGAAACGTGACTCTCGATGATCCGTTGGAAAAACGGTACATCAAAGGTGGCTACGGTGAGATCTATGAGAAAAAAGATTCTGCGATGATGACTAAAAGTCCGTATGCAGTTAAGATTTTAGAAAAAGATTCCATCTATTTTGCTTCAGAAAAGATTCTTTCTTATCAGAAACCGGATACATTGGACGTTACAAAAAAGAAAAGTTTTTTAAGGGCTTTCAAAAAGGCAAGAATTTACAAATCTAATGCGCAGGGCAGGGCAGACTCTATCGCTTTCGACGAAACCGACGGGATCATGCACATGTACAGAGATCCTATTCTCTGGAGCGATCAGAAGCAGGTGACCGGCGATAAGGTGGAAACCTATTTCAATACCGCAAACGAAAACATAGATTCCATTAAAGTAATCGGAAACGCATTGGCAATAAGCAAGGCAGATTCTCTGAATATGAAAGATGAATTTAATCAGGTAAAAGGAAAGCTGATGACTGTCTATTATCAGGAAGGAAAAATTCACGAAGCGAAAGTTATTGGTAATGCCCAGGCCATTTCTTACGTAGACGATGTGGATGCAGTGACTAAAAAACCGGTAAGAATCGGGATCAACCTCTCATCATGTGGGATTATTGGTGCTCTGTTTCAGGATCAGGCGCTCTACATTCTTTCGTGCAATATCGGTGCGACTGACGATACCTATCCTATGAGTATGATTGAACCCTCCAAACGGAAATTCCCCGACTTCAACTGGAACACCAAAGACCGGATACGGAAATGGCAGGACATCCTTGTCGATACCCCCAATTACGAGGAAATACAATATGAATCGGATACCTCGCTCTACGATCAGTCTCAAAAAATAATTGATGACGCAAAAGCTAAAGAGGAAGCGAAAAAACCGAAAAGAGTACGTAAATAAAATAGAAAATCAGAGTTTTTGGCTCTGATTTTTTATGGGTTTAAGATTTCTTTTGAAAGGTTGCCAGTTTGGTTTTTTAAATCCTTTAGCTGCCGCACGAATCCTTTCGTGTGGCATTTTTTTAAACAATCCCAACTTTCTGAAGTCTCCTGACTTCGGAGTTTCATTTTCTCCCAATTTCTAAAAAACTTTCCTCCCAATCTTATTATCTTTGCCCAACCATTTTTAAATAAAATCATGCAAAAGGAATTTTTTAAATATCAGGCACAGACGACGCAGTTTGCCGCAGGTTTTGAAGTTGAAAAAGCAGTGGGAAGTTATATTTATGGAACTGACGGCAGAAAATATCTTGATTTTGTTGCCGGAGTTTCTGCCAATACTTTGGGTCACTCTCATCCGAAAATTGTCAGTGCCATTAAGGACCAGGCAGAAAAATACCTTCACGTGATGGTTTACGGCGAATATGCTCAGGAAAAACCGGTTGCACTTTGCCAGCTTTTGGCAGAATCAGTTCCCGATCCTTTGCAAGTTACTTATTTGGTTAATAGCGGGGCAGAAGCCATTGACGGCGCTTTAAAATTAGCCAAAAGATATACCGGAAGAGAAGAGATTATTTCGATGAAAGATGCTTACCATGGCAATACCCACGGTGCACTTTCAGTAGCAGGAAATGAATATCACAAAAGGGAATTCCGTCCGTTGTTGCCGATGGTAAACTTTATAGAATTTAATAATGAAGCAGACTTTTCAAAAATTACTGAGAAAACAGCCTGTGTTATTGCTGAAACCATTCAGGGTGCAGCGGGATTTTTGATGCCTTTAGAGAATTACTTTGGAAATCTTAAAAAACGTTGTGAAGAAGTGGGTGCTCTTTTAATTTTAGATGAAATTCAGCCTGGCTTTGGACGAACGGGAAAATTGTTTGCTTTCGAACATTACGGAATCGTTCCGGATATTCTGGTAATGGGAAAAGGGATGGGCGGCGGCGTTCCGGTGGGCGCATTTATGAGTTCCAGTGAAATTATGGAAACCCTTTCGCATTCGCCGAAATTGGGTCATATCACAACTTTCGGGGGAAATCCTCTGATTGCAGCTTCAAGTCATGCCACTTTAAAAGAAGTTTTGGAAAGCGGAGTGATGAATGAGACTGATGCTAAAGAAAAACTTTATAGAGAACTTCTGGTTCATCCTAAAATTAAAAATATCAACGGAAAAGGTCTGATGCTCGCTGTGAATTTAGGCTCACCCGATTTCACACTTCATATTGCCAAAAAATGTATGGAAAAAGGTCTTATTGTTTTCTGGCAGCTTTATCGCAATGAATACATGAGAATTTCTCCGCCACTCACGATTTCTGAAGATGAAATCCGCAAAGGTTGTGCTGTAATTCTGGAGGCTTTAAATGAAAATTAACCGTCAGTAAAAGCTTTGCAAAGTCTTATGACAAAAATCATAAACCTTTTATAAAAAAGTAACCTCTGTTTTGTTAAATAAAAAAATTAATTTATATATTGCGACACGATTAAAACAGAGATAATATGGCGAAAAATAAAGTCCATTATGAGTTTCCAATGCACTGTCTGTCAGAGATTTTATACGAATATTTGGCTACAGCAGAGGGTTTGTCAGAATGGTTTGCAGAGGATGTTGTGGAGAAAGGAGACGATTTCTTTTTCAGCTGGGGCGGCGGTCCTGCTGAGAAGGCTACATTAATCAGATATAAGCCTGAAGGTTTTGTGCGTTTCAGATGGGAAGAAGATGAAGGGACCAAAAATTTCTTTGAAATGACCATTACAATTGATGATATTACAGAAGATTTAGCCTTGAATATCACCGATTTCTGCGAGGAAGGTGATGAAGAGGAAAACGCAATGTACTGGGAAAATCTGATTGAAAACCTCAGAATAAAATTAGGTGCTGCCTAAGAATAAAATATCAATGGATAAAACTGATGAACGATTTATCGTTCATTATTTTTTTAGCTAAACTCAGAAAAATTGAAAAATTATATTTTTACTTCCGGAACTGTGGAAGAAGCCAACAGAGCTTTTACGATGGGTGATGCCGTGAAAGTTTCCTTTTTTATCAGAAATTCAAAACTGATCATGGACGAAGAATGCTATTTCTTTTTAATGGCATCCATGCGGAAAATGCGTCTTAATATTCCTTTAAGCTACACTTTGGAGTTTTTTCAGAATCTTTTCAATACCGAAGTCATTCAGGGGAAATCTGTATCCAATGGAATCATCAACTTTTTGGCTTTCAGAAATAATGATGGAATAACGCTTTCAAAATCTTCTGTTTCTTATTTTTACGAAGTTTCCGAAGTGAATGATGTTTTAGATATTCATCAACGGGCTTTAGAATTGGATTTAATTAAAGAAATCAACGTCAATACCAATCTTTTAAGCAATATCAGGGTTCATTCGCCGGAAAATATTTATGGGAGCATTTATGCCGAAGAAAATGATCTGGATGATGTAATTTTCCTTAATCCAAACAAAAGAATTGCCCGCACCACGTTGGGAAATCTTCTCTTTCTGGAGGAAGACACCATTAAAATTCCGAAACATACGGAAGGTGCTTACATTTCGCCTTTGCTGGAGAATTTTGTGACCTTTTTGGATAAAAATAAACTTGCAACGATTCAGGAAAGTGAATTGATTGCCTTCGAATCTCAAAAAGCTGAAGAAATTCTCTTGATTTCTGATGAAAAGGGAATTTTTTCAGTAGGGAAAATCCGCAATAAAACCTTTACCAATTCAGGATTTAGGGAACTGGTAAATCAGTGGAAAGCAGGTTTCTAATAATTGACAAACCCGGTAAACAACGTTTCAAGTCCTTTACCGGGTTTTTTCTGAACCAGTCAGATTTGTATTTTTAATCTATAACTCGCTGAAAATCTTCTCAAACTTAGCTGCAACTTCTTTTTGCCCTTCTTCGCTTGTAAGATATTTTCTGTCTTTTGTACTGTTAATGAAGCCTAGTTCAACCAAAACCGCAGGAGATTTTGACTGTTTTAAGATATGAAGATTTTTTTCTTCAATTCTACATTCGCCTAGATTTTTTGAGATAATTTTTGCTAAATTTTTTGATTCTTCCGAAGATTGAGTGTAAATTTCAGTTCCTTGCCTGTCAGACTCAGGTTTTGGGCTGCTGTTGACATGAAGAGAAATTACAGCTGCAGGATTCAGTTCGTTGATTTTATCCGTACGCTCGCTTAGGGAGGAATTTAAATCTGAATCTCTCGTTAAAACAACTTCATAATCAGAATCACTGTTGTTTCGGCTTTTAATCTCACGGGCAATCTTAAGTACAATTTCTTTCTCAGAAAAACCGCTGTGTTTAGCTCCGAAATCATCACCGCCATGACCGGCATCGATCACAATTATTTTCTTGTTTAATGGGGTAAAAGATAAAAAAGATGCTGCAAAAAGAGCGCAGCCAAAAAGTTTAAGTGCTTTCATATCAATCAGAATTTTATTTATCCAAATAACGTGAAATCTATCTTAAAACTGCGTTAAAAACTACTTAAAAAAATGTTAATATTTGAATTTCAATCCTTTGTAAATCTAATTCATTGAAATGTCTTCAGGTGAATTGGCCCAAAGCAGAAATTCGCCACCCAGATTCTGCATGATTGATTTCCATAAAGTCTGATCATTTGGAAGCGTGTAATCTAGATTGTAGACGTCCACCACAGTCCATACCTTCCGTGAAATCTCGTCCTCCAGCTGGCCTGCCATCCATCCGGAATATCCTGAAAATATTTTCAGATCATTTACACTCAGTCTGTTGGTCATCACGGCATTAATTACTTCCTCTACATTTTCCGTCAGATAAAATTCACTGTTGATTTCAGAATAACTATCAGTAATTTTTTCACCTTTTATAATGAAAAAAACTTTGTCGTTTTCAACAGGTCCGCCATCGTAAACATCGATTTTAAATTCAAAAAGGCTCTTAAACCGTGTGCTTATTTTGGAGTTTTTTTTATTGAGAATAAGCCCGAAACTTCCATTCTGATCATGATCAATTATGAGAACCACAGACCTCGAAAAAATATCACCCGAGATATCAGGTGTAGAGATTAATATTTTACCTTTGTACGAGTAATGCATACTCAAATGTAATAAAAAATCTTTATGGAAAATCTGCACGATAAGAGAAAAGTTTACGAAAAATTACAACTTATTGAAAATGAGATTAAACAAAATCCTTTCGAGCAGTTCAGAGACTGGTTTTTGGAAGCTACTGAGAATCCTGCGGTATCAGAATCCAACGCAATGGCCGTGTCTACAGTAGAAGATGACGGTTGCCCGCGCACCAGAATGGTTTTATTGAAATCTTACAGTCATGATGGATTTGTATTTTTCACCAATTATGACAGCCGCAAAGGAAAGTCTATTGAAAAAACGCATAAAGCCTGTCTTCATTTTTTTTGGCCATCACTGGAAAGGCAGATCATCATCAAAGCAGATTTGGAAAGAATTGCTGAGAATTTAAGCGACGGATATTTTCATTCCAGACCAAAAGGAAGTCAGCTGGGAGCGGTGGTTTCGCCTCAGAGCGAAAAAATTCCGAACAGAGAATTTCTTGAAGATAAACTTAAAAATCTGGAGCAGGAATTTGAAAATAAAGAAATATCAAGACCGCAAAACTGGGGTGGCTACATTGCAAAACCTTACGAAATTGAATTCTGGCAGGGAAGACCTAACCGATTGCACGATAGGATTATATACGAGTTGGGAGACTTGGATTGGGAGATTTCACGTTTAGCGCCATAATTTTCACTTTTAAAGCACAAAAAAACCTCATCTTGCGATGAGGTTAATTTTTTATAATCAGATGATTATTTCTTTTTCTTCTTATCACTTGCACCTGCAACAGCAGTAGCCAGTTCAGCGCCAGCCTTAAATTTAGCTACTTTCTTGGCAGCGATTTTAATTGGCATCTTAGTAGCAGGGTTAATCCCCTGTCTTGCAGCTCTTTCAGCTACAGAAAAAGTACCGAAACCTACCAATGAGATTTTTCCGTCTTTCTGCTGTAAAGTAGAAGTTACATTGGTCATAAAAGATTCTAGAGCAGCTTTTGCTGCAACTTTAGTAATTCCTGCATCTTTTGCAATTGCGTCGATTAATTCAGACTTGTTCATAATTTGTAATATTAAAAGTTAGTTTGTTATAAAAGCAAATTTAATACAATTTTCATATTGTGCAAATTTTTTGGTAAAACTTATTGAAATTTTCATAAAACTGAAAAAATCGTTACATTTTGCTAATTTGAAAACTGACGAAAAATACGCATTTGCAGCCGCTAAAATTGTGCCAAATGCCCTAAATATAATGTTTTACGAAAATTGGTCAATTTTATTTTGATTTTATTAAATCCTAAATCTGTAAAATTTGATAAGTAATATCAAAATATGATTGAAAATCTGCTAAAATAATTTTATTATCAATTAAAATTCATCAATCGAATTAATATTAAAATTGAAGGGGTCACAGGATTTTAAATAGGTTACATTTTGGAAAATTATTAATAAATTTGCACCATGTTTATAGAAGTTTTCAAATCTAAAATTCACAGGGTAAGAGTTACGGCTTCAGACCTTAATTATATAGGAAGTATTACCATAGATGAAGATCTGATTGATGCTGCAGGTTTGGTAGTTGGAGAAAGGGTTTACATCGTGAATGTAAACAACGGTGAGCGTTTCGACACTTACGTTATCAAAGGAAAAAGAAAATCCGGCGAAGTTTGTCTGAACGGTCCTGCGGCAAGAAAAGTGCAGCGTGACGATATCATCATCATCATTGCTTATGCTCAGATGAGCCCTGAAGAAGCCAGAGATTTCCAGCCAAAAATTGTTTTCCCTGACGAAAAAACCAATCTTCTTACCTAAAACAATGGAAGAGAAGAAAAAAAGTCCCCTAAAAAGTTTTTTAACGATCCTTATTTCATTGGCTTTTGCAGCTTTCTTTTTGTGGTATGCTACAAAAGGACTTGATTTTAAGGTTATTCAAAAATCCTTATCCAAAGCAAATTATTGGTGGGTGGCTTTCGCAGGTGTTTTCGGTTTGTTAGCTTATTGGTTTCGTGCCGTTCGTTGGAATCTTCTGTTGGAACCGATGGGTCACAAAATCTCCAGTTCAAACGCTTTGTGGAGTATCTCTTTCGGATATCTGATGAATCTTACCATCCCAAGAAGTGGTGAAGTGGCTCGTGCTACGGCTTTGTATGGGGTTGAAAAAGTTCCTGTAAGCAAATCTGTCGGCACTATTATTTTGGAAAGAGTGATAGATCTTGTCTGTATGATGGGTTTCCTTCTTTTAACGGTAATTTTTAAATTTGACACCATTATTTCTTTTTATGATTATGTCACTGCTAAAAAAGAAACAACTACAGAAAAACAGGTTCCCAGCGGTTTTGAAGAGTTTTTGATGAAGATTGGGATACAGGATTTTGCATTCTTCTACATGACCGTCAAGATTTTTGTGGCTATACTGCTTGTAGCTGTTGTGGTCTATTTGATTACATTTAAAAAAGCACAGCTCATTAATTTTGCCAAAGGGATTTGGGAGGGTATTGCTTCCATCTCAAAACTGGAGAAGAAGGGACAATTTATTTTTTATACACTTGCCATTTGGATTTCATATTACTTTGCGGCATATTTAGTTTGTTTTGCGCTTCCCGAAACGTCAGATTTTACTTTTGCAGACGGCTTTTTCATTATTGTTGTCGGTACTTTAGGAATGATCGTTCCTGCCAGCGGAGGCATCGGAGCTTTCAATCTTGCCATGAAATATGGTTTTATGACCCTTTTTCTTGCCATGGGCAAAAATGGCGATGCTGGCGGTGAACTTGGGATTACTTACTCATTTATTTCTTTGCCATTGCAGTTATTTCTGATGCTTATTATGGGCGGAATCTCTGTAATCATGCTGGCAAGAGAACGAAGCAGGGTAGTGGAATCTTCGCACATTTAGTCTTTAATAAAACTCATTCCGGTTTAAAATCTTTAACTTTACTGAAAGCGATTTTTTATGCATTTAAAAAACGATCTCAGTAAGAAACTTCGTACTCAATTTCCTATTATTCAGGCGCCGATGTTTGGGGTGAGCAGTCCGGAAATGACGTCAGCAGCAAATAATGCAGGCTGTTTGGGTTCTTTGGCTTTGGCAGATTTGTCCGCTGAAAAATCCTTGGAACAGATTCAAAAAACGAAAAAACTCACCAATCGTGATTTTTCACTCAATATTTTTGTTCATCAAATTCCTGAGGTTACTGAAAAACTGAAAACTGATTTTTCTAGAACTAAAGTGTTTTTGGAAAATTTAGCTTCAGAAAATAATATTCAAGTTCAATTACCTGATTTTGATGATATTAAACTAAATTCTTACCACGAACAAATCGAAGCGGTAATTTCTGAAAAATGCAGAATTTTAAGTTTCACGTTTGGAAATTTAGATTCAGAAAGTATTCTTAAATTAAAAAATAATAACCTCCTTCTGATTGGAACCTGCACTTCTGTTGAAGAAGCGATACAACTTGAAAATTCCGGAATCGACATCATCTGTGTTCAGGGTTGGGAAGCTGGCGGACATTGTGGAAGTTTTAATGATGAAAATATTCCGCAGATTGGCGGTTTTTCTTTACTGGCGCAGGTTTTTGATGCGGTAAAAGTTCCTTTGATCTACGCTGGCGGAATTTATAATGCCCAGACTTTAAATGCTGCAAAAGATTTGGGAGCACAAGGATTTCAGATTGGAAGTATGCTTTTGGCTTCTCAGGAAAGTGCCCTATAGGATTTTGAAAAACAGCGGTTGTTTAAAGTAAAAGAAAACGAAATTATTTTAACGAAATCTTTTTCCGGAAGATTGGCGCGGGGAATTCAAAATACTTTTACAAAAACGCTGGATGAGTCTTCTTACATCCTTCCGTATCCTTACATGAACAAACTGACCGCTGCATTCAGAACCGCTGCGAGAGAAGCTAAAAATGCCGAATTTGTCAATCTTTGGCTGGGACAGTCCATTCAAAAATACAGTAAAGATTCTACGGAAGTTATTTTAAAAAATTTTATTCAGGACTGCGAATCTTTTTAACGAAAAAATCCCTTTCAAATGAGAAAAGGATTTTGAATTTTATATAAATTTAAACTTTAGTAAGTTGGAACTGTTCATTATCAATACTAATTGATTTAAATACAACTTAATTTTCATCTTTGATGAAACTCAAAAATCTTAATCAATTATCTTAAAATTTTAATAACCTTAATGGTTTAAAATCTTAAACTTACTTCGTCAAATCAAGTCCGCCGAAATTTCCTGAACTCATCATCATATATACACCTTCGGTTTTGTCTAAAGTATTCCAGTATTCATGAAGATCTTCAGCATTGGTAAAGACTTTCAGATTTTCATTTTTAAATTTTTCTTTAATCAATTCAGGAGAAATGGCTTCCATCCTTTTGATTTTCAAAGCGTCTTCAGAGTAAAATACTATTGCATCTTCAGGTCCATCCATCGCATGATCATACTGTTCCAGAAATACAGGATTCAGGCTTGAATATGTATGAAGTTCAAGAAAAGCGTGTTTTTTTTCATTTTTAAACTGCTCGCAGAACGCTTTTACGGCTGCTTTTACCTTACTTGGTGCGTGTGCGAAGTCTTTGTAAAGAATTCCGCCATCATTTCTTTCTACTTTCTCCAGACGTTTTGAAGCACCCTTAAAACTCATAATCGCTTCATAGAATTCTTCATCCATAATGCCTAAGGTGTGGCAGATATGTCTTGCGCCTTCAAGATTTAACAGATTGTGAGCTCCAAAAACAGAAAGCGGAACATTGCCCATCACATCGGTTTTCAAAAGAACTTTTCCGTTGCTGATTTCGTATTCAGGAGTTCTGTAAGGCATTTTTCTGAAATAATTTTCAGCATTTTCCACTACTTTTACGACTTCGGCATCTTCTTCATTATAAACCAAAACACCGCCAGGCGTAATGCTTGCAACGAATTTTCTGAACTGCTCGATATAATCATCAAATGTTTTAAAAACATTAATGTGATCCCACGCAATACCGCTCAGCAAAGCGATATTAGGCTGATACAACAAAAATTTTGAACGTAAATCAATAGGAGAAGAAAGGTATTCATCACCTTCCAAAACCATAAAATCGTTATCCTCCGTAAGTTTCACCATACAGTCGAAACCTTCCAGTTGTGCACCAACCATGTAATCTACATCTTTCTGATGAAAATTGAGGACGTGCAAAATCATCGATGTTATTGTGGTTTTGCCGTGAGATCCTGCGATGACAACTCTGGTTTTATTTTTAGCCTGTTCGTAAAGAAATTCAGGATAAGAATATATTTTTAAACCTAATTCTTTAGCTTTTGCCAGTTCAGGATTATCGTTGTGGGCGTGCATTCCTAAAATAACAGCATCGATATCCGAACTTATTTTTTCTGGAAACCAACCTAATTCTTCGGGAAGAATATTTTTGTTTTCAAGTCTTGATCTTGAAGGTTCAAAAATAGCATCGTCTGATCCGGTTACCTGATATCCTTTGTCTTTAAGAGCGATGGCTAAATTATGCATCGCACTTCCACCAATGGCAATGAAATGGGTTTTCAAAATTATTTTGTGTTATTTACGTTGTTGTCTATGATTTTCTGGAAAACTTCTACAATATTTTCCCATTTTTTCTGGTCAACCGCCATGATCAGGCTTGCATCTGACTTGCTTCCGGAATTTTTACCTTTTTTAACCGTGATGGTCACGGAAGCACGGTCGTAGATTTTTTTGCGGTCTTCAATAATTTTTCTGAATTGATTTTCGCTTAAAACTTTATCGATATTCTGAAGTTCAGCATCAGAAATCTTAAATTTTTTCCTTGTCTTTTTTCCGTTGGACTCCAGCGAGTAAAACACCTTGTTGTCTTTGATCAAAAGGTTTTCATACATCGGGGCATAACCTCCGGCTTTTGCGTAGCTGAAATCAAATTCTGAAAAAGCCTTTTGTGTATTGCAGGAGATTAGAAATGTGAGAATCAGAAAAAATGCAGCTAATTTTTTCATTTGTTTTTAGTTTAAAGGATTGTTACCCTGTGATTTTTTGGCCTTTAGCTCTTCGTCGTAGGTATGAAGTACATTAAAATCTTCAGTCTGCTCAATGGCTGTCATAATTTTCAGAAGAATATCGTGAGAATTTTCTGTGTCGTAATCAATATCCAAAGGTGCTTTAAATTCCATGGTTGGTTTTACTCCGGTTACTTTTACACGAAGTCCTTTCTTATCAAAAGCTCGTCTGAAGCCATTAATTTTAATCGGAATTACAATTGGCCGCTGATTTTTTACCAGTTTGGCAGTGCCACGTCGTCCCTGAGCAAAAGCTGCTGTTGTCCCTTGCGGAAATGTCGCTACCCAGCCATTCTGTAAAGCTTTCATAATGTTGTCAACCTCGGTAAGGTCTACCATCCGGTTGACATTTTTTCCTTCAGCTCTCCAGGTTCTTTTTACTGTTACTGCACCGGCAACTTTGAAAATTTTAGGTAAAATCCCTTTATTCATCGTTTCTTCGGCAGCTACGTAATAAAAGTCGATTTTTGGGTTAAGCAGATAGATCGGGTTTTTGATGGTATTGAGATACCCGTTGTTCACCGAACAGAATGCGTGATACATCGCAGCCACATCAGCAAAATAGGTCTGATGGTTGGATACAAAAAGTACGTTGGAATCCGGAAGGTCTACCAAATGCTCGGTTCCAGAGATTTTTAGTTTATTAAAACCATTAAATCTTCTGTAGGAAACGATACCGAGAATAAAGATGATAATCCTTTTTAAAAAGTAAGGAGTTCCGAATGCATCGGTAAATATATTTTTTTTGGCCATGCTTCAGTAAAAACGATTGTGCAAAGTTACATTTTTTTAAGTAATTGGCTGAATTCGCTCAATATCATTGCGGTTGCACCCCAAATGATGTATCCGTTAAAATTGATTACCGGAACTTCTTTTCCACCTGCGGCATCTAGCGTCATCAGTTCAGGTGTATCCGGGAGATTCAGAAATGAGGTGATGGGAAATTCTATAACTTCCACAGCTTCACTTTCCTGAAGAATAAATTCAGGGTTTCTTTTTGAATACGAAATGAACGGATAAACATAAAAATTACTTGGCGGAATGTAGATTGGTGACATTTCACGGATAATTCTTACATAAGGCTTTTCGAGACCAATTTCTTCGGAAGTCTCGCGGATGGCTGTCTCAGCAAAATCTCTGTCAAATTCTTCTCTTTTTCCGCCTGGCAGGGAGATTTGTCCGCTGTGACGATCTCTTTGATTTTCAGTTCGCTGAATCAGTGGGAAGTACCATTCATCATGTTTCAGATAGATCACAATATTGACAGCGGCAAATTTTGGATTTTTCTCTAAAACCTGCTCATAAGTAAAAACCGGACGTGATGGAGGCGAAAAAATGCCGTGCGCATCTTCACCGCTCAGTTCTGTCTTTTTGATTTTATTTAAAAGGTCTTTTCCGAAACTTTTCATAGGGTAAAAATAGTAATATAAGATAGAAAATCCGACATAAAACATTTCAAATTGCATACCGTATTTCTACGATAAAGATTATAACGGTTTATGATGAGTTAGGCATGACTGAAATATTGATGTAAACTAACTGAATATGTGATTTTTAAAATTTACCCTGTTTCGGTGGCGTTTTACAGATGTTGATCGGCATATATTTGTTTCATTAACAAATAAAAATTTTTAATCATGAAAAAATTAATCTTTAGTGCAATAGCACTTTCTGGAGCATCACTATTTTATGCTCAAGGAACTAACAATAACAATAGTGTGACGCAATCAGGAGGCGGCGGCAATCAGTCTAATGTAAACCAAATGGGGTCATCTGAAAAAAATGTAACAAACCAGAGCGGTAATAATAACCAATCTTTAGTAATACAGAGACACATGCTGAACGAAACGTCAACTACACAAACCGGAGACAATAACCGAGCCAGTTCTGTTCAGGGAGGTACTTCTAACTGGTCAAACAAAAGTTATGTAACACAGATACAAAACGGGAACAGTAACGAAATGAATTCGATACAGACAGAAACTTATATGACTGTAATTAATCAGACGCAAACTGGTGGTAATGGTAATATTGCAAATGCAACTCAGGCGAAAGCACCAAGGATGAATATCGATCAGGTACAGACAGGCTCAAGCAACGCAGCTTATGCACATCAGACAGGAGCAGATCCCCTTGCGGCTAGTTCAAGTGCAAATAACAGTAAAATCAATCAAAAACAAAACGGTGTTGGTAACGTAACTCAGACTAACCAAAATGGTTTTGATAATGGATCTAATCAAACTCAAGATGGAGTTGGTAACCAGGCATTTACTAACCAAGAGTATTACCATAACAGAGCAACACAATTGCAGGAAGGTGATGGTAACGTTGTAAGTTCACGTCAGGAAGGGATGGCTTTTCAAAATACTTCAGATCAAAAGCAGGATGGTAATTTTAACAATGGAGTTTCTTATCAGGAAGGCTATTTAAACGTTGCAAATCAGACTCAAACTGGTGATCGTAACTATGCTAATGCATATCAATATAACAATGGTCATAAATCTACTCAAACTCAAAGTGGAGATGATAACGTTGAAAACGGACTTCAATACGGTAATGGTAATACTTTAACGCAAGGTCAAACTGGCAACGCAAACAACGCATATACTTACCAAAGTGGTACCAGTAACATTGCAAGTTCAACTCAAAATGTTAATAATAACGCTTCCAACCAAAGACAGGTTGGCAGTACCAACAGAGCTACTTCAAGTCAAAGTGGTCTGAGAAATCAGGGAACTCAAAATCAAACTGGCGACAACAATATTATTTTTGCAATCCAGACTGGTAATGATAACGTTCAGAATCAAGTACAAACTGGTAACAATAATGTTGGATACGGATTTAATGGAGTAGAGCAATATGGCAGCAATAACACGTCTTCTCAATCTCAGGTAGGAAATAGTAATATTAGATTACATGTTATTCAAGATGGAAATGGAAACGCAGCAATCCAGAACCAAAGCGGAAACCAGAATGATTCTGATGCTCATACTTATGGAAGCAATAACAAAACTACACAGATTATAAACGGTAATTCAAACTTTGAAGGTATTTATCAAAATGGTAACAGCAGTGAAGGTACTCAAAGTCAGACAGGAAACGGCAACAGTGCTTATCTGTCACAGATTGGCGACTCACACAAATCTGTGTCGACTCAAAACAGCAGTAACAACATTTCTAATACATACCAGTACGGAGGAAACGGAAGCCAGGCTTATACAACTCAGGCAGGAGGAACCGGAAACAACTCCATGATTGAGCAAAATGGATCGTTTAACTGGACTTCTGTAAACCAATTGGGTCTTACCAATACTTCAAACAACACACAGAACGGCAGCTATAACCAAGCTACAATATCGCAAAATGGTACATCAAACGTACACATGGGTATGCAGTCTGGTACAGGCAACGTGATTGTTGCAACACAGCATTAATCTTGTGAAAAATCGTCAATATGAGAGGCAGTAATGATGAAGCATTGAATCAAAGAGGAAATGCTGATGTTTCGTACTCTGTACTAAGAGGAGTCAACAATGTTACTTATCCAAAACAATGGGGTAATCAGAATAATGCTGCCTTTAGTAAAAAAATTACAGATCATTCACATAACGGTTTAAAGCAAGGTAGTGGAAATTCTATTGTAGTATCACATTTTAACTATTAGAGTTTCTTCAAATGTATAGGAGAGCAATCTCCTATACATTATACTATTTTTTTTTGAGATGAAAAAACTGGCTTACATATCAATACTTCTTTTTTTCTGCACTTTTTTAAAGGCACAGAAAAATATATCATTCGAAGAGCTGAACTCGCAGAATGTTTTACAGCTATTTGGCAGTGGCAATTCTACGGTGAATGCAACAACGGGTTTCAACTCCAATGTTGTGCAGATTGGGAATAATAATGAAGTTCAGATTTATGATCTTAATCCTAAGCAGGTTTCTATAAGCCAGATCGGGAATGAGAATAAAACTGTTTTCATTAATACTGGCAATAAGCCCAGTACAGCAACCATCAATTCGGTAGGCAACAAAAACTATGTGGATATGGTGGGCAGCAACAGCATCTCAGAGAATATGAAAATCAATATCAGAGACAACAACATGATTATTTTTATCAGAAATTATTAATAATGAAAATTAAATTTCTATGGATAATCTCAATACTTTTTTACTGTAATTTTTTCTCACAAACCAAAACGGAGAAAGGGCTGCAAGCCAAAATAATTACAGAAAGCGCAGACGGTCTTTACAATATTATTGCTACAGCAGAAAATCAATCAGATTTCCATTACCCAATAAATTTTATTCTGCTATCAATAAAAAAAGGAGCCTCAGGTAACACTTCCACCAATAAACAGGAAGGCAAATTTGTCGTAAAACCAAAAGAAACTTTAAAACTTTCTGAGGTGAAAACCAATCTCGACAGAAAAGATGTGCTCAAGGTTTTTCTTTTTATTAAAGACGAAGAAAGCGACAAGGTGATTTCTAAAGACAGTTTAGAGATACGACCGGAAAAAATTGCTCAGAACAGTACAAAATCATTATCTGAAAACGATATCGAGCTATCGGGGCTTACCATAGACGATACCAGAAGCAGAAACGGCAAGTATTATTACGATCAGTTTTATATGAAGTATCTGCAGACCGATGAGAAATTTCCAGGCACTGTAAAAATCATTGAGATCCCAGGATTAGGACAAAGTACCAGAATTTCTGTAATGTACAACGAGCAGGAGATTTACCTCTTCAACACATCTCCGGATGAGGAAGTGATGAATCAGGAAGCTCAGACTACTTTAGAAATTCTAAAAGAAATGATTCTTCCAAAGAATGAATTGTTAAGAAGTTCAACCTAAAAACTTTAAAAAATGAAACTCTTTTATACTACTACAATATTATTTCTATCAGCAGTTGGCTTTTCCGTGAATGGGCAGCAACTGGTATACAAACCCATAAATCCTGCCTTTGGTGGGGATACTTTTAATTATCAGTGGCTTCTGAGTTCCGCGGCCGCGCAAAATCAGTTTGATAATAATATCGGGGGTTCTTCTCTTTCAAATCTAAACTCGTTAAGCAGTTTCACAGATAGCTTAAACAGGCAACTTTTAAGCCAATTGTCTACCAAATTGTTTGGCAATCAGTTTGGTGATGGTGAACTGAAACCGGGAACTTATGTTTTCGGCTCAATGTATCTGGAGGTAACGCAAGCCAATGGAGGACTTTTAATTAAAATTCTTAATACAAGTACCGGCGAGCAATCTGAAATCATAATTCCCGGACAAAACTAATTTACCATGAAAACAACATACAAATATC
The DNA here is from genome assembly GCF_025457425.1 of Chryseobacterium foetidum. Taxonomy (NCBI): domain Bacteria; kingdom Pseudomonadati; phylum Bacteroidota; class Flavobacteriia; order Flavobacteriales; family Weeksellaceae; genus Chryseobacterium; species Chryseobacterium foetidum. Next base: position 3,043,946 of record NZ_JAMXIA010000001.1, read on the forward strand.
CAAAATTTTGGGTAGTACTCCCTGTGTTTTTTCTGGTAATGACCGGGTGCAACTCTTTGCTGAATTACCCCTCTCACAGCGAAAAATCTACTTTAGGCGAGACGACAAACTTCACTTCCCAAATTAAGAATCTGCCGGTACCACAGGATAAAATTGTGGTTGGGGTATACAAATTCCGTGACCAGACCGGCCAGTATAAAGCTGCAGATAACGGAGCCAACTGGAGCACAGCAATTCCGCAGGGAACCACCACCATCCTTATCAAAGCACTCGAAGACAGCAAATGGTTCAGGCCAATTGAAAGAGAAAATATAGGAAATCTACTCAATGAAAGACAGATTATCCGGACTACAAGAAAAGAATATATGCCTAACCAAATTAACGAATCCGGAAATCTTCCTCCGCTTTTGTATGCAGGTATTATTCTTGAAGGTGGTGTGATATCTTATGATACCAACGTGGTAACAGGAGGTTTGGGAGCCAGATATTTCGGTATTGGAGCTTCTACTCAGTACAGACAGGATAGAATTTCAGTTTATCTGCGTGCCGTTTCTACCCAAACCGGAGAAATTCTTAAAACAGTATATACTTCCAAAACCATACTTTCTACAGCCATCAGCGGAAGTTTTTTCAGATATGTAGATACCGAAAGATTGATGGAGGCTGAGGTTGGTATTACCCAAAACGAACCTGTACATCTTGCTGTAACTGAAGCTATTGAAAAAGCTGTTTACGGTTTGATAGTAGAAGGTATGAGAGATAATATCTGGGGAAGTACCCTTCGGGATCCAGGTAAATTCAGCCAACTGATTAATGATTATAACGCTGAGCAGACCGATAACGATATGAAAGTTTTAGGCAAAAAATTAGCAGACAATCAGCGTGCAAAAATTTCAATGTACGGATTGGCTGAAGGTACCCAGATTCGGGGTGATTATGTGAATGCTAAAATGCATCCCGGAATAAAAGGTGGTTTAAAATATTTCGTTAGCGACCATTTTAATATCGACGGAAATGCAAGTTATTTCATCTTTGAAAATAAAAACATTTTCTGGCGACGGGCAATTTCTCTTGATGCAAACGTCGAGTACATGCTTCTTCCGAAAAGTAAGTTGACACCGTACGCTTATGGCGGTATCGGATCTGTATTTTATCGCGACAAAAATTATTTTAAGTCTCAGTTTGGTGGAGGTCTTGAATATCTTATCAACCGCACTTTTGCTATGCGTCTAAATGCTCAGTACGATCTTGGCTTTAATGATGACTGGGATTTTAAAGTTCAGGGAACAAGAAAAGATCAGAGTGTAAGAATCGGTTTGGGGCTGAATGTTTATCTCAACCGAAAATCTACAAAACCTTTAAAAACAGTAAATCCATGAAAAAAATATTAAAATATATTCTGATTCTCATGCTTGGCGTTTTGGCAAGCTGCAGCGAAGATCTTATTGGTGAAAGTACCAAAGGAATTATAAAAGGAACAGTGGTAAAAAAAGGAACCAACACTCCAATAGCCAATGTAAAAATTTCAACAAGTCCAACTACGACTACTGTTTTCACGGGAACAGACGGGAGTTTCACTATCAAAGATGCGCCCACAGGAGATTATTCTGTAAAAGCTGAATACAGTGGATATGTCACAAATTATCAGGGAATCAATCTTAAAAATGACGGACAGACTGTTACTGTGGTTTTTGAAATGGCTGATGATTCAAGTTTAAATTCATCACCTTCAATTCCTGTTTTGGTGAGTCCTGCAGATAATGCTGTTGAGCAACCTTTATCCCTCAATTTGTCATGGACTGCCACCGATCCTGAAAATGACAGCCTAAAGTTTGATCTGATTTTAAAAAATGCCAACAATACTGTAGTTCAAAATATTACCGGAATTAAAACTAAAAACTACAACGTCACCAATCTTCAGTACAATAACACTTATTTTTGGCAGGTAGCGGTTTCTGATGGGGTAAATCCAAAGGTTTTCAGTGAAACGAGACAGTTTAAGACAGTTGTGACGCCTACCAACAGATTTCATTATGTGAAAAAAGACAGCAACGGAAATTATTACATTGTTTCTGCCAACGAAACCAATGTAAATTTTAATCTGACAGCGTCAACACAGAATTCCTTCAGGCCAAGGCTTAATAATGATGCCAATAAAGTCGCTTTTCTCAGAAACGTGGGCGGAAATTTTCAGATTTTCACTTCAAGAAGAGATGGTTCATCTATGATGCAGGTTACAACGCTTCCCGCAACGGGCTTCAGCAATGCTGAAATTGATTTTTCCTGGAATAAAGTCGGGAGCCAGTTTATTTACGCCAATTTCGATAAACTATACAGAATCAATTCAGACGGAAGTGGTCTTACTCAGATTTATGCAACTTCCGACGGAAGCCTTATTTCAGAATGCGACTGGAGCTATGACGGAAGCAAAATCGCTTTAAAAACCAACAACTTAAGTGGATATGGCGTGAAAGTTTTCATCATCAATATGTCAGGAACTGTAACACAAAGCGTTTTAACTGGAGTGACTGGTGGAGCAGGAGGTCTTAATTTCTCAGCAGATGGCAAGAAACTGCTCTACACAAGAGACTTTGCCGGATTTGAAAGTGTTCAGTACAGACAGTTAGATTCCAGAATTTTTATCTATAATCTGGAAACCAATACACAGCAGGACATTTCTTCCATGAGCCAGAAAGTAAATGGTACAAATGATCTGGATCCCAGATTTTCACCAAATGATGCCGATGTAATTTTAGTTAATACTTCCAACGATAACGTATCAGTAAAAAATGTTGTCAAAATTACGCTTACAGCAACCAATGGGAATTTTCCGCGTGCAGTTCTTTACACCGACGCAGAGATGCCTGACTGGGAATAAAAATAAAATATCTTTGTATTAAAAAAAAAGAAAGTCAGAACTTATAATGGTTTTGACTTTTTTGTTAGATAAAAAAATAATGATTTTATTCTATTAGATTGTTTTCAAGTGCGTACTTTACAATTCCTACAGAATTTCTTACATTCAGTTTGGTTAAAATCTTTTTTCGGTGTGTTTCTACAGTGTTGATGCTGATGAAAAGTTTTACAGAAATATCTTTACTGCTGAGGCCGTCACAGATTAGTTTAAGTATTTCAGTTTCCCTTTTGGTGAGTGATTCTTTAGCTTGTGTGACTTCAAAATTTTTGCCGTTGCTCACAAAACTGATCATCTTTTCTTTTGCCTGAGAGCACAGGAAAATTTCTCCGGTTGCGAGAGCCTGCAGACAGTCTGTAAACTCGTCAAAAGAGCTTCTTTTATCCAGATAGGCTGTAATTCCTTTGTTGAAAAGTTTCCGGATGGAAGTTACATCGTAATCATTGCCAATGATGATGATTTTCAGGTTGGGATTATTCTGTTTCATCTCCTCGGCAGTCTGATAGATCTCAGAAAGCATCATCATATTAGAACTGAACATCAACAAATCAAAACCGCCTGTTCTGAGGTATTCCTTCAAATTAAGCGGGCAGCTGCAAACCTGAATCTGATCAATAAACTCTGTTTGTGAGAGAAGTTTGGATAGGCCTTCTGCGTAGATTGCAGGCTGATCAAAGATTATTAAATTTGATTTCATCTAGGTGTGTGTTAGAAGTTTTTAAAATTAATAAAATTTATTTAATTTGCAAATATTTACTGAAAATATTACACATAAATAATTTTAATGTGGTATATTTTAATATGTATCTAATTATACTGCAAAAAATATAAATTCTAAATTTCTCGCTGAAATAGGCGCATAACAAACGATCCGAATTATTGTGTGAATAGGAAACACTGGACTTAAGACCTATAAAATTTCTCCGACATCTGAAAGCTAAACATCGATTTTTTCTGTACTTAAAAGTCAAAAATTAGGTTATGGCAAGAAAAATTTTCACAGAAAACGAAAGTGAATTACAGTTTTAAGAAAATAAAGTTTGAAAGATGTAGTTTTGTAACATTATCTTAAGCTCTGCTGAGAGTAGTGATTTCATATAACTTTCCCCCTTTAAATACATGAATTAACAATCCAAAACAAAGATCATATCTATAAGTTTCATTTCTTTGAATCAAAGGCATAATCCTGCAAGTCATTCTAAAAAGATACATCTTAAAAATACTTCTCAAAATAAAATCAAAATTATATTCTGGGTTTAAGAAAGTATTTTATAATCTTGTTTTACAGAGTATTTAATACAGAAGCGATTTCTGTGGAAGCGGTTCTATTAGAGCATAATCGAAAAAAAATTTTCAGTGATGTTACCGTGACTAAATTTGATCTTTAAGTGTTTGATAGAAAACATGATAAAAACAAAATCCGCCTCAGACGAGACGGATCGTAGATTTTTCTTAGTTGGAGTAACTTGCGAGCTCTTCTTTTTTAGAATTGTAAACCTTGTATTCAAGGTATTTAAAAGAGTCTCTTGGGATGATCGTTACCCACTTTTTGTATTTGATGAACCATTTCATCTGAATACTTTTAATTCCCTTCGTTAAATAAGCTTCAACAAAAGGATGTACGTGCAGGAAGAGTTTTCCTTTTTCTTTTTGTAAAATCGTTCTCAGGGTATCACCCATTTTTTCAACGATTACGATTGGAGCAACGATCTCACCGTCTTTGTTCGGGTTTTCTTCGCTGGTCTCAATCTGTTTTTCGGGGCGGTTTCTCTGTCTTGTAATCTGGATCAGTCCAAACTTACTTGGAGGAAGAATTTTGTGGCGGGCTTTGTCTCTGCTCATTTCATTACGGAAATGCTCGTATAGCTCTTTTCTGTGCTCGGGATTCGTCATGTCGATAAAATCTACAACGATGATTCCTCCCATATCACGAAGCCTCAGCTGTCTCGCAATTTCTGTAGCGGCCATTTTGTTGACATTAAGGGCGTGCTCGCGGTTGGCTGTGCTTCCAAGGCTGATGTTGTTGCCGGAATTTACGTCTACCACGTGCAGTGCTTCAGTATGCTCAATAACCAGATAAGCACCTTTCGAGCTTGGGATATTTACATGTTTCCCAAAACTCTGTTTCATCTGCTTTTCTACGTTGTAATGTTCCAAAAGAGGAATGTGTGAACCATGAAACTGTACGATGTTTTTACGTTCCGGAGCGATAACTTCGAGGTATGCCTTCATTTCAGAAACCATTTGCTCGTCATCACAAATGATATTCACAAAGTCCTGATTGAAATTATCTCTAAGGATTGCAGATGCTTTATCATCTTCGCTCAGGATCTTTGAAGGAACCTTATTTTTCTGAATGTTTTTAAAAGTGCTTTCCCATTTCTGAACCAGCTGATTCATATCATTGTGAAGATCAGCTACTTTTTTTCCTTCGGCTACAGTACGGATGATTACACCGAATCCTTCAGGTTTAATACTGTCGATAAGCGTTTTCAGGCGTTCTTTTTCTTCCGTTGTTTTTATTTTCTTTGAAACAGAAATTTTATTGTCGAAAGGGATAAGTACCAGAAAACGGCCCGTTAGCGATACCTGCGTGGAGATTCTTGGTCCTTTTGTGGAGATAGGTTCTTTGGTGATCTGCAGAATGACGATATCGTCTTTTGCAATTACCTTGTCTACGAGACCGTTTTTGTCGATTTCAGGTTGAATTTCAAAATTCTTCAGGCTCGAAGAACTCTGTTTTTTTGAAATGCTGTCTTTCAGAAATTTTTTATAGGTAAGAAACTGGGGTCCAAGATCCTGATAATGCAGGAATGCATCTTTTTCATACCCAATGTTTACGAATGCTGCATTAAGGTTTGGAGCAAGTTTTTTTACTTTACCAATGAACAGGTCGCCTACTACAAAGTTGTTTTTGTCTTCTTCCTCATGAAGTTCGCAGAGTTTTCCGTCTTCCAGCAAAGCAATTTTGGTGAAATCGTCTTCATGCGAAACTAGCAGTTCTGTCTTCATTTTGTTGTAAGATATTTTTTTTAGATTGAGGATTTATAGAAATCTTAATTTTTAAAATTACTAATAAAAATGTTAAATTATTGAAAAATAATTAAAGATTATTTTCAGTCTCCTCAGTATCACACTTTGCACAAACAAAAATATAGTCGGTGATTATTAAATAAAAATAAAACACCAACTATATTATTATATTATAAATCTCAGTTGAGATTATTTCTTCTTATGTCTGTTCGCTCTTCTTCTTTTCTTTCTCTTGTGAGTCGCTACCTTGTGTCTCTTTCTTTTCTTTCCGCTTGGCATAATTTTAATTTTTTAATAACTAGTTAATATTCTATTAATTTATTTTACTGCAACTTTAGTTTTTACTTTCTCCACAAAAGATTTTGATGGCTTGAAAGCAGGAATATTGTGTGCAGGTATTTCGATTGCAGTGTTCTTAGAGATGTTTCTTCCCGTTTTTGCTGCTCTGGTTTTAACGATGAATGATCCAAAACCTCTTAAGTAAACATTATCACCATTGTACATAGAAGTTCTGATTTCTTGCATAAACGCCTCTACAACTTTCTGTGTTTCATTCTTTTCTGTTCCCAATTTATTTGAGATGGTGTTTACCAATTCTGCCTTTGTCATTTCCTGTGTAATTTTAAATTTTAGGTGTGCAAATTTAGTTAAAAAAATTGAATATTAGCAAATTAGTAAAAAATATTTTTAGTTTTCGGAGATGAATATCGGGTGAAGTTAATGTGAATTAATCTTTAAATATCACATGCTGCTGTTGTAATATCCGTTCTCTACACAAAATCTGATGAGGTGCAGTTTGGTTTTAAGACCCAGTTTTTCTGTCAGTCTGTTGATATAAGTGTCGATGGTGCGGGTGCTGAGATTGAGCTGTTCGCCAATTTCCTTGTTGCTGAGACCTTCATAACAAAATTTCATCAGCTGGATTTCTGAAGGTGACAGCTCATCCTGACTGTTTTTCTGTCTGTTCATATACTCCTGCACAGAAAGTGGCTGTTGTTTCCATTGTTCGGTGTACGCAGCGTAATCAAACAATTCTGCTTTGGTCATTCCCTTGATGATATCTTTTATAATAAGACTGTTTTTCTGGCAGTAATACACATTCGGGATCTCAGAAAGTATTTCCGCAATATCTTCCTGATACATCCCTGAATAGGTGATAATGGGCGTTTCCGCATTGTTTTTACGGATGATTTTGATGGCTTCAAGACCGCTCAGAACCGGCATGAAAAGTTCAATGATGAAAACGTCTTCCTGACGGCGGTAAATTCTGTTAATCAACTCGTGACCGTTATTACAATCGTTCAACAGCATGTAAAAAGGATTGTCTAACAGCGATTTTATCATTATTTTTTTAAAATAATAGTCACTGTCCGCAATAGAAAACCGAACGGTACCTGCGATAATTTTATTCATTTAATGTTTGTGAGGTTTGGTGCGTACAAATTAAGAAAATTCTCCGAAATGTGTAAAAAAAACTTTGTTAAATACAATTTAATGCAATGTTTCCATTCATAAAAACAATATTTAATGCTAATTTTTTTTGTGAGTAAGGTTTTTTTTTATAATTTTCAGCTACCAAAAACCAAACACATAATATGTCTGTTTATAATGATAAAAAATTAAACAGGAGTGACGTTCGCACAGGGATCTTGCGATTTGTCATTTCATTTATTGTTCTCTCTGCTGTTTCCTTTACAGCAGTTTATTTCTTTTTCAAAAGTTATGATACACAAAGAGCAGGTATTGCCAAAGAAGTAAGGGATTACGAAGAACTTCTCAACAAAAATCAGCTTCTTAAAATCTCTCTTGACAGTATTCAGTACAACATGTCACTTCTGGGATCAAATCAGGTGGAAAATGACTTTTATCTGCGTGAATCTGTTATGCGCAAAATGCGTGAAGCTAAAGCTATCATGGGTGAAGACAGCGCAACAAATTTCAAACACTATAATGTTCTTATCAAAAAAGTAGATCAGATGCTTTTGCTTAAAAGCAATATAATCACTGCTAATAATGATGAGCAGTCAATTCTCAGGCTTTTGAATAATTGCCAGAATAAAGATCAGCAGATTATTGGTGCTCTTAGAAAGGATCCTTCACGTGTTTTTACAGGACGGAGACGTTAATTTTTTAAAATTAAACTATGCAGGCTCACATTACATTATCAAAACAGGAAAAACGCTATCAGTTTTTGTACTTAATTCTAATGCTTTTCCTGGCGCTTATACTTTTAGGTATTATATTTTTAAATCATTTCAGATCTCCGTTTTCAGAGGCAGATATACTGAAGGTACAGACACTGGAACAAAAAAATAAATTTGATATTCAGCAGAAAATCACACAACCCATTGTGGACAGTACTTTTGCCAAAATAGCTTCACTGTCAGAAAAAAATCCCGATCCGGTGAAGGAAAGTCAGATTGACTATGATATCAGCACAATTAAAAATTCTTTTGAGAACGCAAGTATTAATGATGATAGAAAAGTGGGATATCCCGTAATTGCTGAATTCTATAAAATGTTTCTTGAAGACAAAAAATGGCTTGCCAAGAAAAAAGAAAACGTGATCAAATACGAAAGAGAGTATGAAGAATGTACTATTGGGTTTCAAAAAAATAAAGATCAGCTCATCGACCGCAGAAATTCTTTCAACAACCGCAAATAACAAACACAAACTATATTATAAAAATTTATTATGAACTATTTTCAGAAAAACAGAACAAACATCGTTATCGGTGTTATTGCGACATTGCTCATTGCGGCACTGATTGCATTATGGTTCCAGAAAAAAACGATAAATTCTGCCGATGATATTGTTGCAGAAGTTTATCCTAAAACGGTGAATGTGAGTGATAGTTTGTTTTTTGCAGACAAAACCGCTTTTGCAAAAACAAAAAGATGGGATTTTGGTGATGGAAGTACTTCAGATAAATCAAATGGAGTACATTTCTATAAAAAACCAGGCTATTATCAGGTTACTTTGATTATTGACAATAAATATTCTAAAAACTTCGGAATTTTAGTTTCTCAGCAGCAAGCCGTCAAAAATGACAGCATCCCTTCGTTCACGAGGATTGATGCCGTTTCACAGGCGCGGCAGTTTGAAAATGTACAGTTTAAAGCTATTTCAGACGCTAAACAGTTTACCTGGAGGTTTGGGGAGACTGGAAATATAGATTCAAAAGACAAACTCGCTTACTTTACTTATTCAAAACCTGGAAACTATGTTGTCACACTTTCCACAGACGAAAATACAGCACCCATCCAGCATGCAATTACAATTTTACCGGCCTATGATCAACTGGATGATGCAGAACTGAAAATTGATGATAATTATCAGAAGATGGATAATGATTTTAAATACCGTCTTCAGCAGATCGCCAACGGAAACAGTTTTAACTTGAATTACAACTATCTGCTGAATAAGTATTTGTGTAATAACGAAAACGCAACTGTAAGTGTGAATGACAGTAAAATCAATAACTTCTACCTCTACTGCGCTGGGCTTCAGTTTGATAAAAATATGGTCATACAAACCGTTAAGCTGAATTTTGATGATAGCCAGAACTGCGTAACAAAAGTAGAAATCAATCAAACCAAATAACCAAAAAAGCAAACCTGAAAATTTTGCTCCCAATCATAAAGATCATTAAGATGAAAAATAAACTCCCTCTTGCCGCCTGTTATGCCGGATTAGGTATTTTACTCACAGCCTGCAATGTAAAACTTCCCTCTGCAAAAACCCCTGAACCCAAAAGATACGGGCAAATTGATACCAATCCTATAGTAGATGGTTTCCCGAAAAAATCTGTTCCATGGATTGTGATTTCAGACCGTTCAAGAAATACGGCTTACATTGATAAAAACGATGAAAAATCGTACAAGGATGTTAAGTTTTTGGAACCATTGATGGTTTTGAAAGAACGCAACGGCATGCTTAAAGTAGCAGAATACAATTCTGATGCACTGATGACCAAAAAAGTTTCTCCAAAATCAGTAAAAACATATGGCTGGATTCCGGAATCTGAACTTCTGCTCTGGACGTCTTCTCTTAAAAGTGAAAAAACAGGTTATCCTGCGAAGGTAGCTGTACTCCCGAGCAACAGTGATGTGATCCGTAATTCTGAAAATTATTATAAAAACGATTCTATTCTTGTTTTTAATTCTCCCGCACTCACCGAAGCAGCGAACGTTAAAATTCCAAACGGGCAGATGGTGTATGTCTACAAACAGGCAGAAAACAACAAGAGATTTTTGGTCGGTAAAAAACCGGATCTGGATATCGACAGCATCAGCACTGGGCTATACGGATGGGTGAGCTCAAATGTGATTTCTTCATGGGGTGAAAGATCTGCCGTAAAAATGAAAAATACAGCCGGCATAAAAGAATCAGCTTTGGGAATACACGAAGGTGCTCCCGGTGTGAATACTACAGAAGACAGGACTGCTGTTTTGCTTACAGATGTAAATAAAAGACCGCCATTGGAAAATATTTTCCCTGTCACCTTGACCTTAAGCGGAACAGAAACACCTCAGTACAAAACAAAATATTTCACCAATGTTTTGGATTACAGTAAAAATTATGTTTTTAACGTATTGGGTGAACCGGTTTATTTTGACAGATATAAAGAGATTACCGAAAAAAGCAGAAAATTAAATATAGTTTTTGTTTTGGATATTAGTCCATCCAATGCTTCTTATGCTCCAATCGTAAAATCTCTTTTACAGGATCTACAGTTGAGATTTGAGAAGCCTTCTTATTTTAATGAAGTAAAATATGCAACAGTTTTGTATAAAAACAATTCTTGTGGTGAAAATGTTGCTCCTTCAGGTCTGTCAGCAGATTACAACAACATTACAAAGTTCATCGATGATAAGATGAATGAAATGAATTGCCCTGGAAGCAATACCAATCAGCCTCTTACTGAAGGTCTCGCGGCTGCAGGAAATATGCTTGCCGTTTTTCCTGATGAAACCAATATTGTGGTTACCATTGGTTCTTCAGCAAGTCGTGCGGGAAACATGTACGATGTAATTAATTCTCTTACATTGGCTCAGGCACGTCTTATTATGTTCCAGACCAATGCCAGATCAGCAGATACTTACAATGATTTTGTACTGATGGCAGAAAACATTGTAACCAACACAGCCAAAAACTCAGCTGAACTAAAAAAGCAGAAAATTATCGACCAAAAGGATGTTTTGACCAAGAACAATTTTAATCTGGTGGAAGGTGATGAGGGATTCTATTCTTTGGATTTTCCAAAGCAAAGTATGTCTCAGGGATTTGTAATTTTTCCTAAAAAAGGAGATGTTGCAGCACCCGGATATTTGAAAAAGTCTGTTGACAGTTTGATTGCACAAGTAAGTCTGGACAACCAGCTTATTGATGAATCGCTTCACAAAAACTTCCATTCTTCTGTGGGAGCAGGGCACACGGATGTCGATTTTAAGTATAAATATCTATATCCTGGTCTTACAAATCCGGTTCCTCACGGTATTGCGGCTCAGCTGATCAATTATGGTAATCCGTTTTTGGCGAAAGGCTATATTCCTAAAGATTTGAGAGATTACAAACCCGGACTGGAAAAAGGAATTTTGATTTCAGATAAAGAGTATGATCAGTTGAAAAACTTCTATCAGGAAGTTTATGAAAATACAGGCGCAGCACGTACAGATTTTAAGCAGTCGAGAGCCATAAAGGAATATGTGAAATTACTTAAAAAATACAATCCAACCCTCGAATTTGCTAAAGATGTTGATATTACTGAGCAGCCAATGGCCTACGCAGTAGGAATTTCGACAGGATTTGATCTTACAGAGGAAGAGATGATGGCAAAATACAAACTGAAAGCCTGGAGAAAATCTGATATTATTGATCCTGAAGCAGCAAAATCTTATTTTAAACACTATAAAGTTCTTGCAGACAGAATGCTTACACACAGAAATAACCCTGCGGTTAAAATTCAGCATAACGGTCAGACATTCTATTGGTTGAACGAATATTTTACGCCGACAATGCTTCCAACCGAAGAGCCGAAGTATAACAAGCATTAGGAATTGTATCTGATTCAATAGTAATATGTTAAAACGGAAATTTTTGTTTCCGTTTTTTTTATGTTAAATAAGTTTTATTTATCTTTGAGTACCAAATTTCGCAGAATATGTCTACTCAATCATCATCCCATGATGGCAAGCACTTCGTTGTCCAGAAGGGAACATGTCAGTGTGATCAGGGAGATCTTTTCCCTCAGCATATCGTAAGTGTACATGAAAAACATTACTGGAATGATTCTGCAGGTGAAGCAGATTATCTTGCTGTAACCGAAGATGATTTACAGTTCAAACCTTCAGGTCCCAGTTTCGGAAAGTGCAAACTTAAGCCAAGTTCCGGCGGCTATCTACCATGTGCTTATGCCCCAGCTGGAAAATGGCAGAAAACCTATGATAAAGTTTTGGTTATGGGTAAAAAAGCCGTGACGGAAGTTTCCGAATTGCAATGCACTACCGGAGGGAAAATAACCATTAAAGATCACGGCCAGCGGGGCGAGATGAGTAAAAGTAATGTGAAAAATGCTGATGCAAAGACGGCTCAGCATATCAATCCTTTGGTGGATATGAATGACTATCAGGAAACTGTTTCAGAAAATGAAATAGACGCTTATTAACCTAATTTTCTTTTCACCATGTCAAAAAAAGGAGTTTCAAGAATTTCAGGAAATGCTTCACCAAAAATTGGAGAAGCTACCACTTATACTATTACAGATTGGTACCCAGCGACCCCGCAAAACCAGAGAAATTTAGCCAACGTTACCTGGGAATTATTTAAAAAAAGAGAAAACGGCAGATTCACAACGACCAACATAAAAAAAACGGGTGTTGGAACTTTTACTTTTGGGGAAGTTGCACATCGGCATACTTACAGAATCGAGGCTTACCTCTACGAATCTGAAGGCGATGGTGCTTCAACGATAGAAGTCAACCCTCAGCCAGCAGCAGTTCCCCGAATTAATAAAGTAGAATTAAAATATATTGATGATACGCCGGGAACGACTTTCAGCTATACAGAAAAGCTTGTAGCAAGTGCGGAAACAGTTAATTTGGGAGGGCAAAAACTTAAATTCAGTCTTTGGGAAGATGATGCGGATATTGAAGGACACAATTCACGAAATCTCTTAATTGAAACCAAAGAAGCTACTGTAAACCGACAGGGAACTGCCACGGCAGAATTTATGCTAACCAGAGCTTTGATGCAGAAGGCAATGCAGGGCGAAACCGATCCCGGAAAACTTGAATTTTACGTTACAGTAGAATATTTTTCGCACAACAAACATGCTACCAACAATGTAAATGTAGACAACCCGCTTCATACGCCACCCCGTCCGCAGCCAAGACCTTCAACGAATAATCGACCCGCACAGCCCACTCAAAATCAAAATGGAAATACTCCGCCACGGGCTCAGAATTCTCCTGCTGCAGAAAAACCACAATCCCAAAAAGAAGAAAAGGGAATTATGGACAACGTACGCAATTGGTGGAATAATCTTGAACTTTGGGACTGGGGTGAAGCACAGGGAACAGTACAGCCTCAGCAATCGCCTGCACAGCCGACTGCCGGTGGAAGAACCGTTACGACGGTTGAAGGTAATACTGTACAGGGTGAGTGCCCAAGGTGTAAGGTTCTTTCGCTTACGGAAGTGAATGAAATTTTCACAGAGGCAACCTTAGAGGAAAAATCTGCAATTATGAATGCTTTTAATGAGGCAAATGAACAATTTGGTTTAGATAAATGCCGTCAGAAAGCTCATTTTTTTGCACAGGTTTTACAGGAAATTGGTGCGTCTGTAAATGTAAGTAATGGTGAAAGCCTGAATTATCCTGTAGAAAATTTACCTCTCCATTTTTCAAGATTCAGTACCACAGGAAGACTTCGGGGAGCACCAAATGATCTGGCATTTCAGCATGGACGGATTGATGACAGAAATATAGAAATGCTGAGACGTACCTACCGCCAGACAAATCTCCGCCAGCAGGCAGCAAATCAGGAAATGATTGCCAATATTGCCTATGCCAACAGGGAAGATCTGGGAAATGGAAGTATAGAAAGTGGAGATGGCTGGAATTATCGTGGAAGAGGTATTATTCAGATTACAGGTAAAGAAAAATATACAAGAATTAATACAAGAATTGACAACGATTATCCATCCTTTGGAATCGATATCAACGCCAACAATATCAATAATCTAAGGGAAGGAACTGTTGCCAGCATGGCGTATTGGGAGGAATACGGATGCAAAACAAAGGCAGATGCAGGCGTTACCAGAGCAGACCTGGATAATATTGTTGATATTGTGAACAGCCAGACTCCGACAAGAAATGCAAGATGGCAGAATTTGCAGAATATGATCAATATTTTCCAGCTTGAATTGTGTACCGGAGATACTGCTGCAGCCGCCACACCAGCCGGACCATCAAATTGGCACGAGCCTGTTGATAATCCGATTTCAACTTTGTATATGCAAAGTGGTAACGGTGGTGTAGGCACGGTTGGAGAAAACTGGGGACTTTTCGGGAGAACCAGAAACGGCGGAGTTCATCAGGGTCTGGATCTTTTCGCTGAGGTCGGTAAAGACGTTTTTGCCTGCACAAAAGGAATTGTGCATAAAGCTACATGGCACAATGGCTATGGAAATACAGTGACCATTAAAATTACAGACAAAGAATCTTTTTTCAATCACAGAAGAGAATATGTACGTCTGCATACCGATAGGGGAGAGATTATTCAGGGACCTTCTTTTGACAAGCAGCAGGATATTTATCTATTCTACGCTCACTTAAATGAAGTTTTAGTGACAGAAGGAGCAGAGGTAGAAGCCGGAGCGGTTATTGCAAAAACAGGAGTTTCCGGTGTACGAGGTGGCACTTGTGCTCCCCATTTACATTTCGAAATATTTACCACAATTTATGCAGTAGGCCACGGTCTCAATTACCGTTGTAATCCTGGTTATTACGTTCATTTCAAAGGGCCTGCTGCGCAGTCTGCAGCAGATACTCTCAGACAGAAAACAACTGCAGAAGGTGGAAGAGTCATTAACTTTGAAGGCATTTAATTATGATGAAATCAAAAATGTTAGTTATAATATATTGTATCCTCTGCATTTTATCATGCCAGGGGAAAGATAGCAATATCGCTGCAAAAACTTTGGTGACGACGGCTGCCGCTGAGGATTATAAAGAGGTAAGATTCACCTCAAAATCTGATTATACAAAAGATTCTGAAAATTATCTCGAAATTTCGTTCAACGGTTTTTTATTTAAAATTAAATTTGTAGATGAGCGCGCTTATCTGAAAACGGATTATAAAAACAAAACCATCAAAGATTTCCAGCAGGTTATCTATAATTTTACTTATGATTCAGATTATGATTCTGCACAGAAAAATATAAGGATTCTTTATAATGGAAAAGACGGATATCTCTTTCTCCCCGGTTACACTGAAGAATTTCCCAATTTTACGGTATACCGTTTTTCTCAAAACAGTTTTAGTTACGACAGGGCTTTGATGTTGAAAGATAACAGTTGTAACGATGGAGAAATTGTAGCAGACGGCAAAAATGCAGCCCGTTTTTTCATAATAAATAAAAAATCCGGAAAAAAATGTGATTTTGTGAATGATGAGCCGTATCCCATTTCAACAGATAGTCAAAACAAAGATCTTTTGAAACTTAAAAATGCGGTTGAAGATAAAAATGATTCCGATCTGTTAAATGAATTTTCTGCAGATCTCAATAAAGATGGAAAAACCGATAAAATTCAGATTTTCAAAAATGAAAATGCAAAAGATGACTTCGAAAAGTCACATTTTGGACTTCCTATAAAAGTCTTGTTATCTGGAAATGACGGCTCTTGGCGTGAAAACAGTAATTCAAAACTCATATTTTCAAATGATGGAAACTGCACCTCTGAAGGATTTTCAAATGTCGTAACCAAAGATTCTTATTTTACTGTAGAACTGCAGTCATGCTACGACTACAATGTTTTGGTCTCAGGATTTATCACCTTTAAAGTAGAGCAGAATAAAATCTGGCTGCATAAATATGGTGAAGAATATTTTGATAAAAGTAACCACGAAAAAAAAATACCTTCAAAAGTATGGACGCAGAAAGATTTTGGAAAGATAAAATTTGAAGATGTTGATGGTAATTTTTTACTGAAATTAAAAAGGAGATAATTTAATTCTAAGTCATTTTGTGATTTTCACTCAGGATAATTATCTTTATTGAGTTATTTAAAAGCTTTCATTTATTATGATGCGTACTATTGTGGCTCTTTTTTCACTTCTATTGTTAAACTGCCAGAAAGCAGCGGATAAACCGGAAATAAAAGATGAGGTACAAAAAACAGAAAGTTCTCAAACTGAGAAAGGTGCAACTCATAAGTCCAATCCTTATTGCGAAGAATTTTTTAAGAAAATTTTACTTTCAAGTAATCTTGCAGCACTTAAAAATTATAAAGATATTTTCATTAGAATTGAAGATGTTTCGGATGATAAAATTGTTCTGGAGGTTTATGTGAAAAATACAGATAGTGATTCGCCTACAGGCACACGCATTACTGAAAATACAGTCGCATGGCTTCATTTTTTACCCGATAGCGATAAACTTCTCGACATTACATCTGATGCTGAAGATCCAATGGTGTTGAGTTTTGATAAAAATATTCTCAAAGAATCTGACTACAGGAACATCTGTGGACTGAGTGAAAAAGAATTACAGAATAAAGTTTCTGTCAAAGCCGATGTCCAATGTAAAGAAATTAAGGGTACAATGCTCCGGGGTGAGGAATGTTTGATTTCTGGTGCTTCTTTAGAGCAGGTTTATGAAGAAATGGTACAAAAATCTCTGGTTAAAGATGCCCAGTTTCTTTTAAAAAAAATTCCCAAAATTGCAACGACACATAAGATTAACAAAAATGGAATCATTGACATCAAATACATGCCAGGCAATAATAAAATCGACATTGAAATGTTTTATGAAGGTGGAATTACTGACATCCATTTGATGAAAAAAGGTCAAAATGTAAAGAGACAGATCATTTATAATCTCGATTAATTTTTGATGAACAATAAAATATTTTTTCTGATATTTCCATTGACGGTTCTCCTTTCCTGCGAAAAAACAGTATCGAAAAAATATGAGTCAACTACAGATTCCTCGTTGGATAAAGTTGCAGCGAAGTCCCGACCAGATTTGAACGATTCAATAATGATCGGGGAAAAACAGAAATAGGTAAAAATAAAAATGCAGATTGGTCCGGACTTTATACCTGTAACTTTCTCAGAATAAAAGAAGAATCTGGCGATCCCAGAGGTTGGGGAATGATCTATATTGACTTGAAACGGGAATCGGCAACATTTAAATTAGAGTCCTATATCGGGCAAATCTCGAAAGACCTGGTTATTTTAAATCAAAATAGATCTGAAATTATTTTGTCATTAAAAAACCAAAGAGATTCAACCTTTATCATTCATAAAAAGGAAAATCAATATTTTGTGAAAAGCAATTACATCGATAAAACGGTTGGTGAAAAAAAACTTATCTTTTAATTAAGAAATAAATTTCAACAAAAAGGTTTAGAATTTGTTGCTTGATTTTACACATCAATTCTGAAAATTAAGGCATGAATATTCATTTTATTTTGCCAGGCGAGACACTGGAAATCATTTCGAAAAAAATTAAACTTGAAAATCCGGTTTACCTGAAAGAATTTCATAATTCTCACTGCATGCCGTATGATTTCATACAGGATGATCTGTTGCCGGGCAGAAAACTGCTCATCCCTGACCTTAATAAAGTGAGTTTTTACAACTCAAAAAATGACGCACCTCACAAACTTGCCAACCGCAATCCAAAGATCAGTTTTAATCCTGAAAATCTTAAAAAAAGTTACAAAGTATCGGTTATACAAACTTCTGAAACCGATGGGAAAAAGAAGATTTCTAAATTTTCCTACAACATCCATCTGGAGTGGAAAGGTAAGGCTGAAAATATCCATTATTTTAATTTTTCGAAAACGGAAATCAATGAGCAGAACCAAACCAAAATGTCGACGCTTGCTGCGGCCTGCACTCAGTCGATTAATCCAATAGAATTGGCGGTTTCGGAGCAGGGAAATCTTCTTGAAGCAAAACTTAGTGATGAGGTGAAAAGAAAATTTCATAATATAAAAGCAAGTCTTGAAGATCAGTTTCCTGATGAATTTGCGAAGATTTATTTGGATAAATTTGAATTCAGCATTGCCAGTCCTCAGATTTTTAATGATAAAATGAATGGTGACTGGTTTTTAAAAACCTATTTCGCCCAGTTCAGAAAGCACTTCATCAATGGTAGGTCAGAATACCCAATGGCGATTTCATACTTGCCGCTCACTCTCTTGCAGGAAGGATTTCAGGATGATCATATTGTTCTTAATTCTGCTTTGAAAACGCAGGAAGAGCAAATTAGATTTACATCAGAATATCATCTCGATGGAGAAAACGGAATCATTCAGAATTACCGTTATACCCTTGTAGAAAAGGAATTTGGAACCTTGTACACCACTGTTTTTAAAGCCAGAGAAATAGAAAAGTCGTAGAACTACTACACAAAATCGTAGAATTACTACAAAATCTGAGATAATTGATTTTTAGGATTAATTTTCAAAAATGTGGTTCTATCTTTGGAATACCAAAAACAACAGATCACAAAATATTAATTTTAAAAAATTTACAGTTATGGCACTTAATTCAAGAGGAATCTTAAAATTCAACGGAGGCGAAGGACAGAAATTATTAAAGCTGAACTACAGCGTATCGAGATCTACAGACGTTTCAGGACGTGTAGCTTCAGATCCTTCCAATGCAATCATCAAAGTAACCGTGGAAGCTACAGAAAAATCAGATATTCTGGAATCTCTGCTTAACGGAAAATACAAGCCAACAACAGGCGAAATTACTTTCAACAAATCTCACGAAGAAGGTACTTTGATCACTTTGAACTGGGAAAACGGTTACGTTATTCAGCACGCCGTTGATTTTGATGCCACAGACGAAAATTCAATGTACATAAGTTTCGTGATCACGGCAGAAAAAATCAATTATGGTAATTCTGCTTACGAAGGTCTTTGGCCAACGGTATAAAAAAAGAAATCATCAGAGTTTTATAGTTATTAAGGGAAGAAGACTGCCGGATCCGTTTGGCAGTCTTTTTTATTTTAACCCATTTTTCAGAATCGAACTTAAATCGCTTAGTCTGAATTTAAATTCAATTGAAAAAATTGCTAATAGATTCAGCATCTGACTTAAAATAAAACCCTTTCAATTGATAACCTTCAGAACTGGTTTTTAATCTCTGATTTTGACTGTCGTAATTCTACTACACAAAATCGTAGTTCTACTACAAAATCTCAAATAATTGATATTTTGAGTATTTAAATGGAAAGGTGGTTTTATCTTTGAACTACAGGAAACAACAAATTACAATATATTAATTCCAAAAAATTTATATTATGGCACTTAATTCAAGAGGAATCTTAAAATTCAACGGAGGCGAAGGACAGAAACTTTTAAAAATGAACTACAGCGTTTCAAGATCTACGGATGTTTCAGGACGTGTGGCTTCAGATCCTTCGAACGCATTAATCAGAGTAACTGTGGAAGCTACAGAAAAATCTGACATTCTTGAGTCTTTACTGAACGGAAAATACAAACCAACCAGCGGAGAGATCACTTTCAACAAGTCTCACGAAGAAGGTACATTGATTACTTTGAACTGGGAAAACGGTTACGTAATTCAACACGAAGTCGCTTTCGACGGAACAGACGAAAACTCAATGTATGTAAGCTTCGTGATCAGTGCAGAGCAGATCAATTATGGTAATTCTGCTTACGAAGGTCTTTGGCCGTCGGCATAGAAAGAAAATTCATCAGAGTTTTATAGTTATTAAGGGACGAAGGCCACCGGAATTATCTGGCGGCCTTTTTTGTTGTGAAAATGTTGTAAATCAATATTTAACAGTTTTTAAGATTCATAGTCGTAGTTCTACTACAATTTTGTAAATAAATGTCTTATGACTTCGTTTTCTTATCATATGGCTTTATCTTTGAGGTACCAACAACAATAATCACATATTTATTAATATAAAAAAATTACATTATGGCACTCAATTCAAGAGGAATCTTAAAATTCAACGGCGGTGAAGGACAGAAATTACTGAAACTGCATTACAGTGTGTCAAGATCGACAGACGTTTCAGGACGTGTGGCATCAGATCCTTCCAATGCAATCATCAAAGTTACGGTAGAAGCAACAGAAAAATCTGATATTCTGGAATCTCTCCTTAACGGAAAATACAAACCTACCACAGGAGAAATTACTTTCAACAAATCTCACGAAGAAGGAACTTTAATTACTTTAAACTGGGAAAACGGTTACGTAATCCAGCATGAAGTAGATTTTGACGGTACAGACGAAAACTCAATGTACGTAAGTTTCGTAATCACAGCAGAAAAAATTAACTACGGAAACTCTGCGTACGAAGGGCTTTGGCCATCATCTTAACAGCAGAAAATCAGTTCCACGAAAATCAAAATTTAAAAAGAATAGCATGCTTGTAAAAAGTGGGCTATTCTTTGGTTAAGGTGATTTCAAAATGATTCAGGATTTCGGTTCGTGCATCTTTTAATTTGTAGAAATTTCTAATCACCTTCTTTTAAAGGATAAAATTAAATTCACAAATAGAAAAATCAGCTATGTTCAAAGACAATAAATCTGCAAAAATAACAGTTCCAAAAGGTGTAGAACCGTCTTCGGAGATTGAGAATATTAAAGATACTGTAACATCACAGGCTGTTGATAAAACCAACGAGAAGCTACAGAAGGTGGGTGGTAAAGCTCAGAAAGTCAGTCAGAAATTTTCTCAGGCTCAGTCTGCGGCGGGTACGGCATCAGCAGCATCAGGAATGTTTATGAACCAGCCTTTGCTACCGGAAAATAAAGCTGTTGCAAATGATAAATTATGGTCAAATCAGCCGACCTCCAAAATTCTTAATGCAGGCTCAATCTCTACAAGTCAGATTTTGGGAATCAACAGAGTGGTAAAACTGGAAGTTGTAGTAGAGGGATATACCATCGCACACTTCAAGCATTTCACCCTGAAACAAAGCGCTGTAAAACATCATCAGTTCAGCCTTACTCTTGCTCATGACAGCCTGGGCAACGCAGAAAATTACCAGCTCGGCGAGGCTCAGAATTTTTTAGGAAAGAGACTTACTGTTATTTTTAAATATAAGGATGTTGAAGGTGGTCCCGAAAGAAACTTTGTCGGTGTCATTACAGAAGTAGGTTTTAGTCAGGAAAAAGGCAGTCTGGGAAATATTGTATTGAAAGGATACAGCCCGACGGTGCTTCTTGATGCAGCCCCACACATCCAAAGCTTTGGTGGTGCACAGGAAATAAGTCTTAACAGAATTGCAGATCAGGTCATTAAAGAAGCCTTCAGTTCCAATAAATTTGATTTCAGAGTAGATGCTCAGTATGGCAATGTTTCCTACAGCTCTCAATACGAAGAAACGCATTACAACTATCTTGCAAGAATTGCAGAAGCTTATGGCGAGCAGTTTTTCTATGACGGCGAAGTGCTGCATTTCGGGAAACTTCCTCCTCAGGAAAAACCTGTAAAACTCGTATACGGAAGCAGCGTGAGTGATGTAAGCATTACCATGAAAGCGCAGCACGTAAATCCTACCTTTTATGGCTATAATAGTAGTAAAAATGAAAAACTGACAACAGGAAAATCTTCAATTTCGCATGCGTCAGATATTGCAAAAAGAGCATACGATATTTCACAGAAAACTTTTACAACACCTTCCCTTAGAGTTGCACCTATTAAAGCAGCATCATTTACTGATATTGATGCCTCCCAGAAAGGAACTGCCGGAAGTAAAGCTTCAGATGTATTTGTTACTTCGGGGAATACTACGGTTCCGTTTCTGTATCCCGGCTGTGCTGCTGATATCGAAATGCGTAAAAATGACAGCAGCGAAACAGCATATTTCACAAAATTACTGATTACCGATGTCACACATGAGGTAGATGCCAGAGGTTACTACACCGGGACTTTTGAAGCCATCGCAGCAGACAGCGGTTACCTTCCAAGACCCGAATTTGAAAGTCCTAAAGCCGAAGCTCAGTTTGCAAAAGTCACAGAAAATGCCGATCCAAAAAATCAGGGCAGGGTGAAAGTTCAGTTTGACTGGCAAAGCGGTTCAGATACTTCAGAGTTTATCCGCGTAATGACTCCGGACGCCGGTGGAAGCGATAAGGTAAGTAAAAACAGAGGATTTATGGCGATTCCCGAAATTGGTGATCAGGTAGTTGTTAATTTCGTTCATCAGCATCCAGACAGACCTTTTGTAATGGGAGGAATGTTTCATGGTGGGGTTGGCGGTGGCGGCGGTGCCGGGAATAATATCAAAAGTTTAAGCAGCCGAAGTGGTAATAAACTGGAACTGGATGATGGTGCAGGTTCGGTATTCCTTACCGATCAGGGCGGTGCCAATATGAAATTTGATGGTGCTGGAAATGCGACTTTTAATGCCAATAATAATGATACAAAAACTATTGGAAATAATAAAAGTCTGGAAGTGGGAAACAATAATAAAATCTCTGCTGGAACTACAAATGTAATTAATGTGGGAGGAAAAGGCGGAGGTGCTGCCAACTCTATGTTTTCGATGGATAGTGCAGGAAATATTTCTTTGGAGTGTGATACTAATGTTACAATAAAAACAGGATCAAGTTCTATCACACTCAAATCTGATGGTACTATTATTTTAAGTGGAAAAATTATAGGAATTGGCGCGGAGGGAATTGGTTTGGCAGCAACTGAAGGTATTGATCTTAGTTCACCTGCTAATCATATTGGAGGAGGTCAAACCAAAATTGATGGTGGTGATGCTTTTATAAACTAAAAATGGTAAGTATGAACGAAAACTTTGAGATTAAAAAAATCTTTAATGAACAATATATACTGGTCATTGATTCTGATATTAAGGCAGTAAATGTACACATGACATCTTCATCACAAATGAGATGGGATTTCAGTATTCTTAATATTTCAGAAGAATATTGCGATGTAAAGCTCATATTGCTAGATCATATTCTGCTGAATTCTAATAATCCTTTAATTAAAGAAGTTGCATCGCTTACCAATGCGTTTTCGCGACTGTATAATGAGCTTCATATCAAAATCAATCATGAAGGTACAATTATTGAGGTGTTGAATATGCATGTTATCATGTCTAAATGGAACCAAACTAAACGTGAGATGGAGAGTATTGCAGCCAATAATCCTGAAATTAAAAATGCAATTATTCTTAATGATAATGTATTTACAAACAAAAATAAAGTGATTGAGAATATACAGAGCAGCGAGTTTTTTTTGATTTTCTTCAATAAGGTTTATGGTAAAAAAGTTCCCGGAAGATTTAGCAAAAATTCATTAAATATTTTTAATTCAGCAAACGTAAACTGGAGTTATCATCTTTCTTTTGCGCATAATCCTCTGCTCAGTTTAGATGAAATTATTATTGAATCTTTTGCGGAGCCATCTTTACTTTTGAATATTGGTTTCTACAACCGGGCATATATTCAGTTTGCCAATCAGATTGATACTAAAAAGTTGGATACATCTCTAATTGAGAAAGGCATTTACAGAATAGAAAAGTCATCAGGCCGCATTATCGAAGCTTCTTTAAACAGAGAAGAAATAGCCCATCCTGAAGAGCTTTATGCTAAATTAAAATACACTTTTTACAGTGATGAAATCCTGAAATACAAAATGTCTGATGAATACCTTACAGCAAAAAACTAATTCATGTTCTTTCAAAAGAATAGTTTCCTTTGGAAAGTACAGTCTTGAGGTTAGATTTTCTAATGATAAGGCTATAGCTTCAAAAGCATTTTGTGTTTTTTTTGAGAAAAATTTTAATCAAGAAAGCGAAAGTTTTAAGATCCGGAAAACGTATGCTTTTGAACTCAAAAAAATTGCAGACCGAAATAGATGGATTACCTATTCCAGAAAGCAAATTTTAAAAAAAGTATGACATGGGAAATAAAATCATTACCGAAAAAGACTTCTGGATGTGCTCAAGTGGTGCGGTTCCGGCACAGCTGCAGGGAACAAGAAAAAGCAACAAGAAAAGTTCCGGTGAGGTATATATCACTGTTGCAGACACAGCTACCAGCAGCTGGATAGATTTCGGATGCACCAAGAATATGCTTTTGGCTGCTATTATTACTGCCGTTGCAGTGGTAGTGGTAGTAGCTTTGATCGTAGGAACAGGTGGTGTAGCAGCTATTGGTTTAATAGGAATGATGGCTATTGGTGCAGCAGCAGGTGTAGCAGGAGGTGTAATAGCCGCTATAGATGGTGCTTTGAAATGCGGACAGAAAAACGCAGCAGCCAGAACCTGGGACGGAAGTAAAGATAATATGATTCTTACCGGTACATCAGCAATAACTGGTGACCGTACAATGGCCTGCTCTATTGGTGGTGTTGTAAAATTTGCTCCGGAAGTAAAAAGCTGGACACATGCTCTTGCCTTAGGTGGCTTCAATTATATAACCCAGCTTGCAGGTTGTGCTTTGGGAGGAGCAGGTGTGGGAGCAGGTGGTTTTTTGGCGGCAGGTCTCGCCGGCGGTTCGCTTGCCATTGCAGCACCCACATTTTCAAGTGTATTGTCTAATGTTGCAGGAGGTTTTACGGGAATCTGGGGAGGAAGCAGAGCATTATTCGGATTAAATTCTCTGGCTAATGAGCATGCGTATGGGAATGTACAGGATGCCGGTGATGCCGGAGAAGCACTGCTCAATGGTGGCGTTCCCGAAATTGGAATGGCACAGAGAATTTTTACAGGTCAGGCGCAACCATCCGATTATTTACTTTTCTTATATTTGTTAAACATTAAGGCGAAAGGATCTAAACCACCAGCAGAAGACGGCACCCCTCAGGGAGATAAGGATGGTAATAATAGTCCAAGAGAAGAAAAGGGAAATCAGCCAAGAGAAGAAGATGGCAACCAACCCAAAGACGAGGATAGTGCTCCACAAAATAAAGGGAAAGGCGATGAAAAACAAAATAGACAAAATGATGTTAAAGGGAATGCTCATGAACATTCATTAGTTGATAAAATTGATGATGTTCAGAAAACCATGACTGAAGGTGAAGCGAGCAGAACGACTTACTCAGTTGCCAAGGTTAAATTGGCCGACGGATCTACTGAGCTTTGGGTGGCTGCTGCAGGTAAAAAAGGTTACGTTCCGCCACGAATCAGAAAAGCTGCGGGAACAGAAAAAGTAGTTACAAATAAAGTGGAAGAAGGTAATTCTCAAAATAGATTAAATGATGCTGAACAAACCATTTTAAGAGAAGCAAAAGCACAGGGTGCGACAGTTGAAGAAATAGGTGCTACAAGACCGATGTGTCCAATGTGTCAAAAAGCATTTGATGGTCATCTTCATACAGTAAAAACGCCTTTAAAATAAAAGAATTAAATTTAATTATAATATTATGATATCTTTAGAATTATATAAAGAAGAGGTAAAGGAATTAACCGAACTTTTTAGAAATGAATGGAAGGATGTTCAAGAAATTGCAACAGAAAATGGTTTAGACCCAACAAATGATTTTTTGCTGAGTTTTATTGAAGGAGAAGATGAAAGTGAAACGTGCTTGTTTTTTAGCAAAGAGAAAGGTCTCTATTTATATGAAAGGAAAAATGAAAACATTACGTTTAAATCATTTCTAAAAGAAGAAATTGAGCAAGAATTTCCACAAGTTCGAACACTGGATGATATAAATAATTTCGATAATTGGTAAGAAAAGATTGTAAAAAAATAATAGCACTATTAAGTCGTCAATTTGGCGGCTTTTTTAATTAGAATGTCAACCAACCCAAAGAAGAGGATGCTGCTCCTTAAAATAAAGTGCAAGGTGAAGAAGGACAAGGTAAGCATAAAGATGGTGAAGGGAATGCGTATGAAGAAGGAGAGTTTGGAGACAAAACTCAACAGGCAACAGGTTCTGCAATCGGTGGTGCGGCTGGTGCATGGGCTGGTGCTCAACTTGGTGCCACGATAGGAGCGGTTGGAGGACCCGTAGGAGTTGTTGTAGGGGGTATTGTAGGAGGAGTAGTTGGTGGAATCATTGGAAGTGGTGTTGGCTCAAAAGTTATGGACTGGTTATTTTAGTATATTTGGTTAAATTTGTTATAAATATTGTAATATGGGATTATTTGGTAATTTATTTGGTTTAAAAAATCAACAAAATATTAATAAGAAGAATGAGGAAAATGAGATTCCGAAAGAAATAAATGAATTGAAAAGTAGAGACATAAATCAGAGTTCACAATATTTTTATAACTTTCTGGAGAGAATAAAACCTAATAGTGATAGGATACTTAGTGCGTATGCGGAATCCAAAAAAAGTAATAATGAACGTGGAATCAAAAATAGTACAAGAGGTCTTAGTGAAGGGATATATACTAAACCGTCTATTTGGTATAGTATGGGAGTCACTATAGATAAAGATTGGCAAGTTTACTATAGAGATTATATAAAATACTACCAGGAACGTATCAATAAGGATTTAATTAATGGTTCATACCAATTTAGTTTAAAAATATTGTCTATAGGTATCTTACTAAGAATTGAGAAAGATGTTTTCAAGAAAATATCCGAACGGTATGTAGAAGAGGGTTATGAAGATTATATTTTAGACCGTTTAATACATTCTCAGTATCCATCACATCCCATTTCTACAGAATTGCAATTTCCAGCTGAAATTTATATTCAGAAGCTGGCTCAGATATTAAAATCTTCATCAGTACAGGAATCTGAAACTTTGGCAAAAGAATCATTAGAGAAGTATTTTTACACAAAAGAGAACCTTCAAACATCTTACGACAGCCATAAAACAGATTTTTATTCCGGGTATTGGGCATGGGAAATTGCTGCAATTGTAAAAATATTAGCATTGGACGATAGCAGTTTCAAAGATAATCAATACTATCCCTACGATATGGTACATTGGTTAAATAAAATAAAATAGTTTAAGAGAATTTTTGAATAAACTATTTGCAGAATCTGATGTATCCGGAAAAATATAGTGAGAGTCAACTTAAAAATGCAAATTATTTTTTATGAGCAAATGGAGAAATGTAATCAATTTATATAATTATATAAATTAAAAGAGAGAATTTTTTATAAGAGTAAGAGCAGGCAAAACCTGCTCTTTGCTTATTTTAAAGCAAATATTAAAGTCCTATTAATATTTTAAACGATTGTCTTGTTTCTAACTTTGTGACAAAAAAAATATTTCCAAACTGAATTAAAAAATGATGAAAGTTTAAGCAGCCGAAGTGGTAATAAACTGGAACTGGATGATGGTGCAGGTTCGGTATTCCTTACCGATCAGGGCGGTGCCAATATGAAATTTGACGGGGCAGGAAATGCGACAACGAATACCAATAATGATAAAACTGTAACTGTAGGAAATAATAATTCTGTTAATGTTGCTAATGACAATTCCATAAAGGCTGGAAATACAAGTATGATTGATGTGGGTGGAAACTCTGTTCTGCAAATGGATAAATTAGGAAAGGTTTCGCTTACTGCAAGTACAGAATTTAAAATTGTTGTAGGAGCAAGTACCATTGTCATTGATAAAGAAGGTAAAATTACAATCAATGGTAAGGAAATTAAAGTAGATGCAACGCAGTCGATCAATCTTTCCGCAACTAATGAAACGACAGTCGGAGGGAAAAATGTAAAAGTAACAGGAAGTACTGAGGTGCAGATTAACGGAAGTAAAGTCAATATTAATAAGTAAATTCTGATGGAAGTAGGAAAAGCATATTTATATAACACAGATATTAGTGGAAAAACTAAAGTTCACAGTTTAGACAGTAATTATAAAATTAATATTAAAACTTCAGTTACTTACAAAGGAAAAGATCCTAATGAAGATTATCACATTTTTGAAATTACCGAAAACGAATATAATCTTGAAATGTACGAAGATCCATTAATCGTACAAATTGCTGAAATGACCAATAAAGTATGCAGTATCTACAAAACCCTTGAAGTGGGCGTTAACAGGAAAGGTGAGATTGCAAAGATTTATAATGGTGAAATGATTCGTGATAAATGGAAAGAAGTAAAAGACTGGCTTACCAATGCTCATCCAATCGAGGCCTACGAAATAATCAGAGCCAAAGAGTATGAGCTTACCAATGAAGAAATGGAGATCAAAAGCATCAGATACATTCACTTTCTGTATCAGTTCTTCTATATTTTCGGAAAAGAGCCGCTTGCTGAAGGCAGTAAAAGCTATCAGAAAAGAGAAGACATGGACAGATTTGGAGCCGGCGTTGTGATTCCGGTAAACATTTCGGTTAATGAAAAACTGAATGAGCAGCAGATGAGCGAATGGAATGTTGATGGCATGATGATCAGAGATGATAAAATGATCCGAAGGTTACGGGAGTTTGCAAAAGACAGTTACATGCATCCCGATTACAAAGTAAAAGGAAAGTACTTATATGATGACAGAATCTTGCTGAAGTCTGATTTTACAATTACAGAACAGCTGGGCGAATTCTTCTATTATCATTGTTATATGGATACGAAATTAGAATTCTAACAGTATGGCAGACGAACAATATCTTACCGAAAAACATTATGTTGTTTGTGACAAAGGGATGTCTCCTAAAAAGATGAAAGTCACAAGCCAGGATTTCGTTACGTTCAGTGGGGATAAAGCAGCCACAGAGCTTGATACCCTGAAAGGCAATAATTTTATCTGTTTGGGCAAAACAGCATTTATAGCAGGAGCCGTTGCGGGAATTGCTGTGGGAATCTGTGCAATGATTCCTGGTCCGGGATGGCTGGTTGCGGCAATTATTGCAGCAGCTATCTTAGCAGCAGTTGCGATAGGAGCTCTGAAATGTAAAGCAGCAGCAGCCACGAGAGTTTGGACTGAAACAGCTCAGCAATTTTCAATACAGGATAAAAAAGCGCTGACATTATCGTCAATCATGATGTGCCCTGCAGAAGGAGGAATGATTACACCAAAAGAAACTGCATGGGAAGCCTGGGGAAGTGCTGCCCTCACCAATCTTGGTCACGTAGCCAATTTTGCTTTCGGATTTCTTGCCGGTCGTGGAGCTGTAGGAATGGTGGGAGGTGCCGCCGGAGCCACCACAGCAGCCGGAGTAACGGGAGCACGACAAACTGCTATGACTTTCGGGCGTGAATTTGGTAAACAGTTTGCCAATACGGCAAGAAAAGAATTAATTGAGCAGTTTACTTTTAAAGGTTTTAAAAATGCCTCACTCTTCTGTAAAACCATGCGTGGACTGGGAATTGGAGGAGCATACTATGAGCAGTACAATATTTGGAGCAGCGATAAAAGCGCCATTGAAAAATTACAGGAGAGTGGAGTAAGTCTTATATTAGGAATTTTTGCAGCAAAAGGTGCAACATTGGTATGCTTTCCTGCAGGAACAAAAGTTCATACCCAAAATGGATTGGCTAATATTGAAGATTTATATGAAGGAGATTTCGTACTCACTTTCAATGAAGAAACAAAACAAGAGGAATACAAACCGATTCTTACAAAACACGAAAGATATACGCAGCACATGCTCTCCATGGAATTACCAACCGGAGAATTTGTTCGTGTTACTCCCGAGCACCGTTTTTTTTGCAATGATGAATGGATAGAAGCGGGAAGTCTGAAAGCAGGAGATTTATTACATTTAAAAGGTGGCGATTATACTACAGTTATCAGCATAGAAACCTTGCCTCATTACGAAAAAGTTTATAATTTTGATATTGAAGGCAATGAGAATTATTATGTAACCAAAGACGGGATCTTGGTGCATAATGGATATAAACCAAAAGCCACTGTTAGGGAAGTTGATGAGTTAACTCACGATTTAGAAATTAGCATAAGTAAGTCCGATTATCCTGAAACCGCAGCACATATTGAGGATGCAATAAAGAATGGTCATCCTGATTTAATAACAATAGACAGAACAATGGCTGATGCAAACAGAGCTGCATCATTGGATGGAATTCCTACAAAACCTGGTTTTGACAGAGATGAATGGCCAATGGCCATGTTTACTGAAGGAGGTGATGGTGCAAGTGTAAGATACATAAATCCTTCAGACAATAGGGGTGCAGGAAGTGCTATTGGAAATGGATTACGAAAATATCCCGATGGAACAATAGTTAAAATAATAATTACAGATTAATATGGAAAATACTTTTGAAAAGATTAGGCATACGTTTGAAAATAGAAAGCCTTTCATTGACATATTTCGAAATTTTGATAAGAATGATTTAAATGACCCGGAAACGTTAAAAAATCTAATGATGGCAGCGTATAGCTACTATTTCATAGGAGATTTAAATTCGATGGAACAAATTTTTGATTTATTACATCAAATGAAATTTGATGGAGATTACAATAAATGGACTTGGGTTGAAGGGATTATCTTGTTAAAGTTATTTATTGATGATTTTAAAAATGAAAAGTTAAAAGATAAAATTTTAGCTACATTAGATTATGGAAACGATGAATCCTTAAATAAAATAAAAAATAAAGCTTTCCAGAGAAGGCTTTTGGGACAGTTATTAAATAAGAGTAAGGTTAAAGAAGCTGAAAATAAAAATGATGAAAATTTAATTGTAGCATCAATAATCCCGTACTTAAAAGAACTGTTTTTTATTAAATCCTTCAAGGAATTAGAGAAGTCTGAAAATGATAATTTAAAAAGTGAAATTTCGGAAAATATTATAAAGGTAAAAGATCTTTTATAGAACTATTGATTGTTTTTAATAATAAAATGAGTTTTTATCATCAAGATAAAAACTCATTTTATTATTAAAAAGTGGAAAGATTGTTGCTAAGCTTTTAAAGATTTCCCTCATTACGAAAAAGTTTATAATTTTGATATTGAGGATAATGAGAATTATTATGTGACTGAAGATGGAATTTTGGTGCATAATGGGTATAATAATGTTGATGAGATTGCCGATGATGCAACTGATGGAAATAGAATATTAGACGGAGAAGGAAATGTTGGAACTTATCGTGACTTGAGTGATAATGGTTCATTAGGAGACAATATTACTCCTCATCACATGCCATCTGATGCTTATATGAGTAGAAACAATATAGATGGTTATACAAGAAATGATGGAATTTCGATGAATATGGAACATCCTCATCCTGGAGTTGGTGGAAGACATAGACAGACTGCTACAAATGGTAGTAATATGACTCAAGCACAAAAAGAAGATTATTGGAATCTGACTCCGAGAGATGCATTGGCTCATGATATTAGAGATGCTAGACGAATATATCAAGAGCAAGGGCTATATAATGAAAATATACGAAATTCATTATTAGAGGTAATTAAACAAAACCAAACTAAATATCCAGTGCATTTGGAAAATAAAAAAATATGAGAACAGAAGAAACTATATTGCAACAACTTATTGATAATAGGTTGATGAGCAACAACGAAGAGATAGATAATTATCAAGATGCTCTAGACAGTCTTTTTGTAAAAGAAGATCATCATTCAATAGGTAAATTATTTAATGGATTTTTAGATGCTACTGAAAATGATGAAGTGATGTTTTCAACAGTGCATGCTATTGAGTATTTCTCCAAAACAATGGGTTTGGAAAAATATATTTTATATGTTATCCCATTTTTAAAAAAATTAGATAATGATTCTTATGATTGGGCAGAAACATTTTTTCTGAGAATAATAAACAATGATGAATCTTTTAAGATGCTAATTAATAACATTCAATCGTTAAAAAAAATAGACCTCCAATTTATAGAAAAACTAAGTAAAGGACTAATTAAAAGAAACCCAGAAAAATTTAGCATAAAATGCAACATTATTCTAGACAAGCTTCAATATTAGAATGAAATAAAGGCAACCAAAGATTTGGTTGCTTTTTTCATATACATACGAAATGTAGATTTTTCTGTAATGATGAATGAATCGCAGCAGGAAGCCTCAAAGCAGGAGATTTAGTACATTTAAAAGGTGGCGATTACACTACCATCATTAGTATAGAAACCTTGCCTCATTACGAAAAAGTTTATAATTTTGATATTGAAGGTAATGAAAATTATTATGTTACTGAGGATGGAATTTTGGTGCATAATGGGTATGCTGCAGGTTCTCCGGAACATAAAGCGTCAAGATGGGAAGAATATCAAGCGAATGGGGGACAATGGAATTATGATAGATGGAGCAATGTTTATAATGCAAATATGCTTAACGCTAAAAGAGGAAATGCAGCGGCTGATGCATATAGAGATCAACTTGGCTGGGGGAAAAGAGAAGTAACTGTAGACGTTAATGGCACACCTAGAAGATTAGATATAGCAGATGTTGATGATATGCGTGGTGTAGAGGTTAAACTGGAGATTATTTTTCCAGAACAGAAGAAATTAGATCAGAAATAGCGAGAGATCGACAACTCGTTGAGCAAGGATGGGATATTGAATGGAGAATAGAAGGTGGTGCAAGTCAACCATTATTAGACGATCTCAGAGAAGCAGGTATAAGAGTGGTACATGTAAAATAATAAAATGAATATATAATGAAAAATATCACGAAAGATGATTTTGAAGAATGGGTTTTTGCTCTATCTGATAAGGAGGAAGAGTTTGTAAATATTTTTAGAGAAGAAATGAATGTTGATTTAGATTATTCTGTTGATTCATTAGATTATGTTGAAGAATGGTTATTAGAAAAATTTAAAACAAAAGAGAATCTGTTGAGTGATGAAAATAAAGATATTTTTGATCTCGTTGTCTGCTACATTGGAGGTGTATTTAGACGAAATTTAGAAGGGCATTGGGAAATTGGTTTAAATAATGAAAAAAATGCATACTACAGATTACCGATAGTTATAAGTGAAAATGTCCCGGCTCCGATTTCTCCGCATACTTTAATTACTGCTTCATTTAGTAGAAATAAAGGAAATTTTATATCAACAGTTTTGAAAAATACTTTAAAAAATAAAAATAGTATTTAGATATTCTAATTCTTTTATTAATAAATGAAAAACGGAATCTATTCAATAATTATCAGAAAAATAGAAATAGAGATTTTAAAAATAAACAGATTGTTTTAAATACAGTCTGTTTTTTCTTTTAACCAATCACGAAAAAGTTTATAATTTTGATATTGAAGGCAACGAGAATTATTATGTGACTGAGAATGGGATTTTGGTGCATAATGGGTGTAAACCAAGAAGCCCTTCATCTACAAACAAAAAAATTGATCATTCCAAAACAATCAATCATCCTGATGGTAGTACAACTTATACAGATATTAACGGAGATTCTGTCACTTATAATTCTGCAGGTTATCCAGATTTTTCGCCACATGCAATTGATGAAGTTAGTCCAGTAACAGGTATGAATGGAAAGTATTCACATGACGAAGCTTTAGCTAATGCAGCTGCAGGTTACACGGAAACTCCAGCAGGATATGTTTGGCATCATGTCGAAGATGGATTAACAATGCAATTAGTTCCTAAATCAATTAACGGTAATTTTCCACATACCGGAGGAGCCTCTGGTCTAAGAGATGGAACTTTGCCTTAAAATAAATAATATGAATAAATTAGTAACATTAGTAGAATTAGACAAAGAGGTCTTGATTGGAAAAATTAAGGGTTTTGAATTGAGATATGATTTGGAGCTTCCTATAAGCTTCAAGCAACTCATACTGGATTATAATGTCTGTAAGCCCGTTAAAACATTCTATAAAAAAAATAACCTTGAATTTAATCTAAATTATTTTTTTGGAATATCAGAAGATAAATACCAAAGTTTATCAGAGAATTACGAGACGTATGTAAATAGAATGCCTGATGAAATTTTTCCTGTAGGAAGTATAGATGGCGGAGATTTATTGTGTATGAACAAGAAGTCTGACGAGCTTTATTATTGGTTTCATGAAACTGATGATTGGGGACTTGAGGGAGTTGATAAATGGCCGAAAAAGGTTGCTGAAAGTATAGAAGAATATACAAACCAATTAATTTTACCTGAGCTTCCTTCTCAACAAGAGATTGAAATTGCAAAGAAGAATAGTAGAGTGAAGATTACACCAATTTCAGTAAAAATTAAAAATGAGCAGAGAGAGAAACAAGGTTTACCCCCTCTTTCTTTTGAAGAGTGGGAAGTACTATTAAATGGATAGTATTTATTGGAATAAATTTCTTTACCATTGAAACTATTTAGTAATAGCGTGATTTGCATAAAATAACAAAAGTTTTGGTTCAATAACTTACAAAATTGAATAAAAGGTAACATTATTCTGTACAAACTTCTATAGTTATATTTAAACAAAAAAAGCAACCTTAAAGATTTGGTTGCTTTTTAATATACAAATGTAATGTAGATTTTTCTGCAATGATGAATGGATAGAAGCGGGAAACCTCAGAGCCGGAGATTTATTACATTTAAAAGGTGGTGATTACACTACAATTATCAGCATTGAAACTTTGCCCCATTACGAAAAAGTTTATAATTTTGATATTGAGGATAATGAGAATTATTATGTGACTGAAGATGGGATCCTGGTGCATAATGGGCGATATAGAGCCATAGATAAAGCACAACAATATGAGGATGATATTCAGGATTTATATGGAGGCGCTGCAAATTTTAATTCACGACAGTACTCTGCGGTAGTAGATGGGCAATTAGTTAACGGTGTTGCAGATAATGTTGTTAATATAAATGGTAAAACAGTAGCTATTGAAGCAAAATTTGTGGAAGATTGGAACAAATCTTTGAGAAATCCTCTTGATACAAAGCCTTGGGCAATTACAGAGCAAAACAAAATGCTTAGTCAGGCAAAAAAATATTCTAATGCATTTGATGAAGTAATATATCATACAAATAGCCAAGATTTAGCTGATCATTATTCACAAGTTTTTAGTCAAAATGGCATCACTAATGTAAAATTTGAAATAACGCCTTAAATTATGAAAGTAGAGAAGATATATCTTCCTGGGAAAGAAGAATCTGAACTTAGAGAATATAGATATATTCACATTAAAAGCAATATTGGAAAAATTAATAAAGATAATTTTGTTAATGCAATAGCAGCTGCTAATACACCATTGATTCCTAAAAACGGTGGTGTTTTGAATGAAAATTTTATCATAATCACCCCAGATGAAAAAAGATTTTATGGATTATCATATTCAAAAGATATAATTGGATGGAGACAGCAGATTATAAAAGGAGCTGCTTTGCTCGATGTGGAAACTGCACAAATAAAAAACGGAGAACATTTCGCAGTCAGTAATGGAGAAAATTATGAATTAAAAGATTGTCAGTTTGAGCGATATAACTTTTATGACGATATGGGGAATATAGTAAAATCAAATACGCCTGTTGAAAGCAGTGAAATTCTTTAATAAAGCTCTCACATTTTTATTTTCTCATAAATTTTTTATAATGAAAATAAAACAAAGCTATTAAGTTGTATAACGAATCTAGCCATTAAAAAAATGATGTATTAATAGAAAAAGAGTAAAAGCATCAATGAATATAACGCTTGCGTAATCTACTTACGACATTTGATTTTTCACAAGATAAGAAAGCCTATCTCAAAAGATAGGCTTTTTTTATGATTAACCATACAAAGCTTACTTTCATACATTTAAAAGATGGAGATTACGCTACGATTATCAGCATTGAAACCTTGCCTCATTACGAAAAAGTGTATAATTTTGATATTGAGGATAATGAGAATTATTATGTGACTGAGGATGGAATTTTGGTGCATAATGGGTATGCTAGTGCAGAGGAACTCCAAAAAGTAAAAGATAGAAGTTTTAATGGAGTAGAAGCAACGCCTAATGGTGGATTAAAGTATGCAAATAGTGACGCACTGTATCCTGTAAAGCCAGGACAAAAAAATACATTACCTATACAATATTCTGGAGATTATAAGACGGATTTCGAAGCTGCAAGTTTGGCAGCTTTAGGGCAAAAAAGTACACCAAAAGGATATGTGTGGCATCATTTAGATGATTATGATCCGGTAACTAATACAGGAACCATGCAATTGGTGAAGCAACAGGCTCATAACGGAATTTCGCATGTTGGAGGTTGTAGCCAGTATAAAGCCGCTACAGGTAATTCCTATACATTTAAAACTTGGTAAATATAATATTATGGAATTTGAACAGACAGAGCAACAAATAACTGGATTTGAGATTTTAGAATTTGAAAAAACAAATGAGATTAATCTTCCTAAAGATTTTGTAGAACATTATCTGAGTTATAATGGTGGTTACCCACCTTACGAGTACGTAAAAGGAGTGAAAAATATCTTTACAATTAATGGTTTTAATTCAATAAAGTATGGTTCTTTGCCTATCGAACAAATTATTGCAGACTATAAAAAAAGCGGAATCATTTTCGAAAAAAAAATTCCATTTGCATATGATAATGGTGGGAATGTTTTCCTAATATCTGAGAATGGAGAAATACATATTATTGAAGCTGAATTCTTAGAAGATAAAAATTACATTTTAGTCTCCGAATCGTTTACAGATTTTATAAATTCTTTTTATAATGAATAACTTATTCAGGTTATTGAAATAAATATAATATATGATGGTAATCAAGAATGAAATGGTTACATAAAAAAGAATTGAAAGACATCAATTCTTTGAAAAAAGTCGAAGAAACTTTTGGAATTAAATTTCCATCAGATTATCAAAATATAGTCTTAGAAAATAAAGCAGCAACACCCTCTCCTAATACTGTTGATACATCTAGACAGACTGGAAAGGCTTTTGGTGAACTTTTGAATTTTAATTTGGATGAAAATGAAAAGAACACATGGGTAGTTTGTACCATGCAGCAAAATCCAAATCCAAGAAAATTAATTGCCACAAAAATTGAAAGAGAACAGTTTTCGGTTTTATTTAAAGGAGATAAAAAACGTATTTTTCTTCCGTTGGTGACAGAAATACAGCTGAAAAATTTGTTTGTAAAAAACCTATGAATATGTGGTTGGCTGCCGGGGGGCTTGCTGCCCCTGCACTTTTGGCGGTAGCTGTTACTGCTACTTCTACAGCTGGTGTTGTGATAGGTGCAGTGGGTGCAGTGGGTGCTCTTGCATACGGATTTTATAGAGAAGCTCACGATTGCGATGCAACACTAGAATCAAATTGGGAAAGTTTTCATACCAATGTATTATTTCAGGACAAAAATGCATTGCTGAACAGTTCTTTTATGGCATGCAGTGTTGGCGGTAAAATTACATTGATTGTCGATGATGCTATTGCTCAGCAGGCAGCAGACTTTATCAGTAATAATAATGCTAAGGAAATAACAGCTCAGGCGCTCAGTAAATTTGGTGCCGGATTGATTGGTGGTTTAACAGGGGGAGCAAATATTCCCGGAATGCTGATAGCTATCGGATGTGATATTAAATTTGAAGACGGTGAAAATTCGACTTATGATATGGACAAATTTAAATCTGAAACCGGAGAAACTATCACTGAAGAAAGTATAGGGCTGGGTGCAGATGCCATTGAAGAAAGCAGTGAAATGTATAGTATTACACAGCATAATCAGGCGGTAACACGTGAGATGACGCAATATAGCACTGATGCCATTAATGCTGGGATTGCAGGTGATTCTTCGCGACAGGCAAGCCGGGAACTGGCAGCAGATATTGCATCCCGCTCATTCAGAGACTACGGTTGGAAGAATGCATTGAAAGGTGTAGGACTTGGTCTAGGCGGAGCGGTTGTGGGCTTTGCTTTAGAGCAATCAGTGAATGTTTATGAGAATAGTTTGCAAGATGAAACGTTTGCAAAAGCAGATGATTTAGAACTGTTAGATAGAAAGAACAATATTGAAGTCATTGCTAATAAAAAATAAATTTAATGAAAAAAATGGGCTATGCTATCGGAGTATTAATCGGAATACCCCTATTTATCTTATTAGTAAATTTTCTTTTTTTTCGAGGAAATAATGTTACAGAAAATAATGTCACTGAATACATTAATCACTCATTTATCGATACTGTACGATTGAAGCCAGAGGTGGAGAGGTCTTCCACACAATATATTATTGGATTAAGTAGAAGAGGAAATCCTTCTGCGTTTTTATACAGATACTTATTTTACTCTGAAAAATATAATAAACATTTTTCTCTGATGTTTTTTAAAGGTTTTGACTCCAATTCAGAAGAGAGGCATATGGTACTGCGAAGAAATGAAAATGGTGATTTATTAAGTGTAAGAATAAATCAAGATCAGTTGCAATCAAAAAAATATGGAACAAAAGAAAATCCAGTACCAATATTTGCTATAGATCTTCTAAATCTGCAAGGTGGTTTCTCTAAAAATCCGTTTAAAGTTTCAGAACAAGCTAACCTTATCTTCGTAGAACAGTATCTGAAATTTTTTATGCCAAAAGAAGAATTCAAAAATATGTTCGAAAAATAATTTTGAATGAAAAACAGAAAAAAGGTATTAAAACCAAAATAAATATCCTGATGCCTCGGCTTTTCATATATAGAAAAGAAGTATTGTCAATCTGCAAAATCTAATTTCAAAATTGCATAAGCTAGCGGAATTGGAAAAAAGGGCTACTTTGATGCGATACCAAAGTCATTAGGTATTTGTTATATTACTTAAGTAATCTGTAAAATTTATAATCTGTAAAATTCTTTTTGCTCTATAAAAACCCACCCCAAACAATCCCATTTTCTTATATTTGCTCATTATTCATAATATGGACGCAACACAGGACAAAAGGCTTTATCTTATCGATGCTTATGCCATGATTTTCAGAGGATATCACGCAATGTCAAAAAACCAGAGGTATACAAGTTCCGGAATGGAGACAACAGCAATTTTTGGTTTTATGAATTCTTTGATTGAATTGATTAGAAAAGAAAGACCTACTCATTTAGCCGTGATTTTTGATGTCGGACAGGCGAGTATTCGAACAAATGACTATGCTGATTATAAAGCTAACCGTAGTGAAACACCAGAAGCAATAAAATTTGCAATTCCCTATATTCATCGTATTCTGGAAGCGATGCATGTTCCAAGTTTGGGGGTTGAAGGTTACGAAGCTGATGATGTGATTGGAACAATTGCATGTAAAGCAGAAAAGGAAAATTATACAAGTTTTATAGTTAGTGGAGACAAAGATTTTGCCCAGTTGGTTACTGACAAAATTAAACTGTATAAACCGGGTTTCAGAGGCGGTGAAATTTCAATTTTAGGAGTAGAAGAAGTAAAAGCCAGATATGGAATCGAAAATCCAAAGCAGGTTATTGATTTCTTGGCGATGATGGGAGATTCTTCGGATAATATTCCTGGACTGGATGGCGTAGGCGAAAAAACAGCCATGAAATTCCTTCAGGAATTTGGAAGCATTGAAAATCTTTTGGCCAATACGCATCAGCTTAAAGGAAAAATCAAAGAAAAAATTGAAGCCTCTGCGGAACGTGGAATTTTATCTAAAAAATTAGCCACCATCATCTGCGATGCTCCCGTAGAATTCCATCAGGAACAGTACGATCTCGAAACGCCTGATTTCGAAAAAGTAAAAGAAATTTTTGACGAAATTGAATTCAGGAGACTTTATGAAAATTTGTACAGAGCATTCGCACCAGCGGAAACACTTACCGTAAAAACGACAGCTGTGGAGAAAGATGGCATTATTATCAGTGAAACAGAGGTGTCTTCATCCGAAACTCCGCAACAGAAAGTTGCCAGAAATGTCGGACAGCTCGATCTTTTTGCCAGTTTTGAAGAACTCGATCAGGCAACTTCTACCAAAGAAACCATTACGGAAAATGATCATCTGTATCAGTTTGTAGACAACCCGAAAGCTCAGAAAATATTAGTTCAGAATCTTTTAAAGCAAAGAGCCGTATGTTTTGATACCGAAACAACTTCTTTAAATGAACTGGAAGCCGAATTGGTAGGGATGAGCTTCTCCTACAAAAAAGGATTGGCCTATTACGTGCCGCTTTCAGCAGATCAGGGTGAAGTTTTGCAGACCCTGGAAATATTCCGACCGTTTTTTGAAAAGGAAGATTTAATCAAAATAGCTCATAATTTAAAATACGACTATAAAGTTCTGAAGCAGTACAACATGACCGTAAAAGGTGCCATGTTCGATACCATGATTGCCCATTATTTATTGAATCCTGACGGCAGACATGGGATGGATTATCTTTCAGAGGTTTATTTAAATTACAAACCAGTTTCCATTGAAACCATTATCGGTAAAAAAGGGAAAAATCAGGGAAGTTTCAGAGATGCAGATTTAAGAACACAAACGGATTATGCTGCCGAAGATGCTGACGTTACTTTCCAGTTATATGAATTGTTTG
Source organism: Chryseobacterium foetidum (assembly GCF_025457425.1). Classification (NCBI taxonomy): domain Bacteria; kingdom Pseudomonadati; phylum Bacteroidota; class Flavobacteriia; order Flavobacteriales; family Weeksellaceae; genus Chryseobacterium; species Chryseobacterium foetidum. The sequence continues at coordinate 3,084,430 of NZ_JAMXIA010000001.1, forward strand.
CGCCACAGTTAAAGAAAGAAAATCTCGAAGATCTGTTCTACAAAATCGAGATGCCTTTGATGGAAGTTTTAGCAAAAATGGAACTGGAAGGAATTTCTTTGGATGAAAAATGGCTCGCTCAGGAAAGCATCGATCTTGATAATGATTTAAGACAGTTGGAATCCAAAATATTTGAAATTTCCGGTGAAGAATTTAATATGAATTCTCCGCGACAGTTGGGTGAGGTTTTGTTTGAAAAAATGCAGCTCGACCCAAAAGCCAAAAAGACTAAGACCGGACAATACGCTACGTCGGAAGATATTCTTCAGAAATTATCTTCGAAGCATGAGATCATCCAGCACATTTTAGAGTACAGAACGTATCAGAAGCTGAAATCAACTTATGTGGATGCGTTGCCGTCGCAGATTGATAAAGATGATAAACGTGTTCATACCAATTTCTCGCAAACCACGGCTGCTACAGGTCGTCTGGCAAGTGTAAACCCGAATTTACAGAATATTCCGATCCGTACGTTGAGAGGTCAGCAAATCCGTGGAGCTTTTGTTTCG